>CAXTNQ010000126.1:0-1615 GCA_964245745.1 uncultured Jatrophihabitantaceae bacterium
GGCAATGATCACCCGCAGCCCGCGGCTGGATGCTTCCTGCGCGTAGCGGGCCATGTCCAGGGGGGTGCGGTGCGCCGACACCACCCGGGCCTCGTGCGGCACCGCGAACTCGTCGAGCGCCGCTCCGACCTCGGACATCACCGACCAGTCCGAATCGCTGCCCATGATCACGCCCACGAGCGGCGTCATGCGGCGTCCCCGTGGGTGAGGTAGTAGGCGGCCGCCTGCGCCCGTTCGCGGACGGACGGCAGGTCGTCGCCCAACGCGGTCACATGGCCGACCTTGCGTCCCGACCGAAAGCCCTTGCCGTAGAGATGAATTTTCACGTCCGGCCATCGCGCCATGGCGTGATGCACGCGCTCGTCGAGCGCTGGACGCACGTCATCTGGGCCGCCGAGCAGGTTGGCCATGACCACGACCGGAGCAGTCGGCGTCGTGCGGCCGAGCGGGTAGTCGAGCACCGCGCGCAGGTGCTGCTCGAACTGCGACGTGCGCGCCCCCTCGATCGTCCAGTGGCCGGAGTTGTGCGGCCGCATGGCCAACTCGTTGACCAGCAGGCCGTCCGGCGTCTCGAACAGCTCGACCGCGAGCACGCCGGTCACTCCGAGCTCGGCGGCGATACGAAGGGCAAGCGCCTCGGCCTCGTCGGCGGTGTCCTCCGGCAGACCGGGTGCGGGCGCCAGCACCTCGACGCAGATGCCGCCCTCCTGCACGGTCTCGACCACCGGCCAGGCGGCGCCCTGCCCGAACGGCGAACGGGCTACGACGGCGGCCAACTCGCGCACGATCGGGACGTGTTGCTCGGCGATCAGGTCGACGCCCGCGTCGAGCTGGCGGGCGGCCGCGTCCAGCGAGTCGATCATCCACACGCCACGGCCGTCGTAGCCGCCGCGGGCCGCCTTGAGGACGAGCGGCCAGCCCACCTCGTCCCCGAATTCGGCGAGCGAGGCGGCATCGTGGACGGGCGTCCAGCGCGGACCGGCGATGCCCAGCTCGCCGAGGCGCAGCCGCATGGCCGCCTTGTCCTGTGCGAAGCGCAAGGCGTCGGGCGGCGGCTGGACGTTGACGCCCTCAGCCTGCAGCGCGAGCAGATGCTCGTTCGGAACGTGCTCGTGATCGAACGTCACGACGTCACAGCCCTTGGCGAACGCCCGCAGGTCCTCGAGTGACCGGTAGTCACCGATCACCACGTCTGCCGTGACGAGTGCGGCCCCGTCGTCCGGGGTCTCGGCCAGCAGCCGGACGGACTGTCCCAGTGCGATGGCCGCCTGGTGGGTCATCCGCGCGAGCTGCCCGGCGCCCACGATGCCCACGACGGGTAGCCCGGTTCGCGCGTCCACGACCGCCGAGCGTAGTGAGCGAGCTTGCGAGCGAACCATGTGATCTCGCGTTCGCCCGAGGGCGAACGTTCGGCCCGCAGGGACGGAGGGCCGAGTGAGCGAGCTTGCGAGCGAACCATGTGATCTCGCGTTCGCCCGAAAGGGCGAACGTTCGGCCCGCAGGAATGGAGGGCCGAGTGAGCGAGCTTGCGAGCGAACCATGTGATCTCGCGTTCGCCGAAGGGCGAACGTTCGGCCCGCAGGGACGGAGGGCCGAGTGAGCGAGCTTGCGAGCG
>CAXTNQ010000126.1:1715-8725 GCA_964245745.1 uncultured Jatrophihabitantaceae bacterium
ACGGAGGGCCGAGTGAGCGAGCTTGCGAGCGAACCATGTGATCTCGCGTTCGCCCCCAACCGTCGAGTCACACGGTGCGGCGACCTGCGGTGGGTAGACTCTCGGCCCGATGCTCACGACGCCGCCCACCCAGTCCTCGCTGCTCGACCGCCTGCGCGGCTCGTGGCGGATTCTGCTGAAGGAAGTGGCTGCGTTCGGCGTCGTCGGCGCGTGCGGTTTCGCGATCGACATTGGGCTGTTCAACCTGCTGCTGCACCACGGCACCGGTGTGTTGACCGCCAAGGGTCTGTCCACGGCGGCCGCAACGGCGTTCACGTACTTCGGTAATCGGCATCTGTCGTTCTCGCACCGGGCCCGGACGGGCATCGGACGTGAGACGTCCTACTTCTTCGGCATCAACCTGATCGCGCTGATCATGTCCGAGTTGGTGCTGGCGCTGTTCGCCTATCCGCTGCATTACAAGGACGACCACCTGGTCATGAACGTGGTCAACCTGTTCACGATCGCGGTCGGCACGGCGTTCCGCTTCTGGGCGTACAAGCGCTTCGTGTTCCTGCACCCCGATCGCGTGCACAGCCGCAACATCGACCTGGACGCGGAGCTGGTCGAGGACTAAGGCCGCCGAGCGCCGGGGAGCCAGCTCAACGCTCGTTGCGCATGACGGTCCAGGCGATCATGGCGGAGTCCAGGTAGGCCCGGACCTCGACGATCAGGTCTCCGGGTTCGTGGCCGGCGAATCTGCATACCCAGCAGAGGTGGTTGTCGTAGGTCGCGCCCTCGAGAGTCGTTGAGTTGGCCCGCATCTCCGCGACGACGGTGTCTCCGTCGAGCACGAGGTTGACCAGTTCTATGTGCAGGCCCTCTCGCATCAACGGCGTCAGCCGATCGAAGGTGGCGCGCACGAACTCCGCTTTGGTGGAGTAGGTGCCGTTGATCGGATGGGTGCCCTCGACGGTCCAGCTGACGTCCTCGGCGACGCGATCGAAGAACTTCGCCGACGTGGTCGGGTCGGCCAGCTGGCCGAAGAGGGCGACGCGGTCTTCCCGAAGGTCCATCCTCGGCTCCTCTGCGCAGATCCCTCGGCGGTCGCGCACCGTCGCGAGCCGTCCGCTGGCGATGCCCGACACCGTCAGAGCGTCGCCTGCCGCTCCAGCTGGTTGAGGACGTAGCGGTCGATCCGCCCGTCCACGACGCGCATCTCGTAGTTTTCCACCCCGACCCAGTCGTCGAGCCGGTCGTAGCCGAGCCGGGTCAGCGCGGCGGTCACTCGGCTCGCGACGTCGCCCTCGATGGGCATCAGGTCGGCCTCGGCGGGCCGCTCGAAGTACACACGGTGCAGGTCGAGCAGGCGGCCGAGCTCGGCGCACGGGTCAGGGTGGTCGTCGACCCGCAGGTCGACGAGGACGTCCCCCAGCCCCTCGTACCCGCCGCCCTCCTGCACGACGAACAGCGCTGCAGACTGCCGACCCCGTCGGTCGCCGCCGGCCGCGTCTCCGGCGCGCAGGGCGGAGAGCAGTCGACGCGCCAACGGCTGTTCACGGTCGGATGCCTGCCAGGCTTCGTACATCGCGTCGACGACCTGCGGGCCGACCAGGATGTTGCCCTGGATGGCGAGTCCGTCCTCTGCGCGACCACCGGCCCAGTCGTGACACGCCGGGCCGGTGTACGTGGCGCCCCTGCCCGCCGCATCGACCAGGCCGGCCTGACGCTGGTCCCGACCGTCGTCGGCCCCGGTGAGCTCGGCCAGTGCCTGCTCGGCCGATTTGCCGTCGCGCAACTTGGCGAGTCCGTCCGGTACGTAGCGAACGTTGGCCAGAGCCTGCGTGGCTATGGCGCCGACGCCCGCTTCGGCGCCGGGCACCACCGCGCCGACCGCGAGGAACTTCGACGCGACGGCCACGCCCCACGACGTAGCCACGGTCCGGTCGGCGCTGCGGACCACGATCGAGAAGGTCACGCGCGCTCCTGTGTCCACCGGCGGCGGTCGCGTCGGTGCTGATCACCCTCCCACGCGCGTCGTTGGTTACGCACGACCTACGGCCCGAGCACGACACTCAACGAGCCGGAATCGCCGACGTACGTGGCGTAGTACCCGGCGACGGGGACACCAGCGTCCGGCGACAGTGCGGTTTAGTGACACGTGCCTGCCCCTTGGAACACCAACATCCACTACGACGCGACGCTTGCGATGTGCGTCCGCGAGGACGTCACCTGCGTGCTCGATGTGGGCTGTGGGGACGGCTTCTTGGCCGCTCGCCTGGCGCGTCTTGGTCGCCGGGTCGTGGCCATCGACATCGACGAGGCGGTCCTGCGCCGGGCGCGGACCCGGTTCCCCGACGCAGCAGTGTCGTGGCGGCAGGGCGACGTCCTCACTGCCGACCTGCCGGTCGCGTCCTTCGACGCCGTCGTGTCGAACGCGACGCTGCACCACTTCCCGGACACCGCGTCCGCATTACATCGACTGCGTCGCCTGGTCCGTCCCGGCGGGATGCTCGCGATCGTGACCTTCGTCCGGATGACGTGGCGAGACTTGCCGTGGGCGCTCGTCGCATTCGCGGTGATCGGCGTCGCCAACCGCGTACGGCACAAGTGGGAGCACAGCGCGCCACAGAGGTGGCCGCCGCCGTACACGCTGCGGCAGCTACGCCGTTACGTCGACGCGGCTTTACCGGGCGCTCGGGTGTCCCGCCTGGTCATGGGACGGTGCCTGATCGTCTGGCCCGAAGCTGATCCGGTAACCAACGACGGCTCTTGACGTATTCGAACACTGGTTCGACACTGGACGAGTGCTGGACGTGGCGGTCCACAAGCTCGACGGTTCGACGGTAGTCGACCCGGCGTTGTTACGCGCCCGAACCGCCCCTGCGTTGCCGGTGTGTCCCGCGCTGCGCGACCTGCTGCCGTCCGGGCTGCCTCGGGGCAACACGGTCTCGGTGTCCGGCTCGGTAAGCCTGCTCCTCGCCCTACTCGGGGCGGCGTCCGCCGACGGAGGATGGTGTGCGCTGGTCGGTGCCCTGCCGATCAGCGCGGAGGCGGCGGCCGGGTACGGCATCGAGCTGTCCCGGCTGGCGATCGTCCCGGTGCCCGACGCGCAGTGGGCCACGGCCGTCGGGGCGCTGCTCGACGCGGTCGACGTCGTGGCCGCCCGGGTGCCTGCTCGCGTGCCGAACGGCGACATCCGGCGGCTCGCGGCGCGGGCGCGCAGTCACGACGCGGTGCTCGTGCCGTTCCTCACCGGCCCGGTCGGGTGGCCCGGCGCCGACCTGCGGCTGGAAGCCGGATCGGGGGTCTGGTCCGGCATCGGGCCGGGGTACGGCCGGTTGCGCCAGCGCCGGCTTGCCGTCACGGCCGCGGGCCGGGGCGCGGCGGCGCGTCCCCGTTCGGCCGCCCTCTGGCTGCCCACCGTCGGCGGCAGCGTCGATCGCGCGCCGGCGGGCCGACCAGCGACGTCAGCCGGTGGTCGAGTTGGTCACGGCGCCGGTCGAGCCACTGATGGCCGACGCCGGATGATGGCGCCGCGCATGATCGCCGTCTGGTGCCCGGACTGGCCGGTGACGGCGGCTCGGGCCACGCTCGACGGGGTGTCTCCTGATGACGACGTCCCCGCCGCGGTGGTGTCCGGCAATCGAGTGGTGGCGTGCTCGCACGCCGCCCGTTCGGCCGGCGTCCGGCGGGGACTGCGCCGGCGCGAGGCCCAGGCGCGCTGTCCCGACCTCGCCATACTTCCCCGGGACGAGTCGGCCGAGGCCCGCGTTTTCGAGCCGGTGTTGGCCGCCCTGGAGGCCATCGCTCCCGGGGTCGAGGTCACCCGTCCGGGGCTCGCCGCGATCGGCGTCCGCGGACCCACCCGGTACTTCGGCGGCGAGACGGGCGTGCTGCAGGCGCTGTCGCGTTCGGTCACGGACCTGCCCGGATTGCCACCGTCCGCCAGCGACGTGCTGATCGGGGTGGCCGACGGCTCTTTCGCCGCCGAGCAGGCCGCCCGGGCCGGCCTGGTGGTACCGCCGGGTGAATCGCCGCGGTTCCTGGCTCGTCTGCCGATCAGCACCCTCGACCCGTCCGGCGATTCGCCGCTGGTCGACCTGCTCGTCCGGCTGGGCGTGCGCACGCTCGGTGCCTTCGCCGCCCTACCGGGCCGCGACGTGCTGGCCCGGTTCGGGCCGGACGGGGCCTGGGCGCACCGCCAGGCGGGAGGTAGCGACGACCGCCCGGTGGCTGGGCGCCGTCCCCCGACCGAGTTCACCGTCACGCTGGACCTCGACCCGCCGGTGGACCGTGTGGACACCGTGGCGTTCAGCGCACGGGCCACCGCCGAGCGGTTCATCGCGGATCTGGCCGCGCATGGGCTGGCCTGTACCTGTCTGGAGTTGCAAGCCCTGACCGAGAACGGTGACGAGACGGTGCGCCGCTGGCGGCACGCCGGCGTGCTCGGCAGCGTGGACGTCGTCGACCGGATCCGCTGGCAGCTCGAGGGCTGGCGGGCCGGTCCGCACCGGCCGACCGGCGGGCTCACCCGACTGCGCCTGATACCGGTCGAGACGGTGCCCACCGGTACCCATCAGCAGGCTCTATGGGGCGGCAGCGGCTACGAGGACGAGCGGGCCCATCGTGCGCTGGCCCGAGTGCAGACCCTGCTCGGACACGGTTCGGTGCTCACCCCCGTGGTGCAGGGCGGCCGCAATCCGGCCGAGCGCACCCGGCTCGTCCCATGGGGCGACGAGCGGACTCCTGAACGGTCCCCGGAACCGCCCTGGCCGGGCCGGCTGCCCGCGCCCGCTCCGACGATCCTGGTCGACCCGCCCCGTCCGGCTCAGGTGCTCGACGACGCCGGACGCCCGGTCACGGTCACCGAACGGGGCGCGGTGCCGATGCCTCCGGCCCGGTTCGCCGTGGGCTCAGATCGGCCGGTGCCGATCACGTCCTGGGCCGGTCCATGGCCGGTGGACGAGCGGTGGTGGAGCGCCGACGCGGTCCGGGTCGCGCGCTTTCAGCTCGTGGACGTGCAGGGGCGGGCGTACCTGGTCAGCTGTGCGATGGCTGCGTCCGACGGTCGCGCGCCGCAGTGGACGCTCGACGCGCTCTACGACTGAGCCCTCGACGACCGAGCTTTGTACGGTCACGTGCGTGCAGTTGCCCTTCGTGCCCGACCTGCCGTTGTCCACCGCACGGCTCGAACTACGCCAGTTCCGCGCGGACGACGTGGAGTCCCTGCTGTCCTTCCACAGCGATCCGTTGGCCGTGCGGTACGTGCCGTATGCGCCACGGGATCGCACGGCCGTGGCCACCGTGCTCGAACGCAAGCAAGGCAGCGTCCGGTTCGAGCGCGAGGGCGACCTGATCGAGCTGGCCGTCGTCACCGCTGCTGACCGCGTGCTCATCGGTGACGTGCTGCTCGCGTTGCGTTCCGTCGAGCACGAGACGCTCGAGGTCGGGTACATCTTCGCCCCAGCCGCGGGTGGCCACGGCTACGCCACGGAAGCCGTACGCGCGCTGCTCGACCTCGCTTTCGACGCACTGGCTGCGCGCCGGGTGATCGCTCGGGTCGACGACCGCAACGAGCGCAGTCTCGCGCTGCTCGACCGGCTCGGCCTACGCCGAGAGGCGCACCTGATCGAGAACGAGTGGTTCAAGGGAGAACTCAGCAGCCAGATCGATTACGCCATGCTCGCCCGCGAGTGGTCTGCGAATCGTCCACTCCGGTGCTGAATGCCCTCCACCGTTGCGACGGCGTCGATCCCGATGAGGCTGAGCAGCTGCTCATCCATGTTCTCCGGTCTCCGTGGCTGCTTCGGGCGCTGGAGGTCTTGGCCCGCAGCGGCCTTCCGGACGCGTGGATCGGTGCCGGCGCCGTCCGCGATGTCGTCTGGGGACATCTGCACGACGTGGCCGACCCGCGCGGGGCCAACGATGTCGACGTACCGTTCTTCGACGCCAGCGACGTGACCCCGGGACGGGATCTCGCGGCGCAGCGCCGACTTGCGACACTCGCGGCCGACCTGCCGTGGGAAGCGACCAACCAGGCCGCCGTCCACGTCTGGTACCACCGGTACTTCGGCGGCGCGCCGGTGCCGGCGCTGGCCAGCGTCCACGACGCGGTCGCTACGTGGCCGGAGACCGCAACCTGTGTGGCGGTCCGCCTCGTCGGCCGTGACGTCGACGTCTGCGCGCCGTACGGCCTCGCCGACCTGCTAGGCGGTGTGTGGCGTCGCAATCCGGCCCGCGTCAGCCTAGAGACGTCGACGCGCCGGCTGCAGCAACATCGTCAGCGCTGGCCCAAGATCACTTTCGTCCCGCCCGAGGCGTAATCGCGCGATCGACGGCCGTGCCCACCCGAAGTGACTCGGGTCGACCTAGGTGCGTTGAGAGGTTGGTAGCGAGGCGTCGGTGCAAGTCCTTGAGGGAAGTGATCCGGTCAGGTTCATCGTGCGGTCCGCCGTTCACGCGAGCAAGGTGCATGGCTTGAAGTCCGGCTGCTCGGGCGGCGACGACGTCGAGGTCGTAGAGATCGCCGATGTGCAGGGCGCAGCTCGGCTCGACGCCGAGCTGGGCGCAGACCGTCAGATAACTGGCGGGATCGGGCTTGGCTACGCCCAGGCCCTCGGCGGTGAAGACCGGGCCCACCAGTCCCTGAAGTTCGACCGCCGCGAGCTTGGCGCTCTGTTGCTCATCAGTCCCGTTACTTAGGACCGCAGTCTTTCGGCTGCTCTGGGCAAGGACCTCGAGGGCAGCGTTCACGTCAGCGAACTTGGTCCAGGAAGCCTCGTAGCAATCGAGGTACCCCGCGAACACCTTGTCGAGACTGTCGTCGTTTCCTGGCCTGAGATCGAGCAGCGGTAGAAAGTCTCGAAGCCGCCGACGGCGTTGTTCAGCGAAAGTAATCTCACGTGCTCGCCAGGCCGGAAAGTGTCGCTCCTCGGCAGCAAACCATGCTGACGTCAGATCCTCGGTCGCGACGTGTCCAAGCGGCGGGAGCCAGGAATGAAGCGCGGTGATCACCGACGAGACGTGAT
>CAXTNQ010000127.1:0-907 GCA_964245745.1 uncultured Jatrophihabitantaceae bacterium
TCGCCGGGGTGCTCACCGTCGTGGCGAAGTTTCTGGGCCTGGTGCGTCCGGACGTCGTGGTGTTCGGGGAGAAGGACTACCAACAACTGCAACTGGTCACCCGGATGGTGGTCGACCTCGAGTTGCGGACGGCCGTCGTGGGCGTACCGACCGTGCGTGCGCCGGACGGCCTGGCACTCTCCAGCCGCACCGTGTACCTGTCCGACGCGGATCGGGCCCGCGCGCTCGCCCTTCCGCAGGCGCTGTTCGCCGGCCGAGAGGCCGCGCCGGCGGGCGGCGACGCCGTGCTCGCCGCGGCCCACGCCGTGCTCGACGACGCGGCGGGCGTCGAACTCGACTACCTGGCTCTGCGGGCGCCCGCACACGGGCCGGCTCGCCTGCTCGGCGCCGCCGAGATCGGCGGCACGCGGCTGATCGACAACGTCGCGCTCACGCTGTGACGACCGTTCCCACGCGGCTGGCCGCTCCGACACCGGGATGGAGCGCGGAAACCGACGTCGTGATTGTCGGATCGGGCATCGCCGGCCTGTCCACCGCGTTGCACCTCACCCGGCGTTCGGCCCTGCGCGTCATGCTCGTGACTAAGGACGTCCTGGCCGCCGGGTCGACGCGCTGGGCGCAGGGCGGCATCGCGGCCGCGCTCGGACCGGCCGACTCACCGGAACAGCACTTCGCCGACACCGTCGCCGCGGGGGCCGGCATCTGCGACGAGGCAGCGGTCCGCGTCCTCGTCCGCGAGGGGCCGGCCGCCGTGCGAGACCTGCTCGCGGCGGGGCGACTTCTGGGTCCCGGGCGAGCGCGTGGAGGTGGCGAGCAAGTCCTTCCAGAGGGGTCCGATGTCCGTGATGTGGGAAGCCCCCGAGCGCACGACGCGGCCCTTCCCGATTGTGCTCGTGCACGGCGGGGC
>CAXTNQ010000127.1:917-8705 GCA_964245745.1 uncultured Jatrophihabitantaceae bacterium
TCGAGGCGCGCATCGGCGCCTTCTACGCCACCTACCTGCTCGCTGCGGGCGCCCGCTTCGACCGCACCCGAGAGGGCCGGCTCGCCCTGACCCGCGAGGGCGGCCACCACCGCGATCGCATCGCGCACGCCGGGGGTGACGCGACCGGCGCGGAGATCGAGCGGGCGTTGGTGACGCGGGTGCTCGACGCGTCCGGCGTCGAGGTGATCGAGCACGCCCTCGTCCTCGACCTGCTGCGCGACGGCGCGGGCGCGGTCGTCGGGGTGACCCTGCACGTGATGGGCGAGGGGGAACGCGACGGGGTGGGCGCGGTCAGCGCCCGGGCGGTGGTCCTGGCCACGGGCGGTATCGGTCAGGTGTACGCGGCCACGACCAACCCCAGCGTGTCGACGGGCGACGGGGTCGCGGCCGCGCTGCGCGCCGGGGCCAGCGTCGCCGACCTGGAATTCGTCCAGTTCCACCCGACCGTCGCCTGGCTGGGAACGGGCTCGCGCGGTCAGCAGCCGCTGGTCAGTGAAGCGGTGCGCGGCGAGGGCGCCGTGCTGCTCGACGACGCCGGCGTGGCGTTCATGGCTGGCCAGCATCCGCTCGCCGACCTCGCCCCCCGCGACGTCGTGGCGAAGGCGATCCTGCGCCGGATGCGAGAAACCGGCGCCGAACACGTGTGGCTCGACGGCCGGTCGTTCGGAGCCGAGAAATGGCGGGTGCGGTTCCCGACGATCTACGCCACCCTCGAATCGCTCGGCATCGACCCGGTACGCAAGCTCATCCCGGTCGTGCCGGCGAGCCACTACGCCTCGGGCGGCATCCGCACCGACCTGCTCGGCCGGGCCACGGTGCCCGGGCTCTACGCGTGCGGCGAGGCCGCCTGCACCGGGGTGCACGGCGCCAACCGCCTTGCGTCCAACTCCCTGCTCGAGGGGCTGGTGTTCGCCCGGCGCATCGCGACGACGCTCGTCAGCGAGCTCGACGAGCCGGCCGACGCGCCGGAACCCGTCGACCACGGCGGCACACCGCGCGTCGTGGACGACCGGGTGACCCGCTCCGTCCTGCAGGCGCTGATGTCGCAGCACGTCGGCGTGTTGCGCGACGGCACGGGCCTGCGCACCGCGAGCGAGCAGATCGCCGAGCTGTTGGCCGGCGACGCCTCGTCCCCGACCACCGAGAACTGGGAGGCGACGAACCTGATCACCGTGGCCACTGCCCTGGTCGCGGCGGCCGTGCGGCGGGAGGAGACGCGCGGCACCCACTGGCGCGAAGACTTCCCCGACCGCGACGACGCGCACTGGTGCGGCCATCTGGCCACGTCCGTGCCGGCCGATGGCTTGATGCGCACCGACTTCCTAGGCTTGTGACGTGCAGATCGACACCAGCGTGCGCGCCGTCGTCGAGTCGGCCGGGCTCGAACCGTGGCTGGTCGACGAGGTCGTCACCCGAGCACTCATCGAGGACCTCGGCGGCCTGGACCCGCGGGCCGACGTGACGACCGCGGCCACCGTTCCCGCGACGCTGATCGGTCGGGCGGCGCTCGTCCCACGCCAGTCCGGGGTGGTGGCCGGGCTGCCTGTTGCGGCGTGGGTCTTCGATGTGGTCGGGCAGCAGTCCGACGGCGTGGTCCGGGTCACGTATACCGCGATGGACGGGGCGGCCGCCGTCCCCGGACAGCCCCTGGCCACCGTCGACGGCTCGATGCGCGGCCTGCTCACGGCCGAACGCACCGCGCTCAACCTGCTGGGTCACCTGTCCGGGATCGCGACCGTGACCCGCAAGTGGGTGGAGGCCGTAGCGGGTACCGGCGCACGCATCCGGGACACGCGCAAGACGCTGCCGGGGCTGCGCGCGCTCGAGAAGTACGCGGTGCGCTGCGGCGGTGGGCTGAACCACCGCATGTCGCTGACCGACGCTGCGCTGGTCAAGGACAACCACGTGGCCGCCGCCGGGGGCGTCGTCGCGGCGTTCGAGCGGGTGCGGGCCGAGCACCCGGATCTACCGATCGAGGTCGAGGCCGACACCGTGGCGCAGGCGCGCGAGGTCATCGACGCGGGCGCGCAGCTCGTCCTGCTCGACAACATGACGCTCGACGACCTGCGCGCCGTCGTTCGCTACGCGCAGGGTTCGGCGGTCGAGCTTGAAGCGTCCGGCGGTCTCACCCTGGATCGTGCGCGAGCAGTGGCCGAGACCGGGGTGGACTACCTCTCGGTGGGAGCCCTGACCCATTCCGCCGCGGTGCTGGACATCGGGCTCGACCTCACGGCGGAGGGTTGATGTTGCTCGCCGTCGACGTCGGCAACACCAACACCGTCCTCGGAGTGTTCGACGGCGAGAAGCTGCAGCGGTCCTGGCGGATCAAGACCGACGCCCGGAGTACCGCGGACGAGCTCGCGCTGACCTTCCGCGGCCTGCTGGCCGATGAGCTCGTCGACGCCATCTCGGCCTGCTCCACGGTGCCGGCCGTCCTGCGTGAGCTGCGCGAGATGCTCGACCGCTACTACCCGGACGTGCCCACCGTGATCGTCGAACCGGGTGTGCGTACCGGGGTGAGCCTGCAGTACGAGAACCCCAAGGAGGTCGGCGCCGACCGGATCGTCAACACCCTGGCGGCATTCCACCTCGTCCACGGTCCGGCGATCGTGGTCGACTTCGGCACGACGACGAACTTCGACGTGGTCAACGCGCGGGGGGACTTCATGGGGGGCGCCCTCGCACCCGGCATCGAGATCTCGTTGGACGCGCTGGCCGCGCGCGCGGCGCAGCTGCGCAAGGTCGAGTTGGTCGAGCCCCGGGGGCCGATCGGCAAAAGCACGGTCGAGGCGCTGCAGTCCGGGATCCTGTACGGGTTCGCCGGACAGGTTGACGGCCTGGTCGCGCGGCTGCGGACGGCGCTCGTAGCGGACGGTCCGGGACCGGTCGAGGTGATCGCCACCGGCGGGCTGGCCCCGCTCGTCATACCGAACAGCGAGACGATCACCCGCTACGAACCTCACCTGACCCTGCTCGGCCTGCGGCTGATCTACGAGCGCAACCGCCTCTAGTCATCTCTCCCAGGTCGCCCGGTCGCGGCTCTCGCCGCGAACTCGCGCTCACGCGCGAGAGGGGCGACAGCCCTCGTTAGGGTGCGCGGTATGCAGTTGCGGATCTTCACCGAGCCTCAACAGGGCGCCCGTTACGACGACCTGCTGCGGATCGCGCGTGCCACCGAGGAGCTCGGCTTCGACGCGTTCTTCCGTTCGGACCACTACATGGCGATCGGCGGGGACGGCCGCCCCGGCCCGACCGACGCCTGGACCTCCCTCGCCGGGTTGGCTCGGGAGACCAGCCGCATCCGACTGGGCACTCTGGTCACGCCGGCCACGTTCCGCCGTCCCGGGCCGCTCGCCATCACGGTCGCGCCGGTCGACCAGATGAGCGGCGGGCGGGTGGAGTTCGGGTTCGGCGCCGGCTGGTATGAGTCGGAGCACAGGGCGTACGGCATCCCGTTCCCCGATGTTGCGGAGCGCTACGACCGGTTCGCCGAGCAGTTGGAGGTCGTCGACGGGCTGTGGCGGACGCCGCCTGGCGAATCCTTCGACTACACCGGGCGGTACTACACGCTCGTCGAGTCGCCGGCGCTACCCAAGCCGATGCAGTCGCCGCGTCCGCCGATCATCCTCGGCGGAGGCGGCAAGCGGCGCAGCGTCGAGCTCGCGGCCCGCTTCGCCGACGAGTACAACGTCGCCTTCCGTAGCCCGGCCGAGACGGCGGATGTGCTGGCGCGCGTGCGGGCCGGCGTGCCGCGCGGCATCGTCGGTTCGGCCGCTCAGACGGTGTGCGTGGGGGCCGACGACGCCGAGGTCCGGCGGCGGGCCGAAGCCATCGGCTACGCGGCCGCGGACGTCGTCGCGAACGGAGTGGCGGGCACGCCCGACCAGGCGGTCGACAAGCTCGGCCGGCTGGCCGAAGCGGGTGCGACCCGCGTCTACCTGCAGACGCTCGACCTCACCGACGTCGATCACCTGGCGCTGATTGCCGAGCGCGTTGCGCCGCAGGTCGCGTCCTTGTAGCCCGGTCGTGAGGGACGCGTGAGCGTTTCGAAGCGGACGCGTGAGGGTTCGCTGTTACCGCCGGTTTGGGTCGTCGCATAGGCGTTGAGTCAGGACGTCCGGCGACCGGGCCGGACCGCAACGGGAGCGGTTTCCCGTGGCAGCGATGGCGATTCTCGTGGGTGATCTCTGGGCCGTCCTGGTGACGGTCGGCGTGTTCGTCACGCTGGCGCTCGTCGTCAAGGGGGCCGAGCGGCTGTGAGCGTCACCAATATCGTCGGCTTGATCATTGCCGTATTGGTGACGGTGTTTCTCGTCGTGGCCTTGCTGTTCCCGGAACGCTTCTGATGAGCGACACGTTCGCCGCAGTGATCTTCCTCGGGACGTTGGTGATCGCGCTCGCGCTCGTGCACCGCCCGCTCGGCGACTACATCGCGCGGGTGGTCACCGGTTCACGGCACCTCGCCGCCGAGCGCGTCGTCTATCGCCTCGGTGGGGTGGACGCCGACGCCGACCAGAGCTGGAGCCGCTACCTGCGTTCGGTGCTCGCGTTCAGCGTGGTCGGCGTGGTGTTCCTCTACGTGTTCCTGCGCATCCAGCAGCACCTGTGGCCGCCGTACGGAGTGCCGCAGATGAGCGCCGACCAGGCGTTCAACACCGCGGCGAGCTTCGTGACGAACACGAACTGGCAGTCGTACTCGGGGGAAAGTGCCCTCGGGTACGTGGTCCAGATGGCTGGGCTGGCCGTACAGAACTTCGCCTCGGCCGCCGTCGGGATCG
Organism: uncultured Jatrophihabitantaceae bacterium; assembly: GCA_964245745.1. GTDB lineage: Bacteria > Actinomycetota > Actinomycetes > Mycobacteriales > Jatrophihabitantaceae > CAXTNQ01. The sequence goes on from CAXTNQ010000127.1 coordinate 5,717, forward strand.
CGGTGGCGGTCGCGCTCGTCCGCGGCTTCGCCCGGCACCACACCGACCGGCTCGGCAACTTCTGGGTCGACCTGACCCGCATCTGTCTGCGGGTGCTAGTGCCCATCAGCGTCGTGTTCGCGGTGGTGTTCGTGGCCGGCGGGATGATCCAGAACCTGCACCACTATCAAACGATCCACACCCTGGTCGGAGGCACGCAAACCCTGCCGGGCGGCCCGGTGGCCAGCCAGGAGGCGATCAAGGAACTGGGCACGAACGGCGGTGGCTTCTTCAACGCCAACTCGGCGCACCCCTTCGAGAACCCAACGGCGTGGACGAACTGGGTGGAGACCTTCCTGCTGCTGTGCATCGGCTTCTCGTTGCCGCGCACGTTCGGCCGCATCGTCGGGGACCGCCGGCAGGGCCACGCGATCGTCGCAGTTATGGCGCTGCTCGCCGTGGCGTCGGTGATCCTCATGCTCGTCTTCCAGCAGGCCCACCACGGCACGGTGCCGACCGCGGTCGGAGCCTCGACCGAGGGCACCGAGCAACGGTTCGGCGTGCCCGACTCGGCGGTCTTCGCCACCGGCACGACGCTGACCTCGACCGGAGCCGTCGACAGCTTCCATGATTCCTACACCAGTTTGGGCGGCGCCATGACGTTGCTCAACATGATGCTGGGCGAGGTCGCGCCGGGAGGGACGGGCTCCGGCCTCTACGGCATCCTCATCCTGGCGGTGATCACGGTGTTCGTGGCCGGCCTGATGGTCGGACGCACGCCCGAGTATCTGCGTAAGAAACTCGGCGGACGCGAGATCAAGTTTGCGTCGCTCTACCTGCTGACCACGCCGGCGCTCGTGCTCGTGGGCACCGCTCTGGCCATGGCCCTGCCCGGAGAGCGGGCAAGCATGGTGAACAGCGGCGCGCACGGCTTGTCCGAGGTGCTCTACGCGTTCACGTCCGCGGCCAACAACAACGGCTCGGCCTTCGCAGGGATCAGCGTCAACACCGTCTGGTACAACTACGCGCTCGGCGTGGTCATGCTCCTCGGACGTCTGCTGCCCATCGTCTTCGTGCTGGGCCTGGCCGGCTCGTTGGCCCGCCAGCGACCGACGCCACCGTCCGAGGGCACGTTGCCCACTTACCGGCCGCTGTTCGTCGGCATGCTCACCGGCGTCACCGTCATCGTCGTCGCGCTCACCTACTTCCCCGCTCTCGCACTCGGTCCGCTCGCGGAGGGTCTGCACTGATGTCCATGCTCGTCGATCCCGCGCCCGCGCACGTGGCGCCTCCCGCCGGACCGCGGCGGGTGTCCGGTGGTCTGCTCGATCCCGGACAGCTGGGTCGATCCCTGCCCGACGCTCTGCGCAAGCTCAGCCCGGCGACGCTCTATCGCAACCCGGTGATGCTCATCGTCGAGATCGGTGCGGTCTTCACCACGGTCATCGCCGCCGCCGACCCGTCGGTGTTCGCCTGGTTGATCGTCGGCTGGCTGTGGCTGACTGTGCTGTTCGCCAATCTCGCCGAGGCGGTGGCCGAAGGCCGCGGCAAGGCCCAGGCCGACGCGTTGCGCCGGGCCAAGACGGACACGGTGGCGCGTCGCTTGGTCGATCCAGACGCCTTCGACGGACGGCTCGAAGACGTCCCGGCCCCGCAGTTGCGGCAGGGCGACCGAGTGGTGTGCGAAGCGGGCGACGTGATCCCCGGCGACGGCGACGTCATCGACGGCATCGCCAGCGTGGACGAGTCGGCGATCACGGGAGAGTCCGCGCCGGTGATCCGAGAGAGCGGCGGTGACCGCAGCTCGGTCACCGGTGGGACGCGCGTGCTCTCCGACCGCATCGTCGTCGAGATCACCCAACGCCCGGGGGAGAGCTTCATCGACCGGATGATCACGCTGGTCGAGGGCGCGAGCCGGCAGAAGACGCCGAACGAGATCGCGCTGAACATCCTGCTCGCCTCGTTGACGATCATCTTCCTGCTGGCCACGGTGACCCTGCAGCCGCTGGCCATCTTCTCCAGGGCGCTGCAGCCGGGGATCCCCGACAGTGCCGCCCTCGACGGCAACGGGATCACCGGCATCGTCATGGTGTCACTACTCGTCTGCCTCATCCCCACGACGATCGGCGCCCTGCTCTCGGCCATCGGTATCGCCGGCATGGACCGCCTCGTCCAGCGCAACGTGCTGGTCATGAGCGGCCGCGCGGTCGAGGCTGCGGGCGACGTGAACACCCTGCTGCTCGACAAGACGGGGACGGTCACTTTCGGCAACCGGCAGGCCACCGACCTCATCCCGGTCGGCGACGTGCCCATCGACGACTTGGCCGCGGCGGCCCAGCTGTCGTCCCTGGCCGACGAGACGCCGGAGGGCCGCTCGATCATCGTGTTGGCCAAGTCGCGGTTCGGGCTGCGGGAGCGGACGCCCGGCGAGTTGGCCCACGTGACGTTCGTGCCGTTCACGGCGCAGACGCGCATGAGTGGCGCCGACATCGACGTCGCAGAGGGCGCCCCGGCGCGCCAGTTGCGCAAGGGCGCCGCCGGGGCCGTGCTGGCATGGGTGCGGGGTCGGGGAGGCGACGTCCCGTCCGGTACCGAGGCCGTCGTGGACGGCATCAGCGCCGCGGGCGGGACCCCACTGGTCGTGGCCGAGCAGGTCGCCGAGTCGCCGTCCCGCGTGCTCGGTGTCGTCCAGCTCACGGACGTCGTCAAACCGGGCATGGCCGAGCGCTTCGCCGAGCTGCGGCGCATGGGCATCCGCACCGTCATGATCACCGGCGACAATCCGTTGACCGCGAAAGCCATCGCCGACGAGGCGGGCGTCGACGACTTCCTCGCCGAAGCCAAGCCCGAGGACAAGATGGCGCTGATCAAGCGCGAGCAGGAGGGCGGCAAGCTCGTCGCGATGACCGGCGACGGCACCAACGACGCGCCGGCGCTGGCGCAGGCCGACGTCGGCGTCGCGATGAACACCGGAACTATGGCGGCGAAAGAGGCCGGCAACATGGTGGAT
>CAXTNQ010000128.1:0-8691 GCA_964245745.1 uncultured Jatrophihabitantaceae bacterium
ACCCAGCCCTCCCAGTCCACGACCTTGACCCCACGCTCGGCCAGCAGGCGGAGCACGGCGCCGGGATCGCGTTCGGGAGCCCGTGCCAGCGTCGGTGCGTCGGCCATCAGGGAGGTGATCGTCTCGCTGGCGTCGGACTTGTTCGTGCCGATGACGCCGGTGGGACCACGCTTGATCCAACCGGCGACGTACTGACCGGGCACCGGCACGTTGTCGCGAACGACGCGGCCCGGCTCGTGCGGGACCGTGGCATTGCGCTGGTCGAACGGCAGCCCTTCGATGCCACGACCCTGGTACCCGACGCTACGTAGGACGATCTGTGCGGGGATCGTCTCGAATTGGCCGGTGGGTTGGGCGTTACCGGACCCGTCGAGGGTCGTGCGCTCGATCTTGACGCCCTCGACGTTCTGGTCGCCCAGGATCTCGACGGGCTTGGCCAGGAACCGCACGTGGATACGCCGCTTCTTCGTCGGCGGATCCTGATGTGACGCCCACTGGCGCATGAGCTCGAGGTTGCGGCGTTGATTCGCGTCCGTCTCGATCGTCTTGGTGCTCGCCTCGTCCAGCATGAGTTCGTCCTCACGGACGAGGACATCCGCGTTCGCCAGCTCACCGAGTTCGCGAAGTTCCTTGGTAGTGAACTTCGCCTGCGCCGGCCCGCGGCGTCCGAGCAGGTGGATGTCGGTGACCGCACTTGCCGATAACACATCCAGGACGTGATCCGGCAGATCGGTCACGCGTAGCTCGTCGGCGTCCTTGGCCAGGATGCGGGTGACGTCCAAGGCGACGTTGCCCACTCCGACCACGACGACGCTGCGCGCCTCGAGGGTGAACCGATCGATCTGGCTGTCGGGATGTCCGCTGTACCAGGCGACGAAGTCTGTAGCCGAGAAGCTGCCCGCCAATTCCTCACCGTCGACCCCCAGCCGACGATCGAACGCCGCGCCGTAGGCCAAGACGATGGCGTCGTAGTACTGGTGCAGCTCAGCGATGGAGAGGTCCACGCCGATCTCGATGTTGCCGAGGAACCGGACCCCATCGGTCTCGAGAACCTTGCGCAGGGTCAACGTGATCGACTTGATCTTGGGGTGGTCGGGGGCCACGCCGTAGCGCACCAGTCCGTACGGGCAGGGGAGCCGGTCGAGGACATCGACCTCGACGCCACCGACCTGGTCCGCATGGTTGATCAGCGATTGAGCGGCATACACCCCGGAAGGTCCACTACCGATAATGGCAACACGCAGGGTCATAGCAACAATTCTCAGGCGTCGTCATCGTGCTGCTGCGGCGGCAGAGCCTTCACGTAGGAGGGATCGGTCAATGGGCCGCTGACCTGCGCGGCACCTCCGGGCGACCCGACTTCGGCGAACAGATCCCGAGCCGTCTCGATGAACGGCGCATTCTGCGGAGTGACGTCGTCCTCGTAGGCGATTGCGCTGACCGGGCACACCGGTTCACATGCTCCGCAGTCGACGCACTCGTCAGGATGGATGTACAACATCCGTTCGCCCTCGTAGATGCAATCCACGGGACATTCCTCGATGCAGGTCTTGTCTTTCAGGTCAACGCATTCCTGCCCAATCACATACGGCATCAGGTGTCCCCCGCCATGAGTGTCTGGTCGGTCCTCGGCTGTAGCCGGCTTCGCCTGTTGTTTCTCTTGACCTCCTGCAGGCCGAGAGCGATCCGGGTCCGCGCATGCCGCAGGAGGTCGAGCGAGGGAGAGGCCGCGGTGCCTCTGTCATCGACGGAGGCACCGTGTTCTTGAGTCAGATGTGCCTGTAAGGCAGCGGCAATCTCGTCCGCCGCCCGCAGAGCGGCCTGAATCGGGTCATTGTCGTCCGGCACGCTGCTCACTGCTCCTTGCCCGTCGCGCTGCGCGGTCATCGTTGGCCTCACCTCACTCGATCTGCGGCAGAGTCACGAGCGCAAGAATTGCGCGCACCCTCAATGCTCGTCTGCCCAAGGTCAGCCGTCAACGCCGACCGCGTGGTTTTCGCGTACGTGTTGCCGGACACAGTGGTCGATGGAGAAAATCGGTCGGCCGACCCGCAATCTGTTGGTATCGCAGGAGATCGGACGTAGAGATTTGCCAGGCAGGACGCTACGGTTTGAGAGCCAACTGGGGAGGCATGATGCCGACATTCGTAATGCTCACGACGCTGTCTTCCAATGGCGGGCGGTCGCTTCATCAGGACCCCGACCGGGCGGCAGAAGTGGACGAAGAAGTCAAAGTGATGGGATGTCGCGTGGTCGGCCAGTACGCATTACTGGGCCGCTTCGACTTCCTGACCATCATCGAAGCTCCTGATGCGGAGACGATGGCGCACCTGTCGGTGGATCTCGCTTCCCGAGGCACCGCCCACTTCGAGACCATGCCCGCCATACCGCTCGAAGCCTTCATCGACAAGCTGAAGGCGCACGAGCAGCTCGGGCGCGGACCCGTCCGTACCGAGTAAGGATCGTCGGATGCGCGGTGCGCCGTCCGGAACGCGGGCGGCCGCTCGCGTGCGTGGCTCGTGATCAGATGCTCGGGCGGCTGAACTCGGGCAGGGTGAGCGACTCCGGAACGGAAACGCCTTCCTTGCGCAGTCGGTCGAGCGTGATGTTGACGTTCTCGCCGGCGCTGCGCGGTTCGAAGTAGCCGTCCGGGGCAGTGATGGCGTCCCAGTTCTCGAGAAGATCCTCTGGCGTGTGGTTGAGCTTGAAGTAGCCCCTGGTTTCGCCCAGGAAGGTCCGGGCGACACGTCCGGAGGAAGCGGTAAAGATTTCGCCCGTGACCGGACAGGATTCGTGGGCCAGCAACGCGACGATCGGTGCAATGGCGTCTGTGGTGCGGGTAGCGGCCGAGAACGCTTTGAACGTCGCGTCGCTCAGCGTGTCGACCATGCGCGTGTACGCCCCGGGCGCCATTGCGTTGACCTTGATGCCGACGTGGGGGCTGAGGCAGGCCAGGCAGCGCGTGAGACCGACGATGCCGCCCTTGGCCGATCCGTAGCCGACCTGAGTGGGCATGCCATACAGGCCCGCCGACGAGACCGTCATCACCACCCGGCCGTACTGGCGACTGGCCATGTGTGGCCAAGCAGCGCGGGTGACGTTGAAGGAGCCGAGCAGGTGCACGTCGAGTTGGCGTTGCATGTCGTCCGAGGTCAGGTCGGGGAACCGACTGTTGTCGACGATGCCGGCGTTATTGACCACCGCATCGATCCGACCGAACCGCTTGATCGTCAGGTCGATGATCGCCTGCGCGCCATCTGGTGTCGCGACGCTCGTCGAACTCGCCACCGCGGTTCCGCCGGCCGCGGTGATCTCGGCGACCACGTCTTCGGCCGGACCGGCCGCCTGTCCTTCGCCGGCCGTCGACGCCCCGAGGTCGTTGACGACGACGGCCGCCCCTCGGGCCGCCAGGAACACGGCTTCCGCCTGCCCGATTCCTCGTCCGGCACCGGTGACGATGACCACCTGTCCGTCGAAGCGAAGCTCACTCATAACGACCTCTTTCGATCAGGCATCCGTAAGCCGCACGAACCGTCGACCCAAGCACCGAAAAGGTGCCGCCCATGCCGTAGGTCATCGCAACCACGCGCGACATCGCATTGCTACGCGCTCAACAAGCCGGCTGGCTCGCAAGTCTCGTCCTTGACGTGGTGACCAAGCACGAGCAAGTTATCAGAAAACTCAATGAATTTGAATGCATCGTGCTAGCGTCCGAACTGCCTGCTCCCGCCGGATGCGTGACCATGACGAACGTGCCTGATTGCGCACCCGCGAAGAGCCGACACAGGTCGTGCAGCGCGGGCCTTGGCCGTGCAGCGGGAAGGGAACAGTGACGTCGCGTCAGGCGCGAGCGAAGCAGCCGACCCGGCCCTTCGCCACGGGGTTGGACATGGCTCGGTCGGCGTGCCAGCGACGAGCCGACGAACCGCTGATCCGCTACTTCGACGCCGTCCTGAGCGGGGGTGACGTCGACCGGGCTTCGGACGCGCTGGCCGTGGCGCTGGCCGAACGCGGCGTTCGGCGTGGTGATCGGGTAGCCCTGTACCTGCAGAATGTCCCACAGTTTCCCATCGCCGTGGTCGCCGCATGGAAGTTGGGCGCGATCGTCGTGCCGGTGAATCCGATGCTGCGCGAAAGTGAACTGAACAAGATCCTCCTCGACAGCGGTGCGTCGGTTCTAATCAGCGCGGACGATCTCTACGAAAGCGTCGCCCGCCGGGTGCTGCCCCTTCCGCTCGTCGAGACCGTCATCACCGCCTCGGCCTTCGATTACCTGGACGACGTCCCGACGTTGCTCGGCGAACAGTCGCGCCTGTCGGCCGACGACGTGCTCGACTTCGGCACGTTGATCGCCGAGCGGACGGGCTCCACTCCGGCCGCCATCGAACTGACCCCGGATGACATCGCGCTGCTCGTCTACACATCGGGGACCACCGGGCCGAGCAAGGGCGCGACCAACCTGCACGGCAACGTCGCCTTTGCGTCCCACACCTGGGCGGAATGGGTCGGTCTGGACGAGTCCGACGTCAATCTGGTGATGGCGCCGATCTTCCATATCACCGGTCTCATCGCCGGATTGGGCGCCAGCTTGGCCGGCGGCACCCCGTTCCTGCTGAGCTATCGATTCGATCCGGCGACCGTGCTCGATCTCGTGCGCCGATACCGACCTACCTTCACGGTGGCCGCGATCACCGCCTACACGGCCTTGCGCCAGGCGTCCGACTTCGCGGCGACGGACTTTTCGTGCCTGCGCGCCGCCTACACCGGGGGAGCTTCGGTGCCGTCGGCCGTCGCACAGGCGTGGCGTCTGGCATCGGGCGTGCGGCTGCACAACGCGTACGGGCTCACCGAGACCACGTCGCCATTGACCCTTACCCCGCTCGGTGTGGACGGGCCGGTCGACGCAGCCACCGGCGTGTTGTCGGTGGGGGTAGCGGTATACGAGTCCACCGTCGAGATTCTCGCGGACGACGGCAGTGTTGCCCCCACTGGCGACGTCGGCGAGATCGTGGCGTCCGGCCCTCAGGTCGTGCCCGGCTACTGGCAGCGGCCCGAGGAGACGGCGAACGCCTTGCCGGACGGGCGGTTACGAACCGGCGACGTCGGCTACATCGACGGTGACGGCTGGGTTTACCTGGTGGATCGCCGTAAGGACCTCATCAACGCGGCCGGCTACAAGGTATGGCCGCGCGAAGTGGAAGACGTGCTGTACGAACATCCCGCGGTACGCGAGGCGGCGGTCATCGGAGTACCGGACGAGTATCGCGGGGAGACGGTGCACGCCTTCGTCAGCCTGCGGGCCGATGGCGACGCGACGCCGGAGGATCTCATTGCGTTCTGCAAAGCCCGGATGGCCGCGTACAAGTACCCGCGCGTGGTGCAGATCATCGACGAGTTGCCGAAGAACACCGCCGGCAAGATCTTGCGTCGGTCGCTGCGAGAGGTAGCGACGGGAGGTGGTGATGGCCAGTAATCCACGCTGGCTCCAGGCGGTCCTCTGGGCAGAGGGGCGCGTCGCCAAGCCGCTCAACCGAATCTCGAACAGCCCGCAGGCGGCGGATGTCATGCTCGCCGTGGCGGACGGCCGACGTCTGCTCACCGCCGTGACCGAGCGCGTGCGGTCGGGGGCGGTGCACGTACTCGCGCTGCCGACCCAGCGCGATGTCGAAATGCTCGAGGCGAAGGTCGAGCGGTTGCAGCGCACGCTCGACGAGATGACCGCGGAGGCGCGCGATGCGAGCCCGCGGCCGCGGCCGCGGCGCAAGACGTCATGACTAACGCAGGCGAGGGATCCACTCTCGCCGTGCTGGCCCGTGAAGCCGAACGCACCGCGATCCGCGCCCGGCACGGACTCAAGTACCTAGCGGGTGGCCAGTGGGCGCCGACTCGGCCGACCCCGCACGACGTCGTGTGGCGGCAGGGCACCGTCGAACTCTCGCGCTACCGCAACGACGCCGTGCGCTACGCCGATCCGATCGTCATGTTCATCGGGTTGGTGAGCCGCAGCTACATCCTCGACCTGCGCCGCGACAACAGCTTGACCAAACGGCTGCTCGACGCCGGCTTCGACGTGTACGTCCTCGACTGGGGTACGCCGACGGCGGCCGACGCGCAGAACACCCTGGAGACCTACACGCAGCGGTTTCTGCCGCGTGCGTTGCGCGCCGCGCTGCACGAGTCCAACGCCGAGCGTGCGTCGATCCTCGGCTACTGCATGGGCGGCAACCTGGCGCTGCTCGGCATGGCCACCCAACGGCTGCCGGTCGGCGCGCTGGTGACCATGGCGACGCCCGTCGACTTCACCGCGCTACCGGGCTTGGCGGGGGTCGTTCGTGAACGGTCGATCGATCCGAACAAGCTCTTCGACTGGACGGGCAACGTCCCGGCCGAGTACATCGCGTCCTTCTTTCGCGCACGCAAGCCGACCGCGGACGTGCCCAACCTGGCGCGGTTGTGGGAGAACCTGTGGAACGAGCAGTACGTCGAGTCCCACCAGGCCATGGCCCGCTGGGCGCGCGAGCACGTGCCGTTCCCGGGAGCCACGTACCGTCAGGTGGCCGATCAGTGGTTCGACCGCAACGGCTTCATGACCGGGTCGATGCGACTGGCCGGAAAACGAGTCGACTTGCGAAAGATCGACGTACCGATGCTCAGTGTGCTCGCCACTCGGGATGATCTTGTGCCGCCGGAAGCGGCCCGGCCCATCGCTAGCCTCACCGGCTCGAAGGACTTCACGCTGCTCGAGATCGAAGCCGGACACGCCGGGCTGACCACAAGCCGGCAGGCGGCGACCACCACCGTGCCCGCGCTGCAGCAGTGGCTCACCGACCACAACGAACCGATGCGAGGCTGAGGTGCCCATCCGAGAACTCACCGCAGACGACGAGAACGCGCTGCGGGTCTTCTTCGACAGCATCCCGGTCGGCGATCTGGCGTTTTTCAAAGAAGATCTCGATGAAGCGGCCGTTCAACACTGGACGCACGGCGAGCAGGGTGTGCGCCTCGCGGCATTCGACGACAGCGGCGTCATCGTCGCCGTGGCTGCCGTATGGCCGGGGGTGGGCCGCTCGCGCCACGTCGGTGCGTTGCGTATCTTCGTGGCCAGCGGCCAGCGTGGACAGGGCTTCGGCAGCGAGCTCGCCCGCACCGCGCTGGTGAGCGCGCTGCGCCAGAACATCAGCAAGATCAGTGTCGAGGTCGTAGCGCACGAACAGGGCACGATCGACATGTTCCTGGGACTCGGGTTCGTCGCCGAAGCTCTACTGCGCGATCAGCTGCGTACTGTCGACGGTACCGACCAGGACGTCATGGTGTTGTCGCACTTCGCTGAGGAAGCCGGCTTCGATGTCCTGCTGGCGGCGCCGGAAGGAATGAACGTGTGAGCGAAGGGTTCGTTCGGATCGGCGGGAGCGAGATATTCGTTCGCGACGTCGGACAGGGCCAGCCTGTCTTGCTGATCAACGGCATCGGTGCACACGTCGAGATGTGGCGCGCCGTCGAGCAGGCCTTGGGCGATCGGCGAATCATCTCCTTCGACGCGCCCGGTACCGGACGATCAACGACCCGGATCCTGCCGACACCGATGCACGGGCTGGCGAGGCTGGTCGAACGGTTACTGGACGAGTTGTCCGTGCCGACGGCCGACGTGCTGGGCTACTCGTTCGGTGGCGCCCTGGCTCAGGAGCTCGCTGCCCGCTCGCCGGATCGTGTCCGCAGGCTGGTGCTCGCCGCCACGCTGCCGGGCTGGGGTGGCGTGCCGGGCCGGTTCGGCGCCTTGCTGTCCATGAGTACGCCGTTGCGGTACTACTCGCGCACCTTTTACGAGCACACCGCGGGGACGGTGGCCGGGGGCCGAGCGCGGTACGACCGCGCGTACGCGCGACGGCTGTGGCGCGACCGCGCCAAGCAGGTGCCGTCGGTTCGCGGCTACGGGCACCAGTTGTGGGCCATGTCGTGGTGGACCAGCCTGCCCATCCTCGGCCGCATCGAGGCTCCGACCCTTGTGGTGACCGGCGACGACGACCCGATCGTCCCGTTGAGTAATGCGCTCATCATGGCGTCGCACATCCCCGATGCTCGGGTGCACGTCGTGCGCCGGGAGGGCCACTTCCTGCTGCTCGACGACCAGAGTCGAGCGCCCGCGGACGTGGCCGAGTTCCTCGGTGCCGACCCGCTCGCGGAGTCGCTGATCTGGGAACATGCCCGCACCGTCGGGCGAGCGGACGCCGAGCGGCAGATGCGCGTGGACGGCTTGGGGGCGCTGCCCTGGGGCGCGCTCAGTGCCGTCGTACGACGATCTCTGGACACCGACCTACCCCGCGAGGAGACCGCAGGTCGCCGTTGAGGCGCTCAAACGCGGTCTGCACAGCTTCGGTCCAGAGCCTCGAGCCCAAACGCAGGGCGTCCCTACCTCGAATGCGGTAGGGACGCCCTGCGTCGGAGCAAGCTAGCTCTCGGTCTTGCGCGACGGGAGGTGCTCCGTCGCACTGTCCCGGAAACGCGTCGTGCGGTGGATCGGGTCCTTGTCGAACTCGGGGATGACGTAACGGCCGAAGGTGTCGATGACCTCGAAAGCGATCTCGCGGGGAAGTTCGTAGGGCATCGTGAACATCAGTTGGTCGACACCCATGGCTTCGATCTTGCGAACCTGGTCGATGACCTCAGCGGGATCACCGCACATGGTCTTGCCTT
>CAXTNQ010000129.1:0-8686 GCA_964245745.1 uncultured Jatrophihabitantaceae bacterium
CAAACCGCTCGCGAGGTCTCGGCTGAGGTGGCCGGGGCCGGTCCGCTCGAACCGCTGCTCGAGCTTCCCGGCGTCACCGACGTACTGGTGAACGCGCCCGACGAGGTGTGGGTCGATTGCGGGCGCGGTCTCGAACGGACCGCGGTCCGGCTGGCCGACGAGGGGTCGGTCCGGCGGCTCGCGCAGCGGCTGGCCGCATCGGCCGGCCGGCGCCTCGACGATGCGGCACCGTTCGCCGACGCGACGCTCGGTGACGGCACCCGGCTGCACGCGGTGCTTCCACCACTGGCTCGGCATACGACGATCTCGCTGCGCGTGCTGGCGAGGCGGCGTTTCGCGCTGGACGAGTTGGTCGGCCCGCGCCTGGCAGCACTGCTGGGCGCGGTTGTCCGCGCGCGTCTGGCCGTGCTGGTGAGCGGCGGCACAGGAAGCGGCAAGACGACCTTGCTCGGGGCGATGCTGTCGGCGACGAGTCCGGACGAGCGGCTGGTCGTGATCGAGGACGCCGCTGAGCTGGTCGTCTCCCACCCGCACGCGGTGCGGCTGACCACCCGACCGCCGAACATCGAAGGCGCCGGTGGAGTCGAGGCTCGTGCCCTGGTCCGCCAGGCCCTGCGCATGCGCCCGGACCGGCTGGTCGTCGGGGAGTTCCGCGGCGCGGAGTTCGTCGAGCTGGTGATCGCGCTGAACACCGGCCACGAGGGTGGGGCGGCCACGGTGCACGCCAACGCCGCGTCAGACGTACCGGCGCGCTTGCAGGCGCTGGGCCATCTGGGCGGCCTGTCGCGCGATGCGATCACCGGGCTGGTATCGACCGGTGTGGACGTGGTCGTCCACGTGCGGCGCGCGCCGTCAGGTGCGCGTGGCGTGGCCGAAATTGGGCTGCTCGGCACCGACCGCAGCGGATTGGTCGTCGAGCCCGTGTGGTCCGCGGCCAGCGGTCCGCTGTGCGCGGCGCCACGGCTGGCCGCGCAGTTGGCCGAGCGGGGCGTCGACCCCGCGGCCGTGCGGCAACTCGATACTGCGGCCGGTGCTCCGTGACCGTCTGGTGTTGGCTCGCCCTCGGCGCCGCCGGGTTGCTGTGGTCGCGACCCAGCCGCACCGAGCGGCGCCTACGCGCGATGGCCGACCGGGCTCGACCGCCGAGCGTGGGCCGCTTCTGGGCGGCCTGGCCGGCGACCGTGACTCCTCGGCTCGCCGTCGGCGCCGCCGTAGCCGTTGGGACAGCGGTCGGTGCGACGGCCGGGGTCGCGCTCGGGCTGACCGTGGCCTTCGCGGCCGGAGTTCTCGGCGTGGGCGTCGTGCGGTCGGTCCGGCGGTGCCAGGCCGACGCCTGGGACGCGGCGATCATTGCCGCCGTCCGGCTGCTGCGTGCCGAACTCGACGCGGGGACTCCACTCACCGCCGCTCTCGACGCGGCCGCCCAGGCGGGTGGCGCGGCCGACGCCGTGTTCGCCCGAGCCGCCCAGGAGGTCGCGCACGGCGCCGAACCTGAGTGGCGGCCCGAGGCGACGCACGGGCCACCCGGCCACCTCGCGATGGGCGCCCTCGTCGCCGGGTGGCGGGTGGCCCAACGGGCAGGCACGCCGCTTGCGGACGTGCTGCGCAGCGTCGAGGCGGACCTGTCCGCGCGGCGTGCGCAGGCGCGTGATGTGTCCGTGGCCGTCGCTGGTGCCCGCTCGTCGGCCACGCTCGTGGCCGGGCTCCCGGTCGTCGGCCTGCTCCTGGGTACGGCGATGGGCGCACGTCCATTGCCTCTGCTGCTGGGCAGCGGCGGCGGCCACGCGCTGCTCGCCGTCGGGGTGGCGCTCGACGTCCTCGGGATGTTCTGGACGAGCCGGATCGTCGACCAGGCTCAACGCCGATGACCGCCGGCTTGGTCTGGGTCGCCCTCGGACTATTGCTGTGCCGGCCCCTGCGCAAACGGTTGGGCGCCGGGCAGGGTCAGCGAGTCGAACATGCCGCCGACCGGCGGACCCGCGTGGCGTTGCCGCCTACGGGCTTGCGCTGGGTCGCCGGGGTCGGCGTTGGTCTGACCGCCGTCCTCGTCACCGGCTGGCCAGCCGGCGCCGTCGTCGGCGCGGTCGCCGCGCCATTAGCCGTCGTCCTGGTCGGCCGTCTCCAGAAAGCAGCCACTCGCCGCGTCGGCCTTCGCGACCGGGACGCCCTGCCGCTGGCGCTCGACCTGCTCGCCGCCGTCCTGCGCAGCGGCCAACCGCTCAGTGCCGCCCTCGACCATGTGGGCGAGGTGGTGGACCGTCCCCTCGGCCACGATCTGCAGCAGGTCGCCGCTCTCCTCCGGCTAGGTGCCACACCGGAGCAGGCGTGGCACGAGCTGACCGCCGACCCTGTGTTGGCGCCCGTGGCGCGGGCGGCGGTGCGCAGCGCGGACAGCGGTATTCGCCTGTCCCGCGGTTTCGAGCAGGTCGCGAGCGACGTGCGGGCGGAGATCGTGCAGGCGTCGAACGTCAAGGCGCACCGCGCCGGCGTCTGGGCGATGGCCCCGCTCGGCCTCTGCTTCCTGCCCGCGTTCGTCTGTCTCGGCATCATCCCTGTGGTCGTGGGCGTCGGTCGGCAGGTGTACCCCGGTCTCGGTCCTTAACCTTCGAGCGCGACGCGATGTCAGGGCCGCATTGTCAGGGCGCCCGACCCCTCGCACACTGGTGCCGTGGACGAGATCCCGCAGCGGTCGACCGACGTTCTGGCCACCGACGAGGGCGGACGCGGTGCCACCGGCGTTCGACGCGATGTCGGTGGGTCAGCCGGGCCGAACGGCGGCTCGCCGACCAAGCGAGCAGGCGTCGACGGCCCGGTCGACGCTCAATTCGACGACGACGACCCGGTGCTCATCGGCGAGGACGGCAAGCCCCTCGAGACCTGGCGCGAGGGTTACCCGTACGACGAGAAGATGTCGCGCAAGGAGTACGAGCACACCAAACGCGGCCTGCAGATCGAGTTGCTGAAGCTGCAGAGCTGGGTGAAGGCGACCGGGCAGAAGCTCGTACTGATCTTCGAGGGCCGTGACGCCGCCGGAAAGGGCGGCACGATCAAGCGCTTCACCGAGCACCTCAATCCGCGTGGCGCCCGGGTGGTCGCCCTCGAGAAGCCGTCCGAACGCGAGCAGACGCAGTGGTACTTCCAGCGTTACGTCGCGCACCTACCGGCGGCGGGCGAGATCGTGATGTTCGACCGCTCCTGGTACAACCGCGCCGGCGTCGAGCGGGTGATGGAGTTCTGCACGCCGACCGAGTACCTCGAGTTCATGCGTGAGGCACCGGAGTTCGAGCGCATGCTCGTGCGCAGCGGCGTCCACCTCATCAAGTTCTGGTTCTCGGTCTCTCGCCAGGAACAGCGGGCCCGGTTCATGGTTCGGCACAACGACCCGGTCCGACAGTGGAAGCTGTCGCCGATGGACGTCGCGTCGCTCGACAAGTGGCAGGCCTACACCGAAGCGAAGGAGGCGATGTTCTTCTACACCGACACCGCCGACGCCCCGTGGACGGTGATCAAGAGCAACGACAAGAAGCGCGGCCGAGTCAATGCGCTGCGTTACGTGCTCAGCGTCCTTGACTACGACGGCAAGGACCTCGGCCTCGTCGGCATACCGGATCCCCTGATCGTCGGGTCGGCATCCAGTGTGTACGAACACGGCGAGCACACGGACCGCCTATTCCCCCGCATCTAGGGACGACCGGGCGGCCGGCTAGAGGTCGGCGAGCGCGCCGAGAGGCGACTCGACGCAGTCTGCGACGAAGCGCAGGAAGCCGCCGGCCGTCGCCCCGTCGCAGGCGCGATGGTCGAACGCGAGCGTCAGTTGGGTGACCTGCCGCACGGCCAATTGACCGTCGACCACCCACGGCCGCTCCGCGATCCGGCCGAGGCCGAGGATCGCCACCTCCGGGTGATTGATGATCGCCGCGGATCCGTCGACGCCGAACACGCCGTAGTTGTTGATCGTGAACGTGCCCCCGGAGAGATCGGTCAGCGCCAGCGTGCCGGCCCGGGCGGACGCGGTCCGCGCCTGCAGCGTCGCGTTCAGCTGGCGCGTCGACATCCCGTCCGCGTCGCGCACCACGGGAACGACCAGCCCACGTTCGGTCTGCGCCGCAAAGCCGAGATGCACGGACGCCGGCAGGACGATCTCGTCACCCTCGATCCGCGCGTTCAGCTCCGGGTACCGGCGCAGGCCCAGCACCGCGAAGCGAGCGACGAGGGCGAACACCCCGATCCGGTCGGTGTCGTCCGCTGGTCGGGCGTCGTTCACCGGTGCGGCGTCGTGCGGCGGCCGGCCGTGGCTCGCGATACGGGCGTTGATGGCCGTCCGGGCCTCGAGCAGGGCGGTGGCATCGACGTCCACCCACACTGTCGCCTCGGGGATCTCCCGGCGCGACCTGGTCAACTTCTCGGCCGTGAGCCTCCGCACGCCGCGCAGCGGGATCCGTCGCTCGCCGGACGGTTCAAGCCGCGGATCGCCCAGCGCCGCCTCGACGTCGCGCCGCACGATCACGCCGTCGGTGCCAGTGCCGGCCAGCCCGCGAAGGTCCAGGCCGTGGTCGCGCGCGAGCTTGCGGACGAGTGGCGAGATGACCGCGACCGCGCGCGAGGACGGCTCACCGGCCGGTCGCGATCGCCGCGGCGTCCGGTGCCGGCGGGCCGGCGCGGAGGTGCCGTAACCGACCAGCACGTGGCCGCTCTGAACGAGGTCGGCGTCCGGCGTGCCCACGCCCGGCTCGACGAACGCCGCGGGCTCCACACTCACCAGCAGCGCCCCGACCGCGACGAGCTCGCCGGGCCGGCCGTGCAGCCGGCGCACGACGCCGGCGAACGGGACCGGTACCTCGACCGCCGCCTTGGCCGTTTCGACCTCGGCCACGACCTGGTCGACCTCGACGGTGTCCCCGACGGCCACCCGCCAGGCCACGATCTCAGCCTCGGTCAGGCCCTCGCCGAGATCGGGCAACCGGAAGTCAGGCACCGAGGGCTCCGGGCGCGGTCAGGGCACTCGGCTCGACGGTGTCGTCCCACTGCAACCGGCCCATCGTGTCCAGAATGCGGTCGACGCTCGGCAGATGGTGCTGCTCGTACATCGGAGGCGGGTACGGGATGTCGAAGCCGGTGACCCGCAGGATCGGCGCCGCGAGGTGATGGAAGCACTGCTCGGTGAGCCGGGCCGCGACCTCGGCGCCGTACCCGCAGAAGCCCGACGCCTCGTGGACCACGACCGCGCGGCCGGTCCTACGGACGGACGCGGCCACCGTCGCGTCGTCGAACGGCGCCAAGCTGCGCAGGTCGACGACCTCGACGTCCCAACCCTCGTCGACCGCGGCCTCGGCGGCCTCGAGGGCGGTCGCGACCACGCCGCCGTACGCGATCAGCGTGACGTCGCGCCCCGGCCGCCGCACCACCGCACGGTCCAGCGCCGCCGCGTCCGCGGTCAGCGGGGCCGACTCCCGGGACCAGTACCGCCGCTTCGGCTCCAAGAAGATCACCGGGTCGGGCGAGTCGATGGCCTGCCGGAGCAGCGAATAGGCGTCCGCCGGAGTGGCCGGCGTGACCACGCGCAGGCCCGGCGTGTGCGTGTAGTAGACCTCCGAGGCGTCCGAGTGATGCTCGACGCCTCCGATGCCGCCTCCGTAGGGCACCCGCACCACAACCGGCAGCTCGAGGCGGCCGCGGGTGCGGTTGTGCAGCTTGGCCAGATGGCTGGTGATCTGTTCGAAGGCCGGGTAGGCGAACGCGTCGAACTGCATCTCGACGACCGGACGCAGGCCGTTCATGGCCATGCCGATGGCGGTCCCCACGATGCCGGCCTCGGCGAGCGGGGTGTCGATGACCCGGTCGTCGCCGAAGCGGGCGGCCAGCCCGTCGGTGACCCGGAAGACGCCACCCAACGTCCCCACGTCCTCGCCGAAGACCAGCACGCGATCGTCCGCGGCGAGTGCGTCGGCCAGCGCCTGGTTGAGCGCCCCGGCCATCGTGACCGTCGTCGGTAGGTCGGAGGGTGCCGCGGCCCGCTCCAACGTGCCGGTCACGCGAACTCCGCGGCGAGGAATCGCTGTTGTCGTTGCAGATTCGCCGTCGGACAGGTGTAGACGTGGCGGAACAATTCGTCCGGATCGAGCACGGGGTCGGCGTTCATCCGTGACCGCAGGTCGGCGGCTCGCCGTTCGGCTTCGGCGTCGACGGCCGCCGGATCGACGCGGTCGCCGAGGTAACGCCGGAGCCGGTCGATCGGGTCCCGGGCGGCCCAGTACGCAACCTCGGTCTCGTCCCGGTAGCGCCCGGCGTCATCGGCGTTGGTGTGCGCCTCCATCCGGTACGTCACGGCTTCGATGAGCGTGGGGCCGTCGCCGGCCGACGCCGCGTCGAGCGCGGTCCGCACGGTCGCGTACACGGCAGCGGCGTCGTTACCGTCGACGCGCTGCGCGGGCACGCCGTAACCGATTCCCTTGTGGGCCAACGACGGCGCGGCTGTCTGCTTGGCCAGCGGGACGCTGATCGCGTAACCGTTGTTCTGCACGAGGAACACGACGGGAGCCCGCCAGACCGCCGCGAAGTTGAGCGCCTCGTGGGTGTCGCCCTCACTGGTCGCGCCGTCGCCGAGCATGACGAGCACGGCGCTCTCCTCACCGCGCCGGCGTCCGGCGAAGGCGGCGCCGACCGCGTGCACCGTGTTGGTCGCGAGCGGCGTGCACTGCGGAGCCACCCGGTGCGCAATCGGGTCGTAGCCGCAGTGCCAGTCCCCGCGCAGTAGGCCCAGGGTGTCTATCGGGTCCACGCCGCGGGTGACGATCGCCATGCAATCTCGGTAGGTCGGGAACAACCAATCGCGCTCCCGCATGGCCAGGACCGCCCCGACCTGGCAGGCCTCCTGGCCCCGCGCGGACGGGTAGACCGCGAGCCTCCCCTGTTTGGTCAGCGCGGTGGCCTGACGGTCGAAGCGACGTCCGAGAACCATGCCGGCGTACAGCGCGACCAGGACGTCCTCGGACGGCATGCCGAGCGGCGTGTCGGCCACCGGCTCACCGGACGGTGTGATCAGCCCGAGCGGCTCGACAGTGGGCAGTAGCGAGCGGCTCGTCATGTCCGTAGATTCTCGGCCGAATCGGGCCATCCATCCAGAACCATGGGCGAGATCTGGACGAACGGCGTCCACACAGTGGGAAGCTGGCCGAATGGCACGCCCCGACATCGGACGAGCGGCTCGCGATGGACGAATGGACGCCACCGACCGGCGCATCCTCGACGTTCTACGCGCAGACGGCCGGATCTCCATGCGCGCGCTGGCCGCCCGTCTGCACATCTCGCGGGCCAGCGCCTACGCCCGGGTCGAGCGGCTGGAGCACGACGGGGTGATCACGGGGTACGCCGCGGTCGTCAACGCGGAGCGCGCCGGGTTCGGGTTGGCCGCCTACGTCTACCTCAAGATCAGCCAGCACTCCTGGAAGGCCGTCCGCGAACGCATGCTGGCCATCGACGAGGTCGAACACGCGGCACTGGTTTCCGGGGAGAACGATCTGGTGCTGCTCGTGCGGACGCAGGACGCCGGGACGCTGCGCGACCTGGTACTCAACCGCCTTCAGGCCATGCCCGATGTGCTGGCCACGCAGACGGTGTTGATCTTCGACGAGTTGCCCCACCGGCGGCCGTCGGTACCGTGAGCTGATGGCCGACTATCCGGGCACCCTCGTCCCCCCCAATCACGTCGAGCCCGTACCACGCCGTATCCGGGCCTACGTCGGCGATCAGCTCGTCCTCGACACCACGTCCGCACGCTACGTCTGGGAGTGGCCGCCGTACCCCCAGTACTACGTTCCGATCGACGATGTATCACCCGGCGTGCTCGTCGACGAGGGCCAGACGCAGTCGACCCACCGCGGGACGGCTCACAAACACGGCCTGAAGGTCGGCGACGGATACCGGGCCGGCGTGGCCAAGGTCTACCCGGAGTCGCCGATCGAAGGCGTCGCCGGCACCGTCCATCTCGACTGGGCGGCGGTCGACGCCTGGTTCGAGGAGGACGAGCGGGTGTACGTCCACCCGCGCAGTCCGTACGCCCGCGTCGACGCGCTGCGGTCCACCCGGCAGGTACGCGTCGAGCTCGGCGGCGTCGTGCTCGCCGAGTCGTCGTCGCCCGTACTCGTCTTCGAGACCGGCCTGCCGACGCGGTACTACCTCAATCGCACCGAGGTGAACTTCGAGCACCTGGTCGCGAGCGACACCGTGACCGAGTGCCCGTACAAGGGCACGACGAGCGGCTACTGGAGTGTTCGGGTCAACGGTTCGGTCCACCCGGACCTCGCCTGGTCCTACGAGTTCCCGACCCGGCAGCTGCTGCCGATCACCGGGCTCATCGCGTTCTACAACGAGAAGGTGGACCTCACGGTGGACGGCACGCAGGTCGACCGTCCGCACACCAAATTCTCCTGAGCCGGTGCCGCTCCGGCGCGGCCGCGGCCCTGACCGGCCTGCTCATCGCCGCCTGCGGGGCGAGCGTGCCGTCACGCGCGCCGCCTCCCGCTCGTCCGTCGCCCCCCCCGGTGTCGGCCGCGCCCAGCGTGTCCCCGGTGGCAACCCCGCCACCGCCCACGACGCCAGCACCGCCTCCGCCGCCTGCAGCGCGGCCGGTGATCGTCGTCGATCCCGGACACAGCCCGGCCGTGTCGGGAGTGGACGCCGCCACCGG
>CAXTNQ010000130.1:0-5719 GCA_964245745.1 uncultured Jatrophihabitantaceae bacterium
CAAGGGACGAAGGCCGGCCGGACGTGTTGACGGCCGGCCGGCCTCGACATCCCCCTCGAACCAGCTCGAGCCGGCACACCCCCGTTAAGCGCCGCCTCTAAACAAGACTTTAACAGCCAGGTCCCTCGGAAATCAAGTCATTCATGCAGGTCGCTCTGTGTAACAAGCCGATTACCCAGCATTTAAGCCCTTGCGGGCGTCCCACATTGGCCGCACACTTAACTTGATCATCGAAGCGACTGAAAGCGTATGACCGTGGAGCCCAGCCGGACGCAAGTGCGGGCAGTAGCCGCCGAGTTACGTGAGCTCATGCTCGTCATGCAGGCTCGCCGCGCGAGGATCGCGGACGAGCTACATATCGGCCTAAGCGAGGTCTCGGCGCTCGACCACCTGCACTCGGCAACGAGCCTGACGCCGAGCGAACTCGGACGGTTGGTGGGACTGACGTCCGGCAGCGTCACCGCACTCTTGGACCGCCTGGAGCGGGACGGGCTGATCGTTCGGGAGGCCAACCCGGAGGACAAGCGCAGTTCCCTCGTGCGCGCGACGCCGGCCGGCCGCAGTGCCACGAACTGGATGGTCGAGGGCTTCGATGTGGCCGTACGCGAAGGCTTGCGCGGGTCCGACCTCGACACGGACCAGCTCAGTGCGTTCGTCCGGGCCCTGACCGATGCACTGCAGACCGGCGAAGACTGACCGACTGCACGGGCGCGCTTCCCACTCAAGGGTGCGTATCACGCCAACGATAAAGCGCATCTTGCACATCGGCGTCGATTACTACTCCACGGAGGCAGCCATGATCACGTTGCGCTCACGTATCGCGGCGGTGGGGACGGCCGGTGCGCTGACCGCCGTCGGACTGGCCCTTGCCGCTCCCTCGGCGGTCGCCGCTCCGGCATCGTGCGGCAACGGCGCCCTCGCGGTCTCGAACACGTCCACCCAGGGCGCGGCCGGACACGGTTCGGTGGTGCTGCTGCTCCGCAACTCGAGTGGCAGCAGCTGCACGCTCAGCGGGTACCCCAGCCTCGACGCAATCAACGCATCCGGGCAGGTACTCGCCCACGCGCAGCGCACGTTGAACGGCTACTCGGGAGGCGCATCGGCCGTCACGACCGTGACGCTGGCCGCGGGCGACACAGCGTCCGCCACCGCGGAGTGGCTGAACTTCAACGGGGCCACGGGCGGCGACTGCACCTTCTCGTCGGCGATCAACACGATTCCACCCGCGACGACCGCCGCCACTCGGCTCAATGTTGCGGTCAGCGTCTGTTCCCTGCAGATCCATCCGGTGGTCGCCGGCTCGTCCGGATCGACGACACCTACCGGAGTGCCGGCCGGGTCCGGGGGAGTCGCCGCCACGACGGGCTCGGCGAACCCCGCGCCCGAGATCGCGCTGACCCTCGGTGGTCTGGCGGTTGCGCTGACCGGCGTCCTCGGCCTACTGCGCGGACGCCGGCGGCCCGGTTCCTCCGCCTGATCAGCCACCCCGCAAGCGGCTGCCCGTCAGCCGCCCACCGGTGTCGGCTCACATCGACACAATGCGAGCAGGACGGTCAACTGGCTTGCGTCATGCTCCACATCGACCACAGCTGGGTGCGCATCCGCCGCGGCTGCTGCAGGACGGTGACCACGGCGGCGGCCACGTCGTCGGGCCTGAGCACGTCGGCCAGCCAGGCGTCGCCGGCGGTACGGCCGTGGCCGATCGCGAACTCGGTGTCCACGGCGGCCGGGCAGATCGTGCTGACGCGCACGCCCTGTTCGCGCAGTTCGCGGTCCAGCGACCCGGCGAGGCCCACTTGCGCGAACTTCGTGCCCGCGTAGACGGCTTCGTCCGCGCCGCCGCGCAGGCCGGCCACGGAGGCCACGACGACGATGTCTCCGCCTGCCTTCTTCAGTTCCGGCACGGCCGCACGTACCGACCACACCGTGCCGGCGAAGTTCGTCTCCATCATTTCGGCCAGGTCCTCGTCGGAGTTGTCGAGGATGCCGCCGTAACGGCCGAGGCCGGCATTGGCGACCAGCGAGTCCAGCCGGCCGAAACGGTCGAGCGCCGTGGTGATCAGGCGCCGGTTGTCGTCCGGCAGCCGCACATCACATGCGACCGCGAGAGCCCGCTCGGTTCCCAGTTCCGTCACCAACTCGTCGAGGCGCTCGGTGCGCCGCGCCGCCACGACGACTCGCGCGCCTTCGTCGGCCACGGCGTGAGCCGTCGCCCGTCCGATGCCGGAACTAGCACCGGTGATGACGACGACGGTGTCGGTGAGGTCGCGGATCTCGTGCGGCATAGCAGGGTCGTCCTTCCGATGCGGGTGGGACGCGCCGGTCAAACGCGACATGATCATGTGCGGCGGAGAGGCAATTGGCGGTGGCGGTGGGATTTGAACCCACGGAGGCTTGCACCTCACACGCTTTCGAGGCGTGCTCCTTAGGCCGCTCGGACACGCCACCGCCGATGAGAATACCGGGCGCAGCCGGCGGTCAGCGGCGCCCGGCGAAGAAGGCGGCGACCAGCTCGGCACACTCGTCCGCACGCAGGCCGCCGATCACCTCGGGACGGTGGTTGAGCCGGCGGTCGCGAACCACGTCCCACACCGAGCCGGCTGCGCCGGCCTTCGCGTCCCACGCCCCGAACAGCAGCCGATCAACGCGCGACAAGACGATCGCGCCCGCGCACATCGTGCACGGTTCGATGGTCACGGCCAGCGTGCAGCCGGTCAGCTGCCACGACCCGCGTGCGGCGCCCGCCCGGCGCAGCACCACGATCTCGGCGTGAGCCGTCGGGTCGTGCTCGGCCTCCCGCTCGTTGTGGGCGGCGGCGACGATCTGCCCTGAGGGATCGACCACGACGGCGCCGATCGGAACCTCGTCGGTGCCGACCGCCGTACGCGCGACGGCCAGCGCCGCGATGATCGCCGCCTCGTCGCCCTCGGAGACCGGAGAGGAGACCGACGGTCCGCTCACACGCGGACGGCTTCGAACGCCTCCGCGCAGCCGGCTCGCTCGCACACGCTGACGATGAGGTCGACCGGCAGCGTCCCCTCGTGCGTGCACAGTTCCAGCAACTCGTCCTCGGACGTGCCGAGGTCGGCCACCACGCCCGGGTCACCGCATGGCGCGCTGTCGTGCGCGGGCGGGGCGTCCTCGTCGTCGAGGACGTCGCCGATCGGCTCGAGGTCGTCGACCAACACCGCAGCCAGCGGGTACGCGTCGGCGGCGTGCCCGTCCGACAGGAAGAAGCGAGCGTCGTCCTCGGCATCGGCCCGCGCCAGGACGGCGTACTCGTCGTCCTGTTCGACGACGAGCAGCCGGACGTCGCCCGGCACCTCGCGCGCGACCTCGGCGATGTCCTCGGCGCTCTCGCAGTCGTCAAGATCGACTTCCACGGCACGCCAGCGACCGGCGCGACGGGACAGGACCGCGGCGAAATACGACACGGCGGTCACACCCCGGCGGTGGTGGTGGCGAGGCGGTAGGGCTCGGCGAGGCCGATGCGGTCGACGATCGTCTCGAGCATCTCGTCGGGGTAGGCATCGAGGTCGTCCAGCACGCCCTCCATCTCCTCCTCGGACAGCCCCAGGTCGTCGAACACGTCCAGATCCCCGATAGGCCACACCTCGTCGAGCTCCTCGTCCTCGGGTGGCTCCTCGCCCAGCCGGTCCAACACCTGGCGCGCCAGCGGGTACTCGACCGCGGCGGTGAGGTCGCTCAGCACCAGTGAGATCCGCGCACCGGATTGGCGAGCGATCAAGAAGAATTCGTCGTCGACGCTGGCCACCACGAACGGGCCACCGTCCGGAGGTTGCGAGCGCAACGCCGACAGCAGTACCCCGAGATCACCGAGAACGGACGGAGGCAGCAGCGCACAGCGCCATTCGCCGCCGTCGCGGAATCCCGCGACGGCGAAGCCGTCCTGTGTCATCGACCTCGTCACCGCCCGCTCGCACGACCATGTGCGCCGTCGATCCTGACACGTCGGCCCGGGGCGTCTCTACCCCCGAACCGCAGTCGGACGTGTGCTCTACCGTCGCGCAGGTGACCGCCACCTTCCGGCGCGCGGCCGTCCTCGGGCTCGGGCTGATCGGCGGATCGCTGCTGCACGCGATCCGGCACGCCGGAGTCGACGTGGTCGGCTTCGACGTCGACCCGGCCACCGCGGCAGCGGCCAGCGGGGCCGGCTTCCCGGTTGCGGCCACGGACACCGGCGCGGTGCACGGCGCCGACCTCGTCGTCCTGGCCATGCCGCTTCCCGAGCTGGCGGGTGCACTGAGGTCAGTGACGCCGCACCTGGCCGCCGGCGCCATCCTCACCGACGTCGGCACGCTGAAGCGGCCGGTGCTCGACACCGTGCGCAGACTCGCCCCACACGCGCGTTTCGTCGGCGGGCATCCGCTGGCCGGGACGGAGCACAGTGGCTGGGCCGCCGCCGACCCGCTGCTGTTCCGGGACGCGCCCTGGGCGCTCACCCTCGAACCGGACACCGACCTCGACGCCTGGCTGGCCCTCGCCGAGTTGATCTGTGACCTCGGCGCCAATCCGGTGCCCGCGGTCGCCGAGGAACAGGACGCGGCCGTCGCCCACGTGATCGGCCTGCCGCACGTCCTGGCCGAGGTGCTCGCCCTCACCGGCCTGACCGGCGGGCCACTCGGGTTAAGCCTGGCCGCGGGCTCGTACACGACCGGGTCACGGGTGGCCCGCACCCGTCCCGAGCTCGTGGCCAGCTGGTGCGACGGCAACCCGGCGCTCATCGAGGCGCTGGACGATGTCGTCGCCCGGCTGTCGGCGACCCGAGCGACGCTGGCCGGCGACGGGTCGATGATCGACCTCGCTACCGCCGGCCACGCCGCCCGCCTGGACTGGGAGCACCGCGCCTTCGCACCCGTCGAGCTCCGCGCCGAAACCGCGGCGCTGCTGCGGCACGGTCACGCCGGCGGGTGGATCACCGCCGTCCTGCGTGACGACGACGGGGTACGCCTGCTGGGCATGCGGCCGGCCGAAGGAGCGCCATGACCTCTGGCGTTCCGCTTGTCGAGGTGATCCGCTCCGACCGGGTGGAGAGCGTGCACGGCGGCCGGATCGTCCTGCTCGACTCGAGCGGTTCGACGACGCTCGCGCTCGGACCCGTCGACGAGCCGATCTATCCCCGGTCGGCCAACAAGCCGCTGCAGGCCGTGGGCATGGTCCAGCTCGGCCTGGACGTACCGCCCGAACAGCTGGCCATCGCTGCGGCCTCGCACTCGGGCGAGCCGGTGCACCTGCGCACGGTGGCCGCCTTGCTCGACGGGGCCGGGCTGCACGAGGACGACCTGCAGTGTCCTCCGGACCGTCCGTTCGGCGAGGACGCCCGCGAACGCTGGATCGCCGCCGGTGATCCAGCCCGGCGGATCGCTATGAATTGCTCGGGCAAGCACGCGGCCATGCTGGCGACGTGCCGGGTCAACGGCTGGCCGATTGCCGACTACCTCGATCCGGCGCACCCGTTACAGGTCGCGTTGCGGGCCTCGGTCGGCGAACAGGCGGGTGAGCACGTGGCCGCGGTCGGTGTCGACGGCTGCGGCGCTCCGGTCTTCGCGCTGACGCCGCGTGGGCTCGCGGTTGCCTTCGCGGCGCTGGCCTCGGCGGGGGACGGGCCGCGCCGACGCGTCGCCGGTGCGATGCGACAGCACCCGGAGCTGGTGGGGGGGACGGACCGGAGCGACACCCGCATGCTGGCCGGCGTCCC
>CAXTNQ010000130.1:5729-8677 GCA_964245745.1 uncultured Jatrophihabitantaceae bacterium
CGGCAGAAGGGCCGCGAGCCCGAGGCCGATGGTGAACCCGTTGAAGCAGACCAGGACCGCGAGGCCGACCAGTGACTGGATGACGAGGAAGGCCACCGCAGCTATGCTCGTCACCCGCCTGCTGGCCGGCGTCCCCGGTCTAGTGGCGAAGGACGGAGCAGAGGGCGTCTACGCCGCGGCGTTACCGGACGGTCCGACTGTCGCGTTCAAGATCGACGACGGGGCCACCCGGGCGGCCGAGGTCACGGTGGTCGGTGCCCTGCTGCGCTCGGGCGTGGACGCGGCCGTCCTGACCGAGTCGGCGACGGTACCGGTCCACGGCGGCGGACGCCCAGTCGGTGTGGTCCGTAGCCTGCTGACGCCTGACCTCGCCGATCGACGAGAGATCGCGCCCGCGGCCGGTTAGCGTGTCGGCTGTGTCGACCGACCTCGCCACCGCGGCTGACCTTGCCGCCACCACGACGCCCGTCCCGGTGGCGACGCAGGTCGACCTGCCCGAACGGCTGAGCTATCGCGTCAAGCGAGCGATGCTCGGGCCGCCGCTCGTCACCTCCGACCTGCAGGGCGAAAAGCTTTCCAAGAAGACAGCGCTCGGTGTGCTGTCGAGTGACTGCATCTCCTCGTCCGCGTACGGCACGGAGGAGATGCTGCTCGTCCTGCTCGGCGTCTTCGGGCTGACCGGGTTCCACATCCTGCTGCCGATGACCGGCGTGGTGCTCGGCGTCCTCGTCCTCATGACCCTCTCCTACCGAGAGGTCGTCATGATCTACACCCGCGCGGGCGGCTCGTACGTCGTGGCCCGCGACAACTTCGGGCCGCGGGTGGCGCAGATCGCGTCCGTCGCGTTGTTGATCGACTACATCGTCACCGTCGCCGTGCAGGCGGCGGCGGGCGTGGCCGCGGTCGAATCGATGGCGCCGAGCCTCGACCCGTACGGCAAGTGGCTGACGATCGGCGTCGTCCTGCTCCTCGCCTTCGGCAACCTGCGCGGGATCCGCGAGGCCGGTCAGGCGTTCGCGTTCCCGACGTACTTCTTCGTCGCGACGGCCGGATTGGTGGTCGTGGTCGGCCTGATCCGGGAGCTGCTCGGCGACATTCCCAAGTTCGAGCACGTCCCCGGCATGATCGCGATCGACAACCAGCATCATGCGATCCTGTCGGGCTTCGCCATCTTCTACCTGCTGCGCGCCTTCGCCAACGGTGGCTCGTCGCTCACCGGACTGGAGGCGATCTCCAACGGGGTCAGCGTCTTCAAGCCACCCGCCGGCCCGAACGCCCGCCGCACGCTTTCGATCATGAGCGTGCTGTTGGGCTGCCTCGTGCTCGGCGTCTCGGTGCTGGCCTGGTCGACGCACGCGACGCCGTACGCGGACGGCACGCCGACGGTCATCAGCCAGGTGGCGAAAGCGGCCTTCGGCGATCAATGGTTCGGCCAGGCCGG
Organism: uncultured Jatrophihabitantaceae bacterium; assembly: GCA_964245745.1. Taxonomy (GTDB): domain Bacteria; phylum Actinomycetota; class Actinomycetes; order Mycobacteriales; family Jatrophihabitantaceae; genus CAXTNQ01. The sequence continues at coordinate 7,171 of CAXTNQ010000130.1, forward strand.
CTTCTACGTCGTGCAGATCGCGACGGCGCTCATCCTGATCACCGGCGCCAACACGCCGTTCACCGGCTTCCCGTTCCTCGCCAGCTTCATCGCCGAGGACTCGTTCCTGCCGCGACAGCTCACCCGGCGCGGACACCGGCTGGCGTTCAGCAACGGAATCATCGTCCTGACCATCGCGGCGGTGGCGCTGTTGCTCGTCGTCGGAGCCAACGTCGACCGGCTGGTGCCCTTCTACGCGATCGGCGTGTTCACCGGATTCACGATGGCCGGGCTCGGGATGGCCAAGTATCACCACACTCATCGAGAGGCGGCCTGGCGACGCAAGTTCATGATCAACCTGTCCGGAGGCATCGTCTCGCTGCTCGTCGTCCTGATCTTCGCGGTCGTCAAGTTCACGGAGGGCGCGTGGCTGGTGGTCGTGCTCTTCCCGGTCGGTTGGCTGGTACTGATGCGGCTCAACCTGCAGTACCGCCGGGAGGCCCGCTCCCTCGACCTGGTCGCGGCGGCCCGTCGGGACATCGGCCCCGCACCCCATTACGCCCGGCACGTCGTGCTCGTGCTCGTGGACCGGCTCGACCTCGCGGTGCTGCGCGCCCTGCGTTACGCCGGCAGCCTGCGGCCGACCGAGATCCGCGCCGTCCACCTAATGATCGACAGCGAGGTGGCCGAGGCGCTCGAGCAGGCTTGGATCGAACGCGGATTGGGTGACCGCATTCCGCTCGAGGTCGCGGAGTGCCCGGACCGCCGGCTGGTGCGAGGCGCTGCGCAGCTCGCCCTGTCCGTAGTCGTGCAGGACCAGGCCGAGGTGACGGTTCTGCTGCCCCGCCGGACGTTCCGTCGGGTGTGGGAGCGCCTGCTGCACGACCGCACGGCGGACCGCATCGCGAGTGCGTTGGGCCGCATCCCGCACGTGTCGGCGACCATCGTGCCGTTCGACACCACACTGAGCCCCGAGGCGGAGGGCCGGCTCGAGCAGCGGCAACGCGCCGCCGCCCGCCAGCCGGCGCTGCCCATGGCGGCGGTCCGACTCGGGCCGGACGACTCCGACGAGGCCGCCGTCGTCCCGCGGGCCGAGGACGGTGCCACACCTATCGGCCTGGTGTCGTGGCGGCAGCGGGTGACCGTCGAGGGCCGGATCAAGACCGTCCAGCTCGGCACGAGCGCCGGCAAGTCGCTCGAGGCGCAGGTGTTCGACGAGACGGGTGGCCTGCGCTTGCTGTTCTTCGGCCGGACGAAGATTCCCGGCATCGTGCCGGGCGCGGTGGTGCGTGCGACCGGCTCGGTCGGCGAGTACAAAGGCCACCTGGCGCTGGCCAATCCGCGCTACGAGCTCATCGGACCGCCGCCCTAAGCACCGCCGTGAGGGGACGACTTCGAGGCATGCCTTAGACTGGCGAGGTCTCCGACGGGCTCGGCTAGCATGAAGCGGTTGATCCGCCCTCATCGTCTAGAGGCCCAGGACGCCGCCCTTTCAAGGCGGTAGCACGGGTTCGAATCCCGTTGGGGG
>CAXTNQ010000131.1:0-4049 GCA_964245745.1 uncultured Jatrophihabitantaceae bacterium
GTATTGACCTGATGACTGACCAACAAGACGGTCCGACCGTCTTGGGCGACCTCGCGCATCTTCTTCACGCACTTGGCCTGGAAGTCCGCGTCGCCAACGGCCAAGACCTCGTCAACGGCGAGGATCTCACTCTCCAGGTGCGCGGCGACGGCGAACGCGAGCCTGATGTACATGCCTGTCGAGTAACGCTTCACCTGGGTCTCGAGGAAACGTTCGACTCCGGCGAAGGCGACGATCTCGTCGAAGCGGCCCGCGATTTCCTTCTTACGCATGCCGAGCAACGTGCCGTTGAGGTAGACGTTTTCTCGTCCGGTCAGTTCGGGATGGAAGCCGGTTCCGACCTCCAGCAGACTGCCGACCCGGCCCGCCAGCGTTACTTGACCGGCCGTCGGTGCGGTAATCCGCGTCAAGATCTTGAGTAGCGTGCTCTTTCCGGCACCGTTGCGCCCCACGATCCCGACCGCCTCGCCGAATGGGACTTCGAAGCTGACATCTTCCAGAGCACGGAATTCGTCATAGGTCGTGCGGCGTAGCGGGTGGCGCAGTCGCTTCAGAGCAGCTTCGGCCACCGTGATGCTGTCGTCACGGTTGTGCGCGATCTGATAGTGCTTCGATACACCGGCAGCACGGATCGCCAGGCCACCCCCCATCACGCAGACTTTACCCTGAGTTTGCGGGCCGTCGCGCCTCTCGTCGGACGGGAGCGGGGTGCTGGCGGGCGAGGAGTCGGGCGTAGACGTCAAGGGTCGACTGTGCGACGTTCGTCCAGCTGTAGCTGCGTCGGATGCGGTCTGCCAAGCCGATCGGCACCGGCAATTGCAATGCCTCCAGGACTGCTTCGCGAATCGTCTCGGGCCGTGCCGGGTCGCAGTACTGGGCGTCGTCGCCGAAGTACTCGGCGGCGAAGCCACGGGACGTGCTGACAATGTTGCATCCGCACAAGGCGCCCTCGAGAGACGAGAGACCTGTCGTCTCGAACCAGCTCGGAAGAACGTGCACTTTCGATCGCTGGTAGAGCGACGGCAACTGCTGGTCGTCTACCCAGCCGTGCAAGGTGACGTTGTTGCCGGCGGCGGCGACACAGCGGTGGTAGTAGTCCCGGTGATGCGGGTGCGGCGGACCGACGATCGACAGGCGCACGTCGAGTCCCGAGAGCGCCTGAATCAGTCCGAGCTGGTTCTTGTGCGGCTCGACGCGTCCTACGTACAGCACGGCCTTCGCATCCCGCTCGACACCCTCAGCGGGACCGAATCGCGATGTGTCGACGCCGTTAGGGACCACGACGATTTCGGTGGCCACCTTCAGGTCCGCCTTGATCGCGTCACGCTCGCCCGCGGCGTTCGGTAGAAGAGCGTCTGCGCTGGAGTACGCCTTTGCCTGTGTTATCTCCCAGCTGGCCTGTTCCATAGCCAGCCGCGTCAGAGACGACGACCCACGTATGGACGCCACGGCGAAGCGAGCGCTCCGGCGTGCCCGGCCTAGAGCCGCGCGCACGGAGGGGCCGCCGACCGGCCCGCTGTGTCGGTAGTCGAGTTCCCAATAGATCGGCGATAGCACGACCGGCACTCTGCGCCGTCGGAAGCGGTGAATCTGTTCGGCGTCGAGTCCGAATCCATGGACTAGGTCGACATCCGTATCCGGGTCGTCACCGTCACGCTCAGTGACATCGACGCCCAACTCGCGCAGGGCCGCCGCCGTCTCAACCAGCTGCACTCGGTGCCCGCCTGGAACCAAGTCGCCAGCGGGCATCCACATCAAGACGCGCATACCAGGGGGAGCGTAGAGGATGAACTAAGTTGTAAAGCGCCACACACGCTCCGTGGTAGAAGACTGCCTCACGTCCGCTACACTTCGAACGTCTCGGGCGGGGGGCCGGTGAGCATGATCTGCGCTTTGTATAGCCGCATAGCAGGCGAGGATTGCGTCCGGCGAGCTGCGGCACTTGCGGTGATGGACGTGTCGTGCCACAGCTAAATGTCCTCAGTCTGGCGGCGTCCGTCGACGGCGGCCAGCAGGTGTACGAGCGGGCTGTCCTCGGACGGATAGCGAACCTGCTCGGGGTGGACTGGACCGTACGCTCACAGACGGTTCGGACGCTTCGAGCCCCGGGTCGCGGGGGCACGCGCGTCCCGGCGCGCGCCCTATACAGCGCGGGTATCCCACGCCGGTTGGCCGGCGCCCAGCTAGCCGCGCGGGCGGATCTCGTTCATCGCATGGATCTGCGGCTGCCGCCGGCACCCCGCCGTGAGACGGTGACCGTGCACGACGTCGTTTCGTGGCGGTTCCCCGACGAAGCCGCGCCGCCTCGCTCGGTCTACGCGGAGGTGAAGGCGGCGGCTCGAGTCGTGTGTCCATCACAGTTCTCGGCCGACGAAGTTGCGCGGACCTTCGGCGTCGCGGCGCCCATGGTCATCCCCAATGGCGTCGAGCCCGAGTTCTTCGCGGCAACGCCCGCCAATCATCATCAGCTTGCATCGCGTGGCATTCGGGCACCGTTCGTGTTGCACTCGGGTGGGGCAAGCTTGCGCAAGAACTTGCCGGCGTTGGCCGAGGCATGGTCGATCGTCAACCGACGTCTTCCTGACGTGCAGCTGGTTCTCGCTGGACCGCCTCATCACACGCGTGATCGCCTGTTCGGAAGGTCCGCCTCTGCCGTGGTCGTGGGCCGCCTTCCCTTCGCCGACATCGTCGCGGTGATGGCGGCGGCGTCCGCCGTTGTCGTGCCGTCGCTCTACGAGGGCTTCGGCCTGCCCGTCCTCGAAGCTATGGCGGTTGGTGTACCCGTCGTCGCGTCGAATCGGAGTGCTCTCCCGGAAGTCGCTGGTTCGTCGGCGTTCTTGACCGATCCGACCGGGCCTGACCTTGCTGAGTGTCTTCTTGAGGTGCTGGCCGGCGGCCGGCACGTCGACTATCGCGTCACCGCGGGACGGGCTCGGGCCGCGACGTTCAGCTGGGACACGAGCGCCAAAGCGCACGCGGAGCTGTGGAGCAGCTTGTGCTGAGGCTTCGTGCGGCACGGCCTTCGACAGATGACCGCATCATTCCGGACCGGTGGGTCGTTATACCGTCCCGAGGCCGGGTGACGGCTGCGGTGGAACGCGGAAAAATCGCCCACAATGATCGTGGACACTGACGGAGGGCGTCATCATGACGACTGATCCGGTCGTCTCAATCGTCGTCGCGACGTCCCGCTGGACCCCGTACTTCACGGAGGCACTGCGATCCGTCTGTGACCAGACCTTCGGCCAATGGGAGCTGATCGTCGTCGACGACGGCTGCGCCGAACCCGAGCGGCTTCGGAAAGAGGTTGACGCCGTGCCCGGCGCGGCGGTGATCCGACAAGACAACCGAGGTGCAGCGGCGGCGCGCAACCGGGGCTGCACTCGGGCCGTGGGTCAGTACGTCACCTTTCTCGACGACGACGACTACTGGCCGCCCGAGCGGCTGGCTGCGCAGGTCGAGGTCCTGCGGCAGCACCCGGCAAGCGTCGCGAGCTGCGGTCGCCTCGCGTACGTCGACGGTGACGGCACCGTCTTCGGAGCCGGTCCGGACTGCTCTAGCGACGTGGCGCTGCGGAGCGCCGGCTTCCACCTCGGCACGGTCATGGTGCGACGCGACGCGATGCCGGCCAGCGGCTGGTTCGACCCACTACTGCCACGCGCGCAAGATCTCGACTTCTGCCTGCGCCTCGCGCACGCCGGGCGCATCGAATACATGTCGCGCACGCTGGTCTATTACCGGCGTCACGACCACAACGTCACCAACCGACGAGCGCACGCACGCGGCTTCGGACGTGAGGTTTACGAACACCACTACCGTCTGGCCAGGCTCCGGTCGGACGTGCGAAGTGCGCGTGCGATCGCGCAGACCGTGCAAGGCACGGAGGCCTACTTTGCTCGAGATGCGCTGCGTGCGGCCCGACACCAGTTGCTTCGAGGCGAAATGTCCGGCGCGCTGGACGAACTGAAGAGCGCGTCGGTGAGCGGTGTGACCGCCGCTCGCGCGCGGTGGAGGCTTGCCAGGCTTGGCCTTTCGAGCCCACAGTCGTC
>CAXTNQ010000131.1:4059-4723 GCA_964245745.1 uncultured Jatrophihabitantaceae bacterium
GCGTGAACTTCGGTGCCTGCTCATTTCCGCTCTTCCGCCCGGAGACGCGGAGAGCGGTGATGCCCAGTACACGCGAGACCTGCTGGCGAACCCGCCCGAAGGGGTCAGGTACGTCCCCTATCAGGACGCCCTGTCGAACGGTGAGCTGAGTGAGGACGTCTCCTGGCGTCGCGGCGGTGACACGCCAACCGGCCTCGCACAGGTGGGCAGGGCCACGTCGCGGTTAGCGCTCAACGCACTACGCCGCGCGGGTTTGCTGCTCCCTGATCCGGTCCGTTGGTGGCGCATTCACGGTCACTTCGATCTTGTCCACATCCACTGCATGCCGACCCACATTGTCGGCGCCGCCCCACCGGTCGTGATCACCGATAGTGCGGGGACCTACTGGTACTGGACGCGCGCACGCAACTTTCCGTCCGACAAGACCTGGTCCTACCTCAAGCGCGAGCGTCGGATCGCGCGGGCGCTCGGATACGTGCACCCCTCGGCGCGTCCGGACGAGGCGGCCCGGGCGCTGTATTTCGTCGAGGCCGGCGTCAACTTCGCCCGCGACCTTGGAGCCGACCCCGCGATTTTAGGCACGTGCCCGGTCGGCGTACCGGCGGCCACGACGCGGGCGGCGCCGAACGGTCGAGCGCTCGGACGACCTCCGACGCTGCTGTTC
>CAXTNQ010000131.1:4733-5541 GCA_964245745.1 uncultured Jatrophihabitantaceae bacterium
GTCAAGGGTGGTCCGATGGCGGTGGAGATCCACCGACGGATCCGCGCTCAACGGCCCAAGGTGCGGCTGATCGTGGCTGGTCCGACTGATCCCGATCCAGGGCTCGATGGTGTGGAGTGGCTAGGCCCGAAAACACGTTCGGAGCTGTACCGCGACTTGTATCCGGAAGGCGACGTCTTCGTCCATCCGCCGAATTTCGATACGGCGGCCATGGTCGTTCAGGAAGCCGTGGCGCACGGTATGCCCGTGATCGCTCCGTCGAGCCTGTGCCTGCCCGAACTCGTCCGCGACGGCGAGACCGGACTACTGTTTCCCGACGGCGACGTCGACGCCGCGACCGACATGACGCGTCGCTTACTCGATGATCGGGCCTTGCGGGCACGCATGAGCCAGGCCGCGGTAGAGGACTTCTCCGAGCGGTTTTCCGCGGATGTGCGCAATCACATCCTGGGCGCCGCATACCGCTCCGTGGTTGCGGCCTAAGCGGGCAGGATGCGCGTCGCCCTGATGCCGAGCGCTTACGTTCCCACGGTCGGAGGCGTTCAGGAGTTGACCCGCAACCTCGCGCTCGCATTGGTCGAGGCGGGCGATGAGGTCGAGATCTGGTGGCAGCAGGACGACGACGTACCACGACCTACGACGGAGCGCTTGGACGGGCTCACGGTTCGACGGTTTCCCTTTCCGCTACCGCGCGGCGAAGTCGCGTCCATCGCCGCGCTCGCTCGCCAAGGATTTCCCGCGCTGCACGCACTCCGCGGCGCGGTACGAGAGTTTCGGCCGGATGTGCTTCATGTGCAATGTTTCGGGC
>CAXTNQ010000131.1:5581-8531 GCA_964245745.1 uncultured Jatrophihabitantaceae bacterium
AAAGAACATTTACGACCATTCGGCGACACTGCGGGGTGCACTGCGGACAGCGCTGCGCCGGGCGGCCCAAATCACGTCGTGCTCGCAGTTCACCCTGCAGGACGCCACGGCCCGTTTCGGGCAGTCGTCCACGCACGGGCAGGTCATCTTCAACGGTGTCGACCTTCGGCAAACGAACGAGAAGCCCAGCGGGTCCGGAACACCCGGCCGCTATGTGCTCGCGCTGGGTCGCGTGGAGCAGAAGAAGGGGTTCGACCTGCTTTTGCACGGTTTCTGCAGGATCGCCGATGACCATCCCGACGTCGACCTCGTCATCGGTGGTGACGGAGCGTCGCTCCCGCAGCTACGCCAGCTCGTCGGTGAACTGGCTCTGGACGAACGTGTGCACTTTCCGGGGCGTCTCTCGAGAGAGGGGGTGTCGGCGATCATGCAGCGCGCCGACCTGTTCGTGATGCCGAGCCGCGTCGAGCCGTTCGGCATCGTGCTCCTCGAAGCGTGGCGAGCCGGCCGTGCCGTGATCGCCAGCTCGAGAGGAGGGGCACCCGAATTCGTCGAGCACGGTGTTACCGGTGAGCTTGTCGACCCGTTCGATACGAATGCGTTGGCGCACGCTCTCGACCGTGTCCTAGCCGACGACAGATACCGGCAAGAACTTGGGGAGCGCGGACGCGCGCGCGTCCTGGATTTCGCGTGGCCGGAAGTCGCCGAGGAGTACCGGCGGGTTTACGCTGCGGCCACCCGTGCGACCGTTTCGGACCACCTGAATTCGCCCAGAACACGGTCCGTCGCCGACCAGAGATTGTGTTAGCGTCCGGTCATGAAGTCCGGGGGGATTTCCGATCTCAGTCTGGCCGCGGTCATTATCACACTGAACCGGCCGCGGTTCGTGAGTGAGTGCTTGTCGCATCTCGAGAGGCAGACATCACAGATTGCAGAGACGGTTGTGGTCGATGCATCGCCAAACGATCAGACATTTCGCCTCGTTCAGGACCAGTTTCCGCACGTGCGCTACCTGCGCAATCCTTTCGGACCCGGAACGATGGCCACCTCCAGGAACATGGCCTTGACGTCGGTGACGTCCGACATCGTCGCCTTCATCGATGATGATGCCTATGCCCGGCCGGACTGGGCACGACAGATCCGGCAGCCGTATGACGACCCGGCGGTCGGCGCGGTCGGCGGCCGGGCGTGCAACGGCGTTCCTGGTGAAGACGTGTTCGGGATAGAGGAGATCGGTCGCTTTCGACCTGACGGCACCCTGACCGGCAACTTCGCAGCGGACCCCCCCGATGCTCTGGACGTCGATCACCTGTTGGGCGCCAACATGTCCTATCGGCGCCACGTTCTCGAAGAGATCGGCGGGATCAGAGACTTCTACCCGGGCACGTGTCTACGGGAAGACACCGATCTCGCTCATCGGGTCAGGACCGCGGGATATCGCGTCATATTCACTCCTTCCGCGGTCGTCGACCACGTCGCTGCTCCGTACATGCGCGGTCGACGTTTCGACCTCCGCTACAACTATTGGGCGCAGCGCAACCACATTGTGTTCTTGAGCCGAACCGTCGGCCGTGGGAGCTCCCAGCTGCGTGGCTATCGCCGGGTCGCGGCTCGAGAAGTCTGGGACGGTCTACTCGCGACTCCCGCCGCGTTGGCGGAGATTCCCCAGCGGGGTATCACGAAGGCTGGGCGACACGCCGCCGGGGAGGCGTCGCGTGCGGCGGCCCGAGCGGCCGGCCTCCTCTCAGGGACGTTGCTCGAATCCCGAACCGGACGGTGGGCGCGTTCGCGCGACGCGCGCTAGCGCCAGCGGTCGCAGGGGCCCGGCCCCGCAGGTTGGGGTCGCTGGAGGAGAGTGATCGTGGCTGAGCGAGCGGACGGGTCACAGGTGGGCGACGCGTTCACCCTTTGGTCAGCCATTAGGTCGGACCTTTGGCACTCATGCCATCTCTGGGATAAGAGGCCGGACGCGAGACGCGTGGTCTTCGCCGTGCAACGAGTCCTGCTCGTGCCGCATGTTCGCGCCGTCGTGTACTTCCGGCTCTCGAGCTGGGCGTTTCACCACCGTGCCCTGCGTTGGCTCGCCTACCTCATACGTGCCCGCGTCGTCCGTGTCGCCGGTGCTGATCTGCATCCGGGCGCGACCATCGGTCCGGGATTCAATCTCGTCCACAGCGTCGGCGTGGTCATCGGCAAGGACGTGATCGCGGGACGTGACCTCGTCGTTCTGCAGAACGTGACGCTCGGCGACGACGGTCGGCAGCCCGGACAACCGGTCCTCGGCAACCACGTGGTGCTCGGCGCAGGAGCGGCCGTCCTCGGCCCGATCTCCATCGGCGATCGGGCGACCGTGGGCGCGAACTCGGTCGTCCTCGACAACGTTCCGGCCGGCCGCACCGCGGTCGGCTCTCCGGCGCGCGTCGTCGCGTAGTCGACAGCCACTTAGGATCAGAGCTGTGATGGGGGGCCGCGTCGAACCTGGCTCGGCGCGTGGTCTGGCGGTGACAACGGCCGGCCTGGTGCTCGCGGGCGTCGCGAGCTTCGCTATCGCCTCGCTCACCGTCCGCACGCCGGTTTACGGCACGACATTGGCTGTACTGGTGCTCGCGGTCGGTGTGTGCGCGGTCGACCCGATGTTCCTTCCCGTCCTTGCGGTGCCCGCGACCATGGTGGTGCTGCGGGTGGGCGGTAGCGCGACGAACCTGAGTCTGTCGGACTTCGTGCTCCTGGCGGCCACGTGCGTCGCTCTGGTCGTCGCGCGCTTTGGGCGCGACCTGGTGCTGCGGTCGGCGTTCTGGGTTGTCGCCGCGTACCTCGCGACGATTCTGCCCGCGGTGGCGCTGCATCCCTACCGGTCCAACATCTTCGAGTGGTTGCACGAGGTCGTGCTGCTCGTCGGCAGTCTCGTCGTCGGATGGGTCGTCGCCCGCGCTGATCGCACCTACCGGGC
>CAXTNQ010000132.1:0-378 GCA_964245745.1 uncultured Jatrophihabitantaceae bacterium
CATGATGCACATACCCCGCGCCCTTCTCCCAGATCGCAGCTGCACCGTGGCCTCCGCCAACGCCAGCTTCAGCTGGTTGGCCTCCACCCGCAGCCGCCGCGCCTCCGGCGTGCCCGTGCCCCAATCCGGGGCGGAAATCTTCTCCTCCAACGCCCGCGTGCCGGCGTCCAAGAACCGTGCCCGCCACCGCAGCACCGCGTTTGTGCTTACGCCATGCCGGCGCGCCGCTTCGGCGGCGGTCATCTCACCGGCAAGGACGGCGATCACGACTCGCGCCTTCTCCTGTACCGGCAACCGCACCGCAGGCTTCTGCATCCGTCAGACCTCCCGCCCAGACCCCGACGCTGCCGGGCTACGTCGACCTCACCAAGGAGACCG
>CAXTNQ010000132.1:388-4530 GCA_964245745.1 uncultured Jatrophihabitantaceae bacterium
GTCATCAACCCGCAATGTGGACAGTCGCTCATCCCAAGCACGTACACGACCTGGCGCAGATCAGGTGAGCGTGCCGGTGTGTAGACCCAACAGCGATCAAGATCAAATTTCCAAGAGGTTGATGCATGACGGCTTGACAGTGTCGAACATGTGTTCGACACTGAGGTATGGGCTGGCAGAACCCACCGATCCCCTGGCACGAGCTGGAGCGTCGCCTGTCCGACCGCCCCGACCCTCACCGGACGGGCCGAATGGTCGGCGACGGCGGGGACTCGCCCGCGTGGTCGCACCGGCGCCTTCCGTACGAACCTCCGCCGGTCGAGCCGCAGGCGACGTCACTCACCCCGTACGCCGAGCTGCACGCCCATTCGTCGTTCAGCTTTTTGGACGGGGCAAGTTCGCCGGAGGAGTTGGCTGAGGAGGCCACCCGGCTCGGCCTGCAGGCGCTGGCCCTCACCGACCACGACGGCTTCTACGGGGTGGCCCGCTTCGCCGAAGCCGCTCATGAGCTCGGCCTGCCGACGATCTTCGGCACTGAGCTGTCCCTCGAGGTGCCTCTACCCACGACCCAGACCGAACGGCTGATCGCCGCCCGAGTCGGCACGCCCGACCCACCCGGTACTCACCTGCTCGCCCTGGCCCGCGACCCGGCCGGCTACGCCAGCCTGGCCCGCAGCGTCAGCGTGGCCAACCTGCGCGGCGGCGCCAAGGGCCGGCCGGTGTACGACCTCGACGAGGTCACGACCGCCGCGGACGGCCACTGGCTGGTGCTGACCGGCTGCCGCAAAGGCGCCGTGAGGCAGGCGCTGGAGGCCGGTGGTCACGGCACGTTCGCCCTCGACCCGGCGCGGACGGCACTGGCTGAGCTCGTCGCCCGGTTCGGTCGCGACCAGGTGGTCGTCGAGCTCACCCACGCGCTCGACCCGCTCGCCGACGAGCGGTACGACGCACTCCTCACGCTGGCCGACGAGGCGCGGCTTCAGGTGGTCGCAAGAACGGCGGAGCAATATCACGCGCCGCCCCGGCGAGCGCTGGCCACGGTCACGGCCGCCGTTCGCGCCCGACGCAGCCTCGACGAGATGGACGGCTGGCTGCCCGGCTGGGCCGACCAGCACCTGCGCTCGGGGGACGAGATGGCCGCCCGGTTCGCGCGTTGGCCCGGCGTCGTCGAGGCCACGGCCGCGCTCGCCAAGGAGCTGGCCTTCGAGCTGACGCTGATCCGTCCCGAGCTGCCACCGTTCCCCTGCCCGGACGAGCAGAGCGAGATGAGCTACCTGCGGCGTCTGGCCTTCGAAGGGGCCATCGAGCGCTACGGGCCACGCGGTGCCGCGACCGAGCAGGCGTACCGGCAGATCGAGCACGAGCTCACCGTCATCGACGAACTGCACTTCCCCGGCTACTTTCTCGTGGTCTGGGACATCGCCCGGTTCTGCCGTGAACGCGGAATCCTCTGTCAGGGCAGGGGATCAGCCGCCAACTCGGCCGTCTGTTACGCCCTAAAGGTCACCGCGGTCGACGCCGTAGAGCATGCACTGCTCTTCGAACGGTTCCTGGCCCCCGAACGCGAGGAGCCGCCCGATATTGATATCGACATCGCTTCCGATCGGCGCGAGGAGGTCATCCAGTACGTCTATAAGATCCACGGCCGGCAATACGCAGCCCAGGTCGCCAACGTGATCAGCTACCGGCCCAAGTCGGCGATCCGCGACGTGGCCAAGGCGTTGGGCTATTCCACCGGCCAACAGGACGCGTGGAGCAAGGAGATCGAGCAGGGCTACTACTGGGACACCGCCGTCGTCGACGACTCCAGTGGCATCCCCCGCCGGGTCGTGGAGCTCGCCGCCGAACTACAGAACGCCCCACGGCACATGGGCATCCACTCCGGCGGCATGGTCATGTGCGACCGACCCATCGTCGAGGTGTGCCCGGTCGAATGGGGACGGATGCCCAACCGCACCGTGCTGCAGTGGGACAAGGACGACTGCGCCCCGAACGGGTTGGTCAAGTTCGACCTGCTGGGCCTGGGGATGCTCACCGCCCTCCAGAAGTGCTTCGACCTGGTCGCCGACTGGCACGGCGTCCGGTACGAGCTGGCCACACTGCCGCCGGAGGCGCCCTGCGTCTACGCGATGCTGCACCAAGCCGACTCGGTCGGCGTGTTCCAGGTCGAGTCGCGCGCGCAGATGGCCACCCTCCCCCGGCTGCGTCCGAAAACCCTGTACGACCTGGCCATTGAGGTCGCGCTCATCCGTCCCGGCCCTATCCAGGGTGACTCGGTCCATCCCTACATCCGGCGCCGGCACGGGCAGGAGGACATCACCTATCCGCATCCGATCCTCGAGCCGGTCCTCGAGCGGACGCTGGGCATTCCGCTGTTCCAGGAACAGCTCATGCAGGTCGCCGTCACCGCGGCCGGCTTCACCGCGGCGGAGTCGGATCTGTTGCGCCGGGCCATGGGATCGAAGCGGTCTCATCAGCGGATCGAGCAGATGCGGGTCCGGCTCTACAGCGGCATGGCCGAGCACGGCATCACCGGAACGGTCGCCGACACGATCTACGAGAAGATCAAGGCGTTCGCGTCCTTCGGCTTCGCCGAGAGTCACGCCATGAGTTTTGCGCTGCTGGTGTACGCGTCGTCCTGGCTCAAACGGCACTACCCGGCCGCGTTCTGCGCGGCGCTGCTGAACGCGCAGCCCATGGGGTTCTATTCGCCGCAGTCGCTGGTGCACGACGCCAAACGGCACGGCGTCGAGGTACGGGGTCCGGCGATCAACGCATCGGCGGCCTTCGCACGTCTGGAGGACGGCAACGGCCCGGTGCAGTGCCGCTGTGTGGATGGCGTGGACGTTCCGCAGCCCGCCGTCCGGCTGGGCCTGTCCAGCGTGCGCACCATCGGCGACGAGCTGGCCGAGCGGATCGTCGCCGCCCGCGACCGCGACGGCGGGTTCACGTCGATGAGCGACCTGGCCTACCGGGTGGAGCTGACCGCCGACCAGGTCGAGGCGCTGGCCACCTCCGGCGCGTTCGACGCATTCGGGTTTTCCCGCCGGGACGCGCTGTGGCGGGCGGGGGCCGTGGCCAGCCGGCGGCCCGACCAGCTCGACGTGGCGATCTTCGACGAGTCGGCGCGGCCGCCGTTGCCCGTCATGACCGGACCCGAACAGCTCATCGCCGACGTGTGGGCCACCGGCGTCACCCCCGAGGTCTACCCCACCGTGCTGATCCGTGACCGCCTGGACGGCCTCGGTGTCGTCACCGCGACTCAACTGCGCGCGTTGCCCAACCGCACCCGGGTGACGGTGGCCGGCATCGTCACCCACCGGCAACGGCCGGCCACCGCCCGCGGGGTGACGTTCATCAACCTCGAGGACGAGACCGGGATGATCAACGTCATCTGCGATCCGGTGATCTGGAGCCGGTACCGCAGAATCGCCCGCGATAGCGGCGGATTGTTCATCCGCGGCATGCTCGAGTCCGCTGATGGCGTGGTCAACGTCCTGGCCGAGCGGATCGAGAAGCTCGACCTCGGCCTGCACGTCCGATCTCGCGATTTTCGCTAACCATGACCGACTTTCGCTGGCCGCGGATCGACGCGCGCGACGACGCCTTGTTCGAGGTCGACGACCTGGTCGGGCCCGAGCGCAGCACCGGACGGATGACCGACCTGGAGTTCCTGCACGTCACGGCCAAACGCATCCTCAACCAGGTCCCGGCCCGGTCCCGCGTGCCGTTCCGCTGGACGATCAACGTGTACCGCGGTTGCAGCCACGCCTGCGTGTACTGCCTGGCCGGCGACACCCCGATCCTCATGGTCGACGGGCGAACCATGCCGCTGCAGGCCCTACGCGTGGGCGACACGGTCTACGGGACGCAGCGCGCGGGCGGGGTCCGGCGCCTGGTGCCCACTCCGATCCGTGCGCACTGGCGGACCACCAAGCCGGCGCACCGCGTCGAGCTCGACGACGGGACGGTCCTCGTCGCGAGCGGCGACCACCGCTTCCTGGCCGAGCACGGCTGGGCCTACGTCGTCGGTGACACGGTGACCCGGACCCACCTCGGCATCGGTGACCGGCTGTTCGCCGTCGACCACGACGATGCGCACGCCGTCGGCCGACCGGTCACGGCCACCCCGACCCGTCGGA
>CAXTNQ010000132.1:4540-5924 GCA_964245745.1 uncultured Jatrophihabitantaceae bacterium
AACCGGCAACGGGCCGGGGTCGACGGCGAAGCCCGCGGGCTGACCCTGCCGCTGGTCGACAGCTCCACCGGCACCGGCGACTTCATTGCCGACGGCGTGGTCAGCCACAACTGCTTCGCGCGACCCACCCACGAGTACCTCGGCCTCGACATCGGAGAGGACTTCAACCGCAAGATCGTCGTCAAGGTCAACGCCGTCGAGCGGCTGCGGGCCGAGTTGGCCGACCCGAAGTGGTCAGGCGACGCGGTGGCCATGGGGACGAACACCGATCCGTACCAGCGCGCCGAGGGCAAGTATCGGCTCACCCGCGGTGTACTCGAGGTGCTGACCGAGCACGCCAACCCGTTCAGCATCCTCACCAAGTCCGCGCTCGTGGTCCGAGACCTCGACGTGCTCACCACGGCGGCGGAGCGCGCCGACGTGCGCGTCAACTTCTCGATCGGGACGCTGGACGAACGGGTGTGGCGGGCCACCGAGCCCGGCACCCCACATCCGCGTCGCCGGCTCGATGCGCTGCGCCGCCTGGCCGATGCCGGCATCCGCACCGGCGCCCTCATTGCGCCCGTGCTGCCCGCGCTCAGCGACCGGTCCGATCAGCTGCGCGAGGTCGCCACCGAGATCGCGGCCGCGGGTGGCGAGATCCTCGGTACGTCCGCGCTCTATCTCCGCCCCGGGACGCGCGAGCACTTCTTGTCCTGGCTGGCGAACTTCGACCCAGCTCTGCATCGCGACTACGTCCGCCGCTACGCGACGGGCGCGTACGCCCCGGCCCGCTACAGCGAGCGCATCCGCGGCGTTGTCGCGCAGGCCCAGCGCTCCGTGACCCTTCCGATCGATCCCCGTGCTGGCTAGCGTGTGGGCCAGTCGCGGGTTGTCGTTCAGGACGAGGTGGGGCGCATGCAGATCTCGGACATCGTTCGGCACAAGGGCGGCGACGTCGTCACCGTCGGGCCGGACGACTCGGTTCGCGAGCTACTGGCCCAGCTGGCCGAGCACAACATCGGGGCCCTCGTCGTCGTCGACGGCGATCAGGTGGTCGGCATGGTCTCCGAACGCGACGTCGTGCGGCGGTTACACACGGACGGCGACTCCATCCTGCAAACGCCCGTGCGGGTGCTGATGACGTCAGCGGTGGTGAGTGTGGCGCCGGACGACTCGGCCGACACGGTGGCGCAGACGATGACCGACAGCCGGATCCGGCACGTCCCGGTACTGGCCGACGGGCAGCTCACCGGCATCGTCAGCATCGGCGACGTCGTGGCCGCCCGCATCCGTCAGCTCGAGATCGACCGCGGCCAGCTGGAGAGCTACATCACCTCGGGCGGCTGAGCGGCCCAGGCGGCGGAGGGCGTTCGCCGGGACTTACTGCGGCTGGTCGTTCGGC
>CAXTNQ010000132.1:6024-8456 GCA_964245745.1 uncultured Jatrophihabitantaceae bacterium
GCGGCCCAGGCGGCGGAGGGCGTTCGCCGGGACTTACTGCGGCTGGTCGTTCGGCCGATAACCGGGCGGCGGAGAAGCAGGCGAGGGGTAACGAGGCGTCGGGTAAC
This sequence comes from uncultured Jatrophihabitantaceae bacterium, assembly GCA_964245745.1. GTDB lineage: Bacteria > Actinomycetota > Actinomycetes > Mycobacteriales > Jatrophihabitantaceae > CAXTNQ01. The sequence continues at coordinate 6,132 of CAXTNQ010000132.1, forward strand.
TAGGCGTCGGGTAACTAGGCGTCGGATCATTTGGCGCCGGGTAACCGCCCGCTGGATAGCCAGGTGCGTAGCCGGGTGCTGGGTAACCGGCTGGCGGGTACGCCGGCGCACCGGCTTGGCGCTGGTAACGCCGGGCGTGGTCCTCCTCGATCAGCTGATTCAACATCTGCTGCACGTCGCTCGACCGCGGCACGTTGACCAACGTCTCCTGGCCGTGTTCGCCGGCCGACTCGATGATGACGGTGCCGGCCTTGACGATGCGGTCGAGCAGGGTCTGCGAGAAGGCCACGTCGCTGATGCGCTGCAGGGAGATGTCGCGTCCGGTGTGGTGCAGGATGCCGCGCCGGATCAGCACCCGGTGCGTGGTGAAGACGTAGTGACTCGTCGCCCACGTGATCCACGGGGTGAGCACGAGCCAGGCCAGAAGGATCAGCGCGACGACCACGATGGCGATCAGCAGCGGGCCGTGGGCCGAGCCGTCGGGCAGGAAAGCCATGCCGACACCGGCCGCGGCGCAGATGACCACGAACCAGAACGCGGCGGGCACCAACGTGATCCAGTGCGGATGCAGGTGACTGACCACCTGCTCGTCCTCGGCGAGCAGCTTCTCCGGATATCCCACCCTGACCTCCGCGACCCCTCCACGCCGGCGCCCTCGCGAGCACTCGGCGCAACGCTAGCCGGAATCCCCGGCCGCGGGGACCGCCCGCACGTGCTGCACGTCGCCGGCCGCTACGGTCTGGCGTTGGCCGCCGACCGCCAGCACGAGCCGGCCATCCGCATCGATGTCGACGGCCGGTCCGATCGTGCGATGGCCGGCGACGTCCGTGACGGTGACGACACGACCGAGCGTGGCGCAGTGGTCCCGGTAGCGGTCCGCCAGACCTGGAGCACCGGCCTCCCAGTTCTGGTACTCCGTGCCGAGACGGCCGAGCACCGCGAGCAGCAGCGTCGTGCGGTCGACGTCTGCGCCCGCCTGCGACAAAGAGGTGGCGTTGTCGACGGGCAGCTCCTGCGGCGTCGTCGAGACGTTCAGCCCGATGCCGACGACGGCGCGGCGACCCGACGCCTGGACGAGGACGCCGGCCAACTTCCCGCCGTCCACGCCGGCCAGGACGTCGTTCGGCCACTTGAGCGCCGCCGGGACGCCGGTGAGCGTGCGTACGGCGTCGCACACCGCGAGCCCGGCCAGCAGCGGCAGCCACCCCCACCGGACGCGCGGCGCGTTTGGCACCAGCACGGTCGAGAACGTCAGCGCCGACCGCGCCGGCGTGACCCAGGTCCGGTCGAGCCGGCCGCGGCCCGCCACCTGGTGCTCGGCCACAAGTACCGAGCAGGCGGGGAATCCCGTCGGGTCCGCGAGCACGGCCCGGTTCGTCGAGTCCACCTCGTCGTGCACGGTGATCGCCGTCCAGGGGCATGGCAGCTCGGCGCGCAGACGGGCGACCTCCAGCGGGAGGCGGTTCACCGGGCGAGCGTACGGGCGGCGAATCAGGGGACGAAGACGGCGGCCACGTCGACCCGCGACCGCAACCCGGTCTTCTGCAGGATGTGCGAGACGTGGGTTTGTACGGTGCGCGGCGAAAGGTACAGCTGGCGGGCGATGTCCGGGTTGGTGAGTCCGCGGTGCACAAGTCCGGCCACCGTCCGCTCGGTCGGCGTCAAGGCTTCCCATCCGGTGGCCGGCCGACGCCGCGGCACCGACGAGCTGGTGCGGACGCCTAGCCGATGCGCCCGGGCGCGGAGCCGGTCGAGGTCGGAGCTGGCTTGCAGGCGTAGGTAGAGGTCGCTCGCCGAGCGCAGTTCGCGTCCGGCGGCCGCCGTGTTCCCTGTCCGAGCGGCCAGCAACCCAGCCTCTTCGTACGCGAAGGCACCCTCGCGCATCGTGCCGTGCCGTTCGAGCCCGGCCGCCGCATCGGCCATAGCCGCGTGGTCCTGGCGGCTGAGTCCCTCCAGATGCTGGCGGACGAGCGGCAGGTCACGGGTGCGCGACAGGTCGGCGTCCGCGACGGCACCGGCGACGTCGCGACGCAGCGCGTCGTCGCCGATGCGGGCCACGTACGGGCCGACGATCATCATCCACAGCAGACCGCCTCCCGCACAGGCCCGACGCCAGAGTTCGGCCGCGGTGTGTTGGACGGGTTCGAACGCGGCGCGCCAGACCCGCTCGGTCGACTCGGCGCGATACCGCACGACGGCCGCGGCTTCGTCGGCGGCCAGGTGCGTCAGGGCGGAGTAGTCGAGACCGAACTGCGCCGGCAGGCATCGACGGTCGAAGTCGGCGAGCTCGCTTCGGGCGCGGTCGAGTTGTCCACGGTGTGCGAG
>CAXTNQ010000133.1:0-8431 GCA_964245745.1 uncultured Jatrophihabitantaceae bacterium
GGCGTGGGGTGGTCGCGGGAAGAGTTCGACGCGCTTGGCGTTCCCTTCGCGGATCGGGCCGCGCGGACCGCGGAGTACGTGGCGGCCATGCGCGTCCTGTGGCGGGACGATGTCGCCGTCTTCGACGGCCATTTCGTTCACTTCGAGGGTGTGCGGGTCAACCCCAAGCCGATGTGCGAGCGCCGAATCCCCATCATCCACGGCGGTAATTCCGACGCCGCACTGAGCCGAGTCGCGTCTTGGGGCGACGGCTGGTACGGCTTCAACCTGGACAGCGTCGCCGACGTCGCCGAGCGGTTGGCCTTCCTCGAGGCGCAATGCCAGCTCACCGCGCGCAGACCCGACCAGCTGTGGCGGGCCGTCGCCTTGGCCCGACCACAGATCGGCGACCTGCCCGCGCTGGTCGACCTCGGCGTCGACGAGCTGGTGATCGTCGAGAGCCCGCCGGCCGACCCGGCCCGCGCCGCCGGACGGGTGTCCGACCTGGCTGACCGATGGATGGCGCCGTTGCGTTGAGTTGAGGCAACCCACGGTTCCTTGCCGTGGCCGCGACTTCGATGCGGGTGAGCGGCGCTTCGACAGGATTCGTGGTCATCGGACAGACGGTGACCGGCGCCGTCCCATCGAATCGATCGTCTTGGATGATGACGACAGGCGTTGGCTTGCCGGTGTCGGCGCCTCGCGCGGCAGCGATGTGAACATCGCCCCGTCTCACCAGTGAGACTCGTTCTCGTCAACCCAGTCGACGGAATTAGCGTCCACGAATCCTTGGTCGTCGGCCTCGTGCTCGCTCGCGGCGATCGCCGCCGACTGACGGTGTGCTTCTGCGACGAATTGTGGCGCGCGCACGTCCGGCACCCAGATCTGAACGGGTCTGAGGCCTGGGCGCGTAGTCTCGCGCGGTGCTCACGGACGCGTTCGCGCGTGCTGGCCATTCCGACATGTCACATGTAACCGCTTGGTGCTTTCGACTCGCACTGCTGATCCGGTTTCTCGGCGACGACTGGAGTGGGCCGATGAGGCACAGGATGGCAGCATGAACAACCGTCTGGCCGACGCGACGAGCCCATACCTTGCCCAACACGCCGGCAACCCCGTCGACTGGTGGCCGTGGTCCCCCGAGGCGCTCGCTGAGGCCACCCGGCGCGATGTGCCGATCCTGCTGTCGGTGGGTTACGCGGCGTGCCACTGGTGTCACGTGATGGCCCACGATTCGTTCGAAGATCCCGATACGGCCGCTCTGATGAACGAGTACTTCGTCAACATCAAGGTCGACCGTGAGGAACGTCCCGACATCGACGCCGTGTACATGGCGGCGACGACCGCGTTGACCGGCCAGGGCGGTTGGCCGATGACCTGCCTGCTCACGCCGGACGGCGAGCCGTTCTTCGCGGGCACGTTCTTCCCACGGGTCCAGTTTCAGCAGTTGTTGCGCTCGGCGGCACAGGCGTGGCGCTCCGACCGCGGCAACGTGATCGCGGCCGGTGAACGCATCACGGCCGCCCTCGCTGCTCATCAGGACGGCGTGGCCGGGACGCAGCCACGGGCCGACCTGCTGGACGGTGCGGCCGACACGTTGGCCGAGCAGTACGACGCCGAGCACGGAGGCTTCGGCGGCGCGCCGAAGTTCCCGCCGAGCATGGTCTTGGAGTTCCTGCTCCGCCAGCACGAACGCACGGACGACCCCATCTCGCTGGCCATGGTCGACGGAACGTGCGAGGCGATGGCGCGCGGTGGTCTCTACGACCAGCTGGCGGGCGGCTTCGCGCGCTACTCCGTCGACGCGGCCTGGGTCGTGCCGCATTTCGAGAAGATGTTGTACGACAACGCATTGCTGCTGCTTGTCTTCCTGCACTGGTGGCGGCTCACCGGGACCGCGCTCGGCGAGCGCATCGCCCGAGAGACCGCCGACTTCCTGCTGCGCGATCTGCTTACCGAATCGGGTGGTTTCGCGTCCGCGCTCGACGCCGACACCGAGGGCGTCGAAGGGTCGACCTACGTCTGGACGCCCGCCCAGCTCGTCGACGCCCTCGGCCCGTCCGACGGCGCCTGGGCAGCCCAGCTGCTCGAGGTGACCGACCGCGGGACGTTCGAGCACGGTGCGTCCACCCTGCAGCTGCGTCACGACCCGGACGACCCGGCCCGGTGGGCCCGAATCCGCTCCACCCTGCTCGACGTACGGACGCGGCGTCCGCAGCCGGCCCGCGACGACAAGGTGATCACGTCGTGGAACGGCCTGGCCATCAGCGCGCTCGCGGAGGCCGGCGTGCTGCTCGACGCGCCGGAGTACCTGGACGCGGCGCAGTCTTGTGCCGACCTGCTGCGCCGCCGACACGTCGTCGCCGGACGACTACGTCGGTCCTCGCGAGGTGGCGTAGCCGGCGACGCGGTCGGCGTCGCCGACGACTACGGCAACCTCGCGCAGGGCTGGCTCACCCTGCACCAGGTCACCGCCGACCCCACTTTGCTGACCTGGGCCGGCGAGTTGCTAGACACGGCGCTCGAGCACTTCGCCGACGACTCCGGCGGATTCTTCGACACCGCCGACGACGCCGAATCGCTCATCAGCCGGCCCCGCGATCCCTCGGACAACGCCACTCCGTCCGGCCAGACGGCGCTGGCCGGCGCCCTGCTCACCTACTCGGCGCTCACCGGATCGATCCGGCATCGCGACGCCGCCGCAAGCGCTCTCGGGGTCGTGACGACCTTGGGCGTAAATCACCCGCGCTTCCTCGGGTGGGGACTGGCCGCGGCCGAGGGCATGATCGGCGGCCCCGTCCAGATCGCGGTCGCGGGCGACGACGCTGACCCCGAGGCGGCCGAGCTCACGGCGCTGGCCTGGCGGTCCCGTCCGCCCGGCGCCGTGGTCGTGTCGGGGGCGCCGGACAAGCCAGGCGTGCCGTTGCTCGCGAATCGCCCACTTGTCGGGGGCCGACCGGCGGCCTACGTCTGCCGGGGCATGGTGTGCGACCGGCCGGCGACCGATGCGGCTCAGCTGCTCGACACCCTGCGGAGATCGTCCGCTCAGCTCTAGTCGCCCTTCTCGCGCGCGAGCGCGAGTTCGCGGCGAGAGCCGCGACCGGGCGACCTGGACGACGTGGTTTAGCGGTCGGACGCCTTGCGGAGCAGCTCGGTCATGTCGTCGAGCGCGAAGAAGGTGGCGATGTCGACGGCGGACAGCGGGCCGGCGTGGGGGTCGGCCCCATGCTCCAGCAGCACCTGGGTGGACGGGACGGAACGGCGAAAGACAGCGGCGCCCAGGGCAGTCTGCCCGCGGTCGTTCACCCGGTTCGGGTCGGCGCCACGATCGAGGAGCACCCGGACCGTGTCGGGATGATCGTGGTAGGCAGCCAGGATGAGCAACGTGTCTCCGCTGCCGCCCGTGAGGTTTACCGGAACGCCGCGCAGGACCAATTCGTCGAGGCGCTCGTGCTGTCCGTCGCGCGCGAGGTCGAGGACGCTGCTCAGGAAGGCCAGCTCATCGTCTGTCAGGTCGGACACAGGGTCGGACACAGACGGAGCGTAACCGGGCGACCGACTGGGTAGACCCTTCTCGGCATGGGTGGCGACCGAGAGGCAGTTATGGCGAAGAAGAACGACGACTCGACCCGCGAGGACGTGCAGTACGGCACGGAGTCGGTACAGCGCGGTTCGGGCGGCGAGACGCATCAGGTCGCCGGCCACGGCCGCCCTGCGCTGACGACCCAGCAAGGGATTCCGGTCGCCGACGACCAGAACACACTGCGCGTGGGTGACCGAGGGCCGGCGTTGCTGGAGGACTTCCACTTCCGCGAGAAGATCTTCCACTTCGACCACGAGCGCATCCCGGAGCGGGTGGTCCACGCCCGGGGATACGGCGCGCACGGTTACTTCGAGTGCTACGAGCCGCTAACCGACCTCACCCGTGCTGACCTCTTCCAGCAGGCCGGCCAGCGCACCGAGGCGTTCGTGCGCTTCTCGACGGTGGCGGGCAACAAGGGTTCGAGCGACCTGGTGCGTGACGTCCGCGGGTTCGCGGTCAAGCTCTACACCGCCGAAGGCAACTGGGACCTGGTCGGCAACAACATCCCGGTCTTCTTCATCCAGGACGCGATCAAGTTCCCCGACCTCATCCACGCCGCCAAGCAGGAGCCCGACCGCGGGTTCCCGCAGGCGCAGACCGCGCACGACAACTTCTGGGACTTCGTGTCGTTGTCCCCGGAGTCCACGCACATGCTGATGTGGATCATGTCCGACCGCGCGATCCCACGGTCGTTCCGGTTCATGGAGGGATTCGGCATCCACACCTTCCGGTTGGTCAACGCACAGGGCCGTTCGACGTACGCCAAGTTCCACTGGAAGCCAACACAGGGTCTGCAGTCGGTTGTCTGGAACGAGGCCGTGAAGATTAACGGAGCGGACCCGGACTTCCACCGCCGTGACCTGTGGGATGCCATCACGCAGGGCGACTATCCCGAATGGGAGCTCGGGCTGCAGCTGTTCGACGACGATTTCGCCGACCAGTTCGCGTTCGACGTGCTCGACCCCACGAAGATCATCCCCGAGGAGGAGGTGCCGGTCCGGCGCGTCGGACGGCTCGTGCTCGACCGGGTCGTGGACAACTTCTTCGCCGAGACCGAACAGGTCGCGTTCTGCACACAGAACGTTGTGCCCGGCATCGACTTCACAAACGATCCCTTGCTCCAAGGCCGGAACTTCTCCTACCTCGACACGCAACTCAAGCGGCTGGGCAGCCCCAACTTCACGTTCCTGCCGGTGAACGCTCCTCGCTCGCCGGTCGCGACGTTGCAACAGGACGGCCACATGGCGATGCGCAATCCGACGTCGCGTGCCAACTACGAGCCGAACTCCTGGCCGGCCGACATCGGCGGCCCGCGTGAGGACCCGACCCGTGGCTTCACCAGCTACCCGGCCGAAGAGCAGGGGACGAAGCGGCGTTTGCGCGCGGACAGTTTCGCCGACCACTACAGCCAGGCGCGGCAGTTCTGGATCAGCCAAACCGCCGTCGAGCAACTACACCTGGCCAATTCGTTCGTCTTCGAGCTCAGCAAGGTCGACGAAGAACCGATTCGGCTGCGCATGCTGGCCGGGCTGTGCAACGTCCACGAGGATCTCGCGCAGGCTGTGGCGGACGGGCTCGGCTTGGACAAGCTTCCGGACGCGCTGCCCGCCGCTCGCGCCACCGACCTCGACCTCGTGCCGTCGGCCGCGCTGTCCATCGTGGCGAACGGTCCGGAAAGCTTCGCCGGCCGCAAGCTAGGCGTGCTCGTCACCGAGGGCGCCGACGCGGATGTGCTCGACGCAGTCCGCTCCGCCGCCGAAGAGGCCGGCGTAACGGTCGAGGTCGTTGCGCCGACCGTGGGCGGGGTCGTCGACAGCAGCGGCCGGCTGGTCGCCGCCGACCAGAAGCTGGACGGCGCGCCGTCCGTGCTCTACGACGCGGTCGTCCTGTGCCTGTCGGAGCAGGGCGCCACGCAGCTCGCGGATCTGCCCGCCGGCCGCGATTTCGTGTCCGACGCGTTCGCGCACTGCAAGTTCGTCGGCCACACGCCCGAGGCGCAGACGTTGTTCCAGGGGGTCGGGTTGGCCGACAAGCTCGACGGCGGCTTCGTCGAACTCGATCCGGACACCGCACAAGCGTTCCTCGACGAGTGCGCGGCTTTGCGCTTCTGGGACCGGCAGCCGACGCTCGTCTGAGCGCCGGCGCCGGTTTCGGCGGCCTACCCGTCAGCTTCGGCGCCTAGTCGACTACGACCGCGCCTTCGGCCTCGTCCCAGGTGGTCGAGCCTGATGGCGACCGCCAAGAGCAGCGACGCGGTCAAGCGATTGTTGCGCCGCGTAGAGCTCACGGCGGAGCGGGCCGACGTCCGTCAGGACGAAACCAGCGGTCCAGCTCGTCGAGCACGGTGGCCACGATCGGTTTCAATTCGTCGGCGACCAGCATCTGGCTATGACCTGCGCGAGTGCGTCGACCGGCTTCGGTGATGATGATGTGGAAGACACCAGCGAGCGCGATTCCCTGAAGCGTGGCCACTTCCGGCGCGACGTCGGTGGTATCGCCGATGGCGACGGCAAGGGCCGCTGCCTGGCGATCGATCACTTCCAGAGCCAGCCGGTGGACGGTCGGGCTGATCGCGGCAAGGTGGCCGAGCTCCCCGCGCCAAATCTCACTGGGAATCGTGCGGATCGCGTCGATGGACTCGAGAACGAAGTCCCGGATGGCGGCGGCCGGGGTTGTAGCCGTGGGCCGGGAACGAATCAGGTCACACAGTCGGTCCTGAATCCGCTCGTCGAGATCGGTGACCAGATGCTCTTTGGTCGGGAAGTAGTTGTAGACGGTCTGTTCGGCGACCTCGGCCTCGCGGGCCACGTCGGCCACGGTGACGTGCTCGTAACTGTGCTCGGCAAACAACCGGGCGGCAGTGTCCGCGATCAGCCGTCGAGTCCGCGCTTTCTTCAGCTCGCGCAGCCCGTTACCGGTCACGCTCACACTCTACGCTAGTGGGTTGACTCCACCTCAAGGTTATGGCAAAAACAAAGGATAGAGTCTAGTCTAAGTATGTGGCGGGGCCGGCTCGATTCACCACCACGGAAAGGGCAGACATCATGGCCACTTCGACGACCGACGCAGCCCGAACGAGTCACCTGCTTGAGCTTATGAAAACGGGCGACGACGCCTTCAACGCTCGGGACTTCGATGCGATGCAAGCGGTGCATCACCCGGACATGATCGCCCACGTGACCGGCAACGCAGAGCCGATCTACGGACGGTCCGCTCACGCCGGGGCAATGAAGCAGTTCTTCCACACTTTTCCGGACGTCCACGTGAACAACGATCCGTACCTGGTTCGGTTCGGCGGCGGCGACTGGATCACCGTCGTCACCCGCGTCACCGGCACCTTCACCGGTGGGATGACGCTGCCCGATGGAACGGTAGTGCCGCCGACCGGGAAAGCGTTCGACGTCGAGTTCGCCCAAACCGCCAAGTGGGACGGAGATCTGCTCATCGAGATCTCCGCCTTCTGGGACGCCAGGCTGCAGGCTCAACAGATCGGCCTTGCCTAACCTCCGATCGACGTCGAGCCTGCGACGTCCTGGTGGCGACCCGGAAAGAGCCACGGCTGGCGCCGGCGCAGCCAGGAGTTGATGTGGCAACGCGCGATCTCGGTGTTCCGACAATCCTCGACGCAGGCCGAGGGTTCGCCGGCTAGACGTTACGGCGTGCTGAGGGTGGCGCGGAGGGATTTTCGTGCGCGATGAAGATGGCTGCGGACTGCGGGAACAGTGCTGTGGGTCGTGGTGGCGATGTGCGCGTAGCTGCGGTGTTCAGCGTGGAGGAGCAGCGCCGTGCGTTGGGGTGCCGGCAAGGCGGTGATCGCAGCGTGGAGTTCCCGTGCGGTTTGCCGGTTCTCCGCCTGATCGGCGGGGCCAGGCGCTCCGGCGGCCATGTCGTCGAAGTGCTCGAGGGATTGGATGGCGTGTCGCTGTTGGCGACGCCGGTGGTCGAGGGCTTCGGTGGTGACGATCCGGTACAACCAGGTGCCGAAGGAGGATTGGGCGCGGAACCCGCCGATGTGTTGCCATGCGGTTAAGAGCGAGCTCTGGCAGACGTCGAGCGCGTCATCGCGGTTGTCGACGATGGCGAGCGCTCGACGGTAGGACATGGTGGCGTGTCGTTCGGCAAGTTCTCCGAAGGCCTCGAGATTGCCGCGCTGCGCCAGACTGACGAGCTCGGAGCTCAGAGTGAGGTCGATAACGTGACCTGCGATCCGGGCGGTTCTTCGCCCCTCGTCACCCGGCGATGCCGTGCCCAGGCCTCATTGGCTCAGCTTCAGCCGCGACGCGACGTGCGACCAATGTATTGACGACGCTACGCCCTAAGCATCGCCGACGCGAGCTCGGCGAGCAGTGCGGTGGACTGCGGCCGCGGAGCCGTGCCGCCGAGGACGACGCGTCACGGAAGGTACTCACTCGGTCCGGCGGCGTAGGGCGGCGGTGATGATGGCGGTGACCGCGTGGGTGACGGTGGCCGCGCAGTCGACGCAGCGGGTGAGCTGTGGGGTGCTGTTCCACGCCCGTTGAGGTTTGGGGAATCCAAGGCGAGGGGCGACGGCGGGCGGGATGTGATCGACGACGGCGCCGGCGTCGATGTCGTAGGCATGTTCGCGGATGCCAGCCCGTTGGCCCGCGGTGTGCTGGGGCAGGTCGGAACCACGGTATTCGACTGCCACGATGAACACCGCCATGAGCGGGCACCCCTTACGGACTTGCGTTTTGGGCGCCGCGCTGGTGGCGCCGTGACGCGCTATGGCTAGTGCAGGCGAGGGCCGGCGCCGTGGGTGACGTCGAGGTCGAGGCGGATCGGCAGGTCGGGCATGTCGAGGGCTTGGCGGGCGTGGACGCCGCCCGCGACCTCGACGCCGCCGTGCTC
>CAXTNQ010000134.1:0-4219 GCA_964245745.1 uncultured Jatrophihabitantaceae bacterium
TGCGTCGAGCAGTGCCCGGTCGACATCGAGCACATCGACCACATCGTCGACATGCGCCGCTACCAGGTGCTCGTCGAGTCGGCGTTTCCGTCCGAGGCCGGCGGCATGCTCCGCAACCTCGAGAACCGCGGCAACCCGTGGGGCCTGCCCGAACGAGCCCGTGAGGACTGGATCAACGACCTCGACTTCGAGGTGCGCCGCGCCGTCCCCGGCGAGAAGCTGCCGGTCGACGTCGAATACCTCTATTGGGTGGGGTGCGCCGGCGCGCTCGAAGACCGCGCCAAGCGCACCACCCGGGCCTTCGCGGAGCTGCTACACGCGGCCGGCGTGGAATTCGCGGTGCTGGGCAGCGCCGAGACCTGCAGCGGTGATCCCGCCCGCCGACTCGGCAACGAGTTCCTGTACCAGATGCTCGGCATGCAGAACGTCGAGACGCTCAACTCCATCACCCGGGCCGCGCCGCTCAAGATCGTGGCCACCTGTCCGCACTGCTTCAACACTCTGGCCAACGAGTACCCGCAGATCGACGGGCACTACGAGGTCATCCACCACACCCAACTGCTCGCGCAGCTCGTCGACGCCGGACGGCTCACCCCCGTCGAGCCGGTCGACAAGTTGGTCACCTACCACGACCCGTGCTACCTCGGCCGGCACAACAAGGTCTACACGCCGCCGCGCGAGGTGCTCGGCGCCATCCCGTCCCTCACCGCCCGGGAGATGCATCGCTGCAAGGAGCGCGGCTTCTGCTGCGGCGCGGGCGGCGCGCGGTTCTGGATGGAGGAGCGGATCGGCAAACGCATCAACGTCGAACGCACCGACGAGGCCCTCAGCCTCGACCCGGACCTGATTTCCACGGCCTGTCCGTTCTGCATGGTCATGCTCTCCGACGCCGTCACCGCCAAGCAGGCCGACGGCGCGGCCCGCGAGGACGTGCAGGTCCTCGACGTCGCGCAGATCCTCAGGCAGTCGCTGGCCACGTAGAGGTTGACTTGCGAGGTTCGGCACGCGTCGAGTGACGGACCCTTTCGTCGAGTAACGGACCCTTCCATCGAGTGACGGATTACCGCCCGTCACTCGACGCGCTGAGCCGTCACTCGAGCCGCTGAGCCGTCACTCGACGGTGTGCGCCGGCGCTCGTACCCTGGCTCGGGTGAGGCCGCGGGACGTCGTCGACTACGCGCTCCAGCGGCGCGCGCGTCTCACGGAGCTGGCGGCGGGCCGGGTTCCGGCGCACGACGCCTGCGACGCCCACCCGTACCTCAAGCTGGCGGCCCGGCACTACGGCGTGCCCACTGCCCACGAGTGCCCGGTGTGCCGCAAGGCCCGGCTCGACCACGTCCACTACGTGTACGGCGACGCCCTGGGACGGTCGGCGGGACAGGCCAAATCCCTCGGCGAGCTGAACATCCTGGCGAGCCAGATCAGTGAGTTCACGGTCTATGCCGTCGAGGTGTGCCGCGGCTGTGGATGGAACCATCTGCTGCGCTCGTTCGTCCTAGGGTCGGACGACACCGAGCGACTCACCGCAGCGGACGGCTGAGGGTCGCCTGACGAAAGGACGCAGATCCGGCGTGACGACCTCCCCGCCGGACGATTGGTCCACAACCACTGAACACCGCCCGACGCGCCGGCAACGCAAGCGAGCGCGCCTGGCCGGGATGTCCCGGCACCGACGGGTCTGGCGGCGCATCGGCGTCACGGGGACATGGCTGCTCGCCGTCCTGGCCGTGTTCGTCACGGTGGTCGCGGTTCTCTTCTACACGCTGTCGGACGTTCCGCGTCCGGACGACCTGCCGCAGAAACAGGTGGCGACGATCACCTACACCGACGGCTCGCCGATGGCGCAGATCGGCGTCGACCGCAAACCCGTGGCGCTGTCCCAGATCCCTGATGCGGTGCGGTGGGCGGTGATCGCCGCGGAGGACCGCGGCTTTTACACCGAGCCCGGCTTCTCCCTCAAGGGCACGGCCCGCGCCGCCCTCAACGACGTCACCGGAGGCGACGCCCAGGGCGGCTCCGGGCTGACCCAGCAGTACGTGAAGAACGCCTACCTGAACTCCGAGCGAACGCTCACCCGCAAGCTCAAGGAGCTCGCGATCTCGGTCAAGCTGGCCCGCGACTACAGCAAGGACCAGATCCTCGAGTGGTACCTGAACACCGTCTACTTCGGTCGCGGTGCGTACGGTGTCGAGACGGCCTCCGAGGCGTACTTCGGCGTGTCCGTCGACCGCCTGGGACCGGCGCAGGCCGCCTTGCTGGCCGGCCTGCTGCGAGCGCCGAGTTACTACGACCCGGCGGTCAATCCCGAGGCCGCGCACGACAGATGGCGGTACGTGGTCGACGCGATGGTGCAGACCAAGCACCTGGACGCGGCGCAGGCCACCACGCTGACCTTCCCGACGACGGTGCCCGACCGCAGCGCCCAGCGCGCGGGTAGCGGGCCAACCGGAGTGCTGGCCCAGGCCGTACGCCGCGAACTGGCCGCCGACGGTATCGACGAGACGACCATCGATACCCGAGGCCTGCGCATCCAGACCACGATCGACCGTACCGCCCAGGCCGACGCCATAGCCGCCGTGACCAAGGCCTACGTGAACCCCACCGCCAAGCAGGCGAATCTCCGTCAGGCCCTCGTCGCGGTCAATCCGTCCACCGGCGGAATCCTCGCCTACTACGGAGGATCCGACCCGACGGGCAACGACTACGCGCTCGCCTGGCGACAGCCCGGATCGACGTTCAAGCCGTTCGCGTTGGGCGCTCTGCTGAGCGGGACGCTGGCCGGCACGACTGACTACACGCTGGACTCGACGTTCCCCGGCTCGTCGCCGCAGACCATCGACGGTCAAGCCGTACAGAACGACCCGAGCGAGAACGCGCGGGGCGACTACTCGCTCACCCAGGCGATGACCATCTCGCTCAACACCGTGTTCTACCGGGTGGCGGCGCTCGCACAGCCGTCGCGCGTGGCCGCGTTCGCGCACGCCGCCGGTGTCAGCGCGACGCACAACGGATCACCCACGCTGCAGAAGGACGGCACGACGACGCCGTTCGTGGGCATCGGCAGCTACGAGGTCACGCCGGTCGACATGGCCGACGCCTACGCGACGCTCGCGAACGGCGGAGCGCAACACCCCGCGTACCTCGTGCAGAAGGTCACGGACGCGAAGGGCAGTGTCGTCTTCGAGCACCACGACACGGCGGTCCGCGCGATGGACCCCAAGGTGGCGAACGACACGACGCTGTCCATGGAGCAGGTGGCGAGCTCGTCGGGGTTGCAGCTGACCGACGGGCGGACGGTCGCCGTCAAGACGGGCACGGTCGGGATCCAGGGCACATTGCAGGCCAGCGACGCCTGGACGGTGGGCTTCACCCCGCAGGTCAGCGTCGCGTCCTGGGCAGGTGCGGACAGCGGTTCGGATCCGATCTTCGACAAGTCTGGTCAGCCGATGTACGGGCGGGAGAACCCCGGTCGGGCCTGGCAGCTGTTCATGGACGCCTACGTCGGGCCACAACGCGTCGCCACGATGCCGAGCCGGGCCGAGGTGGGGGTGCCGGAACCCGACGACTCCACGTCGAGTTCGTCCGCGCCGGCTACGTCGTCCTATGCACCGCCGACTCGGTCGACGACGCCCTCACCGTCCACTCCGACGAGCCGTGCACCGGTGTCGCCACCCTCCCCCCGGCCCACGCCCAGCCCGTCGCCGTCCGCGCCGGCCACGTCGTCCGAGCCGCCGCCGGCGACGCGATCGTCGGGCTGAGCTCACAGCTGCCGTGGGTCGCCGCGTGCGAGGATGCCGCGATGGCCAGCCCGCCCAGCCGCGCCGACCCGACGGTGGCGCGCGCCGTCCGGGCGATCGGCGGCCCGTGGGGACGGCACGCGGTGAGCAGCGGCTGGTGGACGCCGATGCGGGTGATCCTCGCGCTGGCCTCGTTCACCCTCGTCTTGGCCTGGCTGCAGAAATCGCCGTGCGCCGACGCGAACTGGACGGCGAACAAGCAGTACACGCACGCGTGCTACTCCGACATCATCCCGCTCTGGAACATCGAGGGGCTCGACCACGGCGCCGTGCCCTACCGCGACCACGCCGTCGAATATCCGGTGCTCACCGGTGGGTTCATGTGGTTGACCTCGGGTATCACGCACGCCCTGTCCGGAAACTTCGGTGCGGCGTCGGACGTGCAGATCTTCGGCGTGGTCAGCGTCATCCTGCTCGCCGTC
>CAXTNQ010000134.1:4229-5174 GCA_964245745.1 uncultured Jatrophihabitantaceae bacterium
GGGACCTCGTCGCGATGGCTCTGACGGCCGGTGCGATGTGGGCGTGGGCGCGCGATCGTCCGGCGCTCGCCGGCGTCCTCGTTGGGCTGGGCGCGGCCGCGAAGCTGTATCCGGCACTGCTGCTCGTGGCGGTGGTCGCCCTCGCGCTGCGGACCGGCCGGTATCGGCCGGCGGTGGTGGCGTGTGCCGCGGCGGTCGCGACCTGGCTGGCGGTCAACGTGCCGGTGGCGTTCGCATACTTCGACGGGTGGAAGGAGTTCTTCTCCTACAACGCCACCCGCGGCACCGAGTGGGACACCCTCTGGTACATCGGGCACTACGCGCTCACCGGTCACGACACGGGCTGGACGCCTTCCGGGCTGGCGGTGGCGGTGGTGGTGATCCTCGCCGAGGCCGCGGTGATCGTGCTCGCCCTCCGCGCGCCGACGCGTCCGAGGCTCGCTCAGCTCGCCTTTCTGGCGGTGGTCGTGTTCCTGCTCGCGTCCAAGATCTGGAGCCGGCAGTACTCCATCTGGTTGCTGCCGTTGGTCGCGCTGGCCCGGCCTCGCTGGCGGATGGCGTTGATCTGGCAATTCAGCGAGATTGCCCTGTGGATCACCTTCATGCTGTACCTGATGGGGCTCAATGACCCCAACCACGGCATGAACTATGTGTGGCTGATGTACGTAGTGATCATCAGAGACGGGGCGCTGTTGGTGCTCACCGGCCTGATCGTGCGCGAGATGTGGCGTCCGGAGCTCGACATCGTGCGGGCCAGCGGCTTGGACGACCCGGGCGGTGGCCCCTTCGACGGCGCTCCCGACGGCCCCCTCGTCACGGCCACCCGGCCACCGCCTCAGCCGCTCGTCACCAGTGCCGATCTGAGCATTTGGATGTCGGCGGCCTGACCGTCGCGCGGCGTCTCGACGCTGGCGTCGGTGCCGGCGTCACGCACCACGTCGGCGA
>CAXTNQ010000134.1:5184-8354 GCA_964245745.1 uncultured Jatrophihabitantaceae bacterium
GCTGCGGATCGATCTGGCCGGTGCCGATGGTCGCGTGCCGGTCGGCGCCGGAGTCGAAGGGGTCGCGGCTGTCGTTCGCGTGCACGAGGTCCACACGTCCCGTGATGGCGCGCACCCGGTCGACGATGTCCGGCAGCGGCTCGCCGCCGGCGTGCGCGTGGCAGGTGTCCAGGACGAAGCCGGGCCCGAACTCGCCGATCACGTCCCACAGCCGGGCGAGCCGGTCGAACCGCCGGGCCATTGCGTTGTTGCCACCGGCCGTGTTCTCGATGAGGACGGGCAGCCCGAAGCCGCCGTCCTCTGCGGCGCGCGCGAACGTCTTGCGCCAGTTGTCCAGGCCGACCTCGAGATCGTCTCCCGCGTTGACGTGCCCGCCGTGGACGATGAGCCCACGCGCGCCGACGGCCGCGGCCGCTTCGGCGTGCTGGCCGAGCAGCTTGCGGCTCGGGATACGGATGCGGTTGTTGAGCGTCGCCACGTTGATCACGTACGGCGCGTGGACGTACACCGGGATCACAGCGTCGCGGATGGCGTCGAAGTGCTCGTGTCGCCGCGGCGCCTTCCAACCCTGCGGATCGGCGAGAAACAGCTGGACGGCCTCGGCGCCCACCGCCGCAGCGGCCGCCAGCGGATCTGCAGCATCGACGTGCGCACCAATTGCCACGGACCGAGCGTAGGCGGCGGATCGTCCGCGGCCGCCGTAGCGGGGCCCCCGGTTGTCCACAGCATTCGGTGACGACCGGTAGACTGGTGGCCAATGTGTCAGACCCCTGGCGCACCCTCCTGCTACGGATCGTCCGTGGCCGACCAGTCCATAGGAGGCTGTTCTTGAGTACCGCCCTGCGCCATTACGAGGTCATGGTCATTCTCGACCCGACCCTCGACGAGCGCACCATCGCCCCGTCCCTCGACACCTTCCTCAATGTCGTCAAGAACGACGGCGGCGCCGTCGAGAAGGTCGACATCTGGGGCAAGCGCCGGCTCTCGTTCGAGATCGACAAGCACGCCGAGGGCTTCTACGCCGTCATCGACCTGCAGGCGGCCCCCGACGCCGTGCGCGAGCTCGACCGCCAGCTGAACCTGAACGAATCGGTGCTACGCACCAAGGTCCTGCGGCCGGAAGCCAGGTAAGGCCGTGGCCGGAGACACCGTCATCACGGTCGTCGGCAATCTGACTGCCGACCCGGAACTGCGATTCACCCCGTCCGGCGCGGCCGTGGCCTCGTTCACGATCGCCTCGACGCCCCGCCAGTTCGACCGTGCGTCGAACGAGTGGAAGGACGGCGACGCGCTGTTCCTGCGCTGCTCCATCTGGCGGCAGGCCGCCGAGAACGTGGCCGAGACCCTGCAACGAGGCATGCGCGTGGTCGCGCAGGGGCGCCTCAAGCAGCGCAGCTTCGAAACCCGCGAGGGCGAGAAGCGCACGGTGGTCGAACTGGACGTCGACGAGATCGGTCCGTCCCTGCGCTACGCCACCGCCAAGGTCAACCGCACGCAACGCGGCTCGTCCAGCGGCGGCTTCGGCGCGTCCGGTGGCGCCGAACAGACCGACGATCCGTGGGGTGCTCCGCCCGCTGGCGCCTCCAGCGACGAACCCCCCTTCTAAACCGCTCATCTAGACAGAGACAGGAACCATGCCGCAACGCAGCCGCTCCCAGAGCTCCAAGGCGCCCGTCCGCAAACCGAAGAAGAAGCAGAATCCGCTTCTCGCCGCCAAGGTCGGTTACATCGACTACAAAGACACCGCCCTGTTGCGGAAGTTCATCAGCGATCGCGGCAAGATTCGTGCGCGGCGGGTGACCGGCGTCAGCGCTCAGCAGCAGCGCCAGATCGCGAAGGCGATCAAGAACGCCCGTGAGATGGCGCTGCTTCCCTACACGTCGACGGCGCGCTGAGATGAAGCTGATCCTGACGCGTGAGGTCACCGGACTGGGCCTGGCCGGCGACGTGGTCGAGGTCGCCGATGGCTACGGACGCAACTTCCTGGTGCCGCGCGGGGACGCGATCACCTGGACGAAGGGCGCCGAGAAGCAGATCAGCCAGATCCGACGGGCGCGCGACGCCCGCGAGATTCGCGGCCTGGACCACGCTCGCGAGATCAAGGCCGAGCTCGAGAAGCTGTCCGTGACGGTGCGCGCGCGTGCCGGCGAGGGTGGACGGCTGTTCGGTTCGATCACTTCAGCCGAGATCGCCAGCGCGGTGAAGGACGCCGGTGGCCCACTGCTGGACCGCAAGCGCATCCAGCTCCCGGGCCACCTCAAGTCGACAGGCGCGCACACGGTGACCGTCGAGTTGCACCCCGACGTCGTCGCGTCGGTACCGGTCACCGTCGTCGGGCTTTAGTTCCGCCAACCTCGCACTTTTTCTCGTCCACAGTCGGTGGACGCTGCACCCTCGACGTTTACTCGGATCTGGCCGAGACGCCCCGCGGAACGCACAGGGTTGTCCACCGGCCGCGCACACCCCGAACCGGCGTGTTGCACAAGGCCGTCCCCAGCCCCATGCACAGCTCGGATTGCCCAGGCTGACCACCGCCCCTAACGTCTGCGCGGGCATCGCCGCGCGCGGTCAAGCGGCCGGGCCGACATTGTCGGACCCGAACGGTAGTTTGATTCCGACCGCACGTTGCGGGCGATGGGAGGGGGCGCTCATGACGTTGGCCGACGATCCGCCACGCGTCGCGCGTTCGCCGGAGTACGACAGGGTCCCGCCCCAGGACGTCGCCGCCGAACAGTCCGTACTCGGCGGCATGATGCTGTCCAAGGACGCGATCGCCGACGTCGTCGAGGTCCTGCGACCCGCTGACTTCTACCGACCGGCGCACCAGCTCGTTTACGACGCGATCCTGGACCTTTACGGCCGAGGTGAACCCGCCGATCCGGTCACCGTGTCCGCCGAGCTCGTCCGCTCCGGCCAGATCGCCCGCGTCGGCGGTGCGGAGTACCTGCACACGTTGATCCAGACCGTCCCGACCGCCGCCAACGCCGGCTATTACGCGCAGATCGTCGCCGAGCGCGCGGTCCTGCGCCGGCTCGTTACGGCAGGCACGCGCATCGTCCAGATGGGGTACGACACGGCGTCCGGGGCTGCCGGCATCGTCGGCAGCGTCGCCGCCGTGGTCGCCCGGGCCCCGGCCGCGCTGTACGACGGGACCGCGCGGGGCCCCAGCG
>CAXTNQ010000135.1:0-1011 GCA_964245745.1 uncultured Jatrophihabitantaceae bacterium
ACTGCGCCAACCTGGTTCGTAGTGCTTATCGCCGCCGTAGCTGGCTACCACCCTGGTGGAACCACACCTGCGACCTGAGCGACTTGTCCGACAATCGCGGCAAACGCGTGGTGATCATCGGCGGCCGCCAGAGCGCGTACGAATACTCAGCGCTACTTCTGGAAGCCGGAGCGACCCGTGTGGATGTCGTCCACCGCCACCCGACGCCCGCGTTCACTGCCGCGGACTGGTCGTGGACCACGGCACTGACGGATCGCCTCGAGCGCGACCCGGGCCACTGGCAGCGCATGTCGGAGCCGGAGCGGCAAGTCGTTACGGACCGGTTGTTCGGCGAGGGCCGACTGAAACTCGAACCCTGGTTGACCTCGCGGCTGCGCAGCGCCGAATTCCATGCTTATCCCGAACGAACGGTCACCGCCGTAGACAAGCGGCCAGACGGCGAGTTGCGGATCGAGCTCGACGACGGGCGACAGCTCGCCGCCGACCGTGTGCTGCTGGCCACCGGCTACCGAACGGACGCCGGCACGGTGGCGTTGCTGCGAACCTTGCTGCCCCGACTTGCTCGTAGCGGCGAGGGACTGAAGCTCGACGACGGCATGCAAACCAGCATCCCCGGGCTGTTCGCCACCGGTGCCTTGGCCGGCGCATCGTTCGGTCCGCTGTTCGGGTTCACCGTCGTTGCCCGGCCGGCGGCAGCAGTCCTCGCGGCCGGGGTCAGCCGGTACCTGGCCGCGATCCGGACGCCGTGACGTGGGTGTGGTGGCTGCGGTTCGTCGCCCGGCGCGATCGGCGGAAGCGTCGCCAGCCGACCGCCAGCAGCGCAAGCTCTACGGCCGCGGCCGACGCGTTGGGGTAGACGTGAAATGGGCCGACCCGTGGGACCTTCGGGGCCGGATGGTGGGCGGTCGTGTCGTCCAGGCTGGAGCCAGTGACGAAGTGCGCGGGGAAGAACGGCGCCCAGAACGCTGCCGGCATGAGCGCAGCCACAGCGGTATTAAGTGTTCGGTCTCC
>CAXTNQ010000135.1:1021-8272 GCA_964245745.1 uncultured Jatrophihabitantaceae bacterium
CGGTCTCCGCGCCGGGTGAGCAGAAGGTACAGCGATGTCGCACTACACACTTCGAGCATCCCGATCGCCGCGAGATCGTGAAAATGTGCGTGCGGTGGCCAGTCTTCGTTGAAGGCATGGCTGTTGTTGAAGTCGGCGATCGGCTGAATCACGGCTGTGGTGACGACGGCCGCACCGATGAGCGCTCGTCCGATCGTCTCGTCACGGTTCGAAGTGGATCGGTTGCGTCGCCCGCGCACGGGAAGCGCCGGCCTAATCCCTGTCAGACCGATTACCGGGAACTCCGGTCGTCGTGAGGTATTCACGCAATGATGTCCATTCGATGTCCGGGTAGCGACTGTTGTCGAGGGGTTCGAGGCGTGCCTGGCCACTGAGCATGTCCTGCGTGTACCGCATGCCTTGCCAGGCCGGGAACGTGTCGTGCGGTCGGGGCGACCGCGATGTCGGCTCGGTCGGCCCGCTCGGCGAAGTCACGCCGGAGGTCGCCACGCCGTGCTTCACCAGGTGGTGAACGATGCGGCCACCGAGGTCTCCCGCAGCTCCTGCGACGACGGTCGCGGGCTGAGCTGTACCGGCCTGCAGGGTCATCGTCGTTCCTTCTCAGTACCCGAGCGGGTTCGACTGTCACCGTACCGGTTAAGTGGAACACGCCGTCAACTTATCTGGCAATCGTATCGGCGTTAGTTGGCAGACGTCTCCACTTGGGTGAGGCGGTCGGACAAGGCCGCCAAGTGTCCGTGCCAGCACTCGGACTGCGCCGGTGTCACTTCCGCGGGCGGGGCCAGCGGGTGAGCAGCAGCTCGAGTCGTCCGGCGGTAGGCGCTCGACCGGGTAACGGCTCAGCCGCGCGAGGGTCGAGCAGGAGTCCATCGAGCAGGACGGCGAGATAACGCCGATAGAACGTCGGGTCTTCTGCCGCTGACGCGTCGATCAAAGAGCTGGTAATCGCGAAGATGACGGCAAGATCAGCGGCCCGCACCTCGGCGCGGATGGCGCCGGCGCGCCGCGCGCGGTTGACCAACCGCGTGACCAGCGGCGAGATTCGTTCGCGGGCGTCCCGGGTGTAACCGGTGCCGCGGTTCGATTGCATGAAATCGGCCAGGCCGCGGTTGTGGCTCTGCAGTACGCAGTTGCCCTCGACGTAGTACCGCAAAGCGTCCCACGGATCGGCGATGGCCTCAGACTCGCGCAACAGCCGGAGAACAGCTTGCAACCGGTCAGCGAAGATCTCGTCGTACAGGCCGTCGAGCGTCGGGAATCGCCGGTACACGGTGCCGACGCCGACGTCCGCACGCTGAGCAATCTGCGCGTGACTGACATCCAGGCCCCGTTCGCCGATCAGGTTTCGGGCCGCCTCGACGATGCGTTGCCGATTGAGCTCGGCGTCTCGCCGTAAGGGCACGCGGTCCGCGGCTGGTGGCACGCTCACTGTCGCAGGGTAGGTCCGCGGCCGTGCCGGAGCGGTTCGAACCGGCGGCCTATCGCGGACGGGATAGCGCCTGCCGAGGTCGAGTTGGACGGGCCGGTCGCCGATGCGGTCGGCGTCGGGCTCGCGCAGTCGGACGGCAGCGGCTGGCCGTGGCGCAGACCGTCGAGGAACGACAGCAGCAACGGCACGCTCCGCTCCCCGGCCAGGCCGTGGTCGACGTGCGGGAAGGTGCGGTAGGTGACGTGGCCGCCGGTGGCGCACAGCCGACTGACGAGATCGGTCGTGGTGGCGGGCCGGACGAGCTCGTCGGCGTCTCCCTGGGTGACCAAGATCGGCACACCGATCCGCTCCGCGCCCGGCGTGTTGTCACGCAGGATGGAAGCCCACGGCTCGGTGGTCGCCGGGTCGACCGCGAAGAACTTGCCGGCGACCGGAGCGGCCAAGCGGTGGAGTTCTTCGAGGTCGGAGAGTAGGCACTGCGGGACGATCCGCGGGAGGACGGCCTGACCGGCGGGGGTCAGCACCGCGTCCAGGCGCACACGCGGGTCGCCCGACCCGTACACCCGGGTGATGGCGTCGAAGGCGTACGAACCGATCGTCACGCCGGACACGTCCCCCTCGTGGTCATCGAGCAGCTGCGCGAGCTCGGCGGCCGGTGCGGCGACCGCCACCCCGCGCACCTGCAGCTCCGGAGCGGCGACCGTGGCTTGCTGGGCGGCAAACAACGCCGCCTGACCGCCCTGGGAGTGGCCCCACAGGATCACCTCGGCACCCGCGTGGGCGTCGCGCAGGTTCCGGGCGGCTCGGGCCGCATCGAGCACGTTCGCGGCTTCGGTGGCGCCGATGAGGTAGCTCGGCGGTCCGTCGGAGCCCATGCCCGAGTAGTCGGTCGCGGCGACGACGTAGCCGGCGTCCAGCAGCTCGTGCAGTCCGGCGATCAACAGGAACGGATCGACCCCACGAGACGGCGCGCAGCGAACGCTCGAGCCGGTCGTGGGATGCGCCCACGACACCACCGGCCATCCGCCGGAAGGGGCCGGCCGGACGGGGGCGACCACGATACCCGAGACCGGGATGTCCGCGCCGCGCAGATCCCTCGAGTGGTACAGGACGCGCCAGGCGACCGCACCGTTCGGAGCGCCGAGCAGTCGCTCGGAGCGGATGAGCTGTCCGGCCGCCCCTGCCGCTACCGGAGTGGATACCGCGCCGAAGCTGGCCGCCGACCCGAGTTCGGCGACGTCGGACACACACTGCCGCAGGATGCCGCTGGCGACGAGGACGGCCACGATCACCGCGACGACCAGACCCGGCCAGCGACGCCACCACGACACATGCCCGGCGACGTGGTTTCGCACCGATGAAGCATCACACGGTGGCACGCCCGCGGCCGACCGTCACCGTCCGCCGCGGCCTAACATCGTCGCGCCACAATCTGATACAGACGAGCAGAGCCGCGATCGGCACGGGATACGACGATGACTGAGTGGGACGGCGTTCGCTACCGGCAGGTGAACAGTCTGCAACAGTGGTTGGCGGACCGCGCGCTGGCTTACCTGCCGGTCGACGGCGTGCGCCGCCTACTCGACGTGGGGTGCGGCGACGGGCGGGTGACGGCGCAGATCGCCGAGCGCGTTCCGGACGCCGACGTGGTTGGCGTTGATCCGTCGCCAGGCATGATCGCCGTCACCCCAACCGGACCGCGGCTGCGGTTCGAGGTCGGCGACGTCTTAACCATGGCGTACGAGAGCCTGTTCGACGTCGTGGTGTCGTTCAACGCGCTGCACTGGGTACGCGATCAGCCGGCCGCGCTAGGCAGGATCGCCGACGCGCTCCGTCGACCCGGGTCGGCGTTGCTCGTTCTCGTCTGCGCCGGCCCACGCCCCAGTCTCGAGCAGGTCGCGATGACTGTGACGGGTCGCGCCCCGTGGGCTCGCTACTTCGACGGGTTCCTCGCGCCGTTCGTGCAGCGCGATCCGCTCGTGTGGCAACAGCAGGCCGCGCGCGCCGGACTGCGCACGACCGAGCAGGACATCGCCGATCTGGACTGGGATTTCGGGACGGCGGCGGCGTTCACCGCCTGGTGCACCGTCGGCTTCGGCGCCTGGACGAGCCACCTCCCCGATGACGCGGTCGGCGACTTCATGCACGACGTCGTCTCCGCCTATCAGGCCGCTACCGGATCGGCGCAAGTGTTCCGGTTTCTGCAGTTGCGCAGCCAGCTCAGCATCGAGCATGGCTAAACCGTGGACGCTGCCTCAAGGTCGAGCAGGTCGCCTGGCGGCAGCCGTCGTCTGCTGGTGCGAGAATCGATCGTGCCAACGCCGCCCACGCCATGACGGCGCGGACGGCGTTGCGTCGATTCTGCTAAGCAGCAGCGTGTCTTAGCTGGACGAGCTGGCCTGCTCCTTCACGTCTTGCGCGGCGGACTTGGCGTGCTCGGCCGTGCTGGAAGCGCCCTCCGACGCGGTCGACTTCACCTGATCCAAAGCCTCCTGCGCCGGCTGCTGCAGGTTGCCGGCCACCTCCTTGGCGGCCTGCTGGGCCTGCTCAACCAGCGGCTGACCTACGTCCGTGGCCTTGTCCTTCACCTGCGTGGCCAGGCGCTGCTCGGAACTGCTGGCCGGCAGCAGCGACGAGGCGAGCAGGCCCACGCCGAACGCCACCAGGCCGGCGGCCAAGGGATTGCCCTGCGCCTGCCGACGGATGGTCTCGGGCGCCGAGGTCGCGGTATCGGCGACCGAAGAGGCCGCCGACTGCACCGACCCAAACGCAGACTGCGCCTTATCACCCACTCCGCTGCCGTCGCTGTCGCTGCCCATCACACGGTCGCGCAACGAACTCACGGCGCCGCGCGCCACGTTCACCCGTCGCTCGACGATCCGGCTCGGGGAGACCTTGTCACCCAGGGCGTCGACGTCGGAACTGAGTTCAGCGCGGGTCTGCTCGATACGGCGCTGGATGTCCTCCGGGCTGTTGCTCTCGCTCATCGGTACTCCTCCTTTCCTTTCAGGGCGTCTGGAACCTGCTTGACGGTGTCGATGGTGCGGTCGGGCTTCGGGTGCACGGCCCGCAGGCGGCTGCGGCCCGTTACGTACAGGACGGCGCCGATCACGGCCCAGACGACGGCGACGATCAACGCCGCGAGTCCGGTGTCCATGACGTTCTCCAGTCCCCACCAGAGGGCGAAGGACAAGAAGAGCAGAACCATGTAGCCCGCGAAGCCTGCGCCGCCGAGCATGCCGGCCGCCTGGCCGGCTTTGCTGACCTCCTGGCGCACCTCGGCCTTGGCCAGCTCGACCTCCTGCCGCATGAGCGTGGACAGGTCGCGGCTGATGTCGCCGATGAGTTGGCCGATCGACTCGTTCTCGACCTGATGGCTGTGCCCGGGCAGCGGGCCGGCCGACGCGTCGGTGGACGGGGTGGTCACGGCCGCACCCTGCCTTCGAGGTCCGCTGCCGGGCGCTGCACGTCGTCACTGGGCGCGAGGTCGGTCAGGTACGGGTCCGGCGGCGTCGTGGCGCCCAACGGGTCGATCCCGTCGCTCACTGCCGGATACGCATCCTCCTCGCCCGTGGTGATCGTTCCGGCTGTGCTCGACTCGTAGCGCGTAGACGACAGCGGCGCCGACGCGAACGACGTCGATGTGTCGGACGCGCGATCGGTGTCGGAGCCGCCGGAGGATGCCAGGTTGCGGGTGAGTCGTCCTGCGACCACACCCGCCACCAGCGCGCCGAGCAAGAACGCTCCTGGACGCCGGCGCGCGAAGTCCCGGACGTCGTTAAGCAGGTCACCCGGCTGACGGCCGTCCAGCCAGTCGGCGATGCTTCCGGTCCGGTCGGAAGCCTGGTGAGCGAACTCGGTGGCCAGACCCGACTGCTCGCTGTTGTCGGCCATGGACCGCAACTGATCGCTCAGCCCGCGCAGCGCCCGGGTGGCCGACTGCTGTTGCGTGCTGGCCTGGTCCGAGACCTGGTTGCGCGCCTCGCCGAGCAGGTCACGCGCCTGTCGCTTGGCCTCTCCGGCCACTTCCTTGACGTGGCCGGCGGCCTCGCTGGCGACGTCCTTGCCAGACTGTGTGGCGCTCTGCGCGACGTCGGACGCTTTCTCCTTCACTCCAGCGCCCTCATCGCCGGTAGGGGGGGACGAAGGATCGGTGTCGCTGGTCTCGGGGTAGCCGCCGCTGGTCTGGCCGAATGTGCTGGCCTCGGTATAAGCGCCGCTCGGCTCCGGATATATGCCGGGTACCGCGGCGTAGCCGGGCGAGCCTTGCTCGCCGCCGGCAGCGTAATCGGGATAGCGGGGCTCGTTAGTGGAACTGGTCATCGACCTCTCCTCAGTCGAACGACGGGATTGCCCGTAGACGCGGGCGGCCAAGCGCGAAGCGGGACCCTGTTCGCTCAAGGTCATGACAGAGGCACGGTGATGCCGCCCCCGACGCTGTCGGCTTACCCGACGGGCGTACGGCACAAACCTGAGCGGCCCGCGGTCGAGGCATGGTCACCAAGCCGGACGTAGCCGCCCGGGCAGCGCAATGTGTTGCAGCGCCTGGTGTACCGGGCGCCCGTCGTCGAATCCGCGACGGTTCAAGCCGTTCTGGATGCCGGCGACGAGCTGACGGTCTTAGCGACGCGCGGCAGCCAGTTGGCGTCCTACGTCGCACCGTCGCGCGGCAGCGATCAGCTGTGCGCGTGGAAGCTGACCGTCCCCGCCACCATGCGCGGTGTCGCGCACCGACCGACCCGCGAAGAAGTCATTGTCGCCTGCCGGTGATCGGTGCTCGTGCCGGCCCACAGCGAGTTACGCGTCCACGCCGGCCCAGACAGCGCCACCGCCTGGGTCACGACAGCGGGTCTCGAAGCGGTCACTGCCGACGGTGCTCGCATCAACCCACCGTGGGCTCACTGATCGCGGACCGTCGATCATCGGCATCTCTCCAGTACTTGGCGCGGCGCCGGATGGGCACATTGCGTACTGTCGACGTGGGTTGGGATGCAGCCCGGCCCGGAGCGACCTCGGTCAACGAGTGTCGAGAGCGACCCGCTCACCGCCGGGCACCTCTCGGTGAACGTCCCCTAGGGACAACACCATGACAACGCACGTCATGCCTGCGAGTGCTCCGTCTGCCGACCTCGTCGCAGATCCTAGTTACCCGTCGTCGTCCAGTCCTCAGGTCGCCGACGACCCACGTCCGTCGCGCGGCAGCGACTTCGCGGTCCTGAGCCGGGAAGTCCGCGCCGCCGGCCTGCTGCAACGCCGCCCGGCCGCCTGTTCGACGCGGGTCGCGCTAACCCTCGGCTTCTTCGTCGCAACGTGGGCGGTCATCGCGGTGATCGGCGACTCCTGGTACCAGCTGATCGTCGCCGTCGTCCTCGGTGTCGCGTGCACCCAAGTCGCCTTCCTCGGTCATGACGGTGGTCACCAGCAGGTGTTCAAGCGCCGTCGCGCCAACGACGTCTTCGGCCAGGTGATCGGTAACCTCTTGATCGGGCTGAGTTTCGGCTGGTGGGTGGGCAAGCACAACCGGCATCACGCGAATCCGAACACCGAAGATCTTGACCCGGACATCGGGGACGGCGTGCTGGCGTTTACGACCGGGCAAGTCGCGGCCCGCACCGGCTGGTTCGGACGGGCCGTGATCCGTCGCCAGGCGTGGCTGTTCTTTCCCTTGCTGACTCTGGAGGGCTGGAACTTGCACGTCGCCAGCGTGGCTGCGCTGCGGCACGGGGCGCCGCGCAGCCCCCGGGGTGGATCCCGCGGCTCGGAAGCCCGGCTGTTGACCGGCCACGTGTCGGCCTACGGTGGTGGCGTGCGTGTGGTGATGT
>CAXTNQ010000136.1:0-8264 GCA_964245745.1 uncultured Jatrophihabitantaceae bacterium
GACTCGGTCCTAGCCGATGTCGCGATATACGCTGGAGACACCGGAGGCAACGGATCAGTCAAGACCGGTACGAATCGGCGCTTCTTGATCTTCCAGCCGCCTTGGGTACGAATCACCAGGTCGTCGTAGTAACCGCGCGCTCGCCAGACCGTCGATGCGTCTCGTGCGGTGAGTACGGCGTCGACATAGGTGATGACGGAAGCCCCGTCGGGCACCTCGGTGATGTTCACATTCGTATTGCGATGCAGCGTCGGGCCCAGGTCGCGATGACGCGCTTCCATGTACGCGGTGATCGCGTCGCCGGTCGTGAAGGTATTGCTGGGATATTCCGCCACGATCTCGTCGTCGAAGGAGGTCCGGAAAATGTCGTAATTCCGGCTGTCGATTCCCCACGCATATCCGGTCATCAGCCGGGTGATTTCGCGTTCGTCTTCGAGGGTGAGCATGGATAGTCCGGGGTGGTAGAGGAATTGGCTCGTCCCGGCGTGACCTTACCGGACTTCGATGCGGCCGGCCTGAGTTGCTAACGTCCTCGCATGAGCTCGGCGTGGCCGCCGTTGAAGCCCTATCCGGAGTGGGCGGCCACGTGCGACACGGTGCACGCCCACCTTCAGGTGCTCGGCAAGATCGCGACCGCGGTCGCGCCGCCGGAGCCCCAGCTGCAGCATGCTGCACTCCGGCTGACGGCCAGGGGGTGGGAGACGGCACCGCTGTCCTCGTCCGACGGCTCCGGGACGTTCGTGATCACCCTCGACATGCGCACCCATCAGACCGTGATCGACCACAGCCGGGGCAGCACGCAGCGCATCGCGCTCACTCCGAACCGGCCGGTCGGTGAGGTCACCCGAGAGGTGTTGGCCGCGGTCCACCTGGTCGGCGGCCCCACCGAGATCAATCCGAGCCCGCAGGAAGTTCCCTGGACGACACCGCTCGACGTCGATACCGAGCACGACCGCTACGACGCTGACCAGGTCGCTGCTTACTTTGCCGCGGCGACCCAAGCGGCGCTCGTCCTCACGGCGTTCCGCGCGCCCTATCGCGGCCGGTCGACGCCGGTCAACGCGTGGTGGGGTTCGTTCGACCTCGCCGTGAACCTCTTCTCCGGGCAACCCGCCAACCCACCGTCCGACGATTTCCTGATGCGCAACGCGATGGACGCGCAGGAGGTCGCGGTCGGCTGGTGGCCCGGCGACGCCCGGTATCCCACGGCGGCGTTCTACGCCTACGCGCATCCGTCGCCGACCGGGTTCGCCAACGCCGCCCTCGAGCCGTCCAGCGCGCAGTGGAACGCCTCACTCGGCGAGTACGTGCTCGATTGGGACACCGTCCGAGCAAGCCCACAACCGGCCGCCACCGCGCTGGAGTTCGCCCGATCCGCGTTCGCGCACGCCTGCCGGATATGTGATTGGGATCCGAAGCTGCTGGCCAGCATGCAGAGGACGCCTCCCCCGGTCACCTGACATCCGGTCGCTAGGTTGCGACGCCGACGTCCAGGACAATGAGGGGGCTGTGCTCGAGCATGGCCGAGATGTCCGTGCGACCCCAACGCTGGGCGGCGGCCTCGATCAGCGGCCGTCGCTCGTCCGGAGCGGTAACGACTCGCGCAGTGGCCGGAACGTCCGCGACGACCGACTGCTTCAGGTGCACGACCACACGCGGGTCGGCCGCCACGTTGTAGATCCAGTCCCGGGTGCGGTCCGCACGTGGCATCCCGGTGATGAACAGGACGCCGTCCTGCTCGTGCAGAAAGATCTCTATCCGCCGAGGCTGTCCGGTCCGCCGTCCCGTCGTCGTGAGGTCGATGATCTGACTGCGAAACAACGCGGCGCGGACACGGTCCTCCATAGGTGCTCCAGGATTGCTCACCCCACCATGATCGCTGTGCGCGGACCAGATGCGCCATGCGGCCGAGCAGATCTCCGTCCAGCACCTAATCTTGCAGGTGTGAGTCAGCGCCGTGATTCGCGCGTTGATGACTACATTGCCCAGCTCCCGGCGTGGCAGCAGGACGTGTGCCAGCAGATTCGCGCTCTCGCCCATGCGGCCGATGACGGCGTCGAGGAGACGATCAAACGGTCGATCCAGCCCTACTTCGTACTCGAGGGCAACATCTGCGCGCTGCTTGCGGCACAAGCGCACGTCAACGTATTCATCTACGACCCAACCGTCCCGGACCCCAGCGGTGTCATCAACCAAGGGCACGGAAACGCGACCGCGAGAACGGTCCAGATCGGCACGGGCGACGACATCAAACCCCGGGCGATGCTCGACCTGTTCCGGTCAGTCATCGCCAACAACCGGGCGGGAGGATGGCGGCGTCTCGTCACCTGACCTGCTCGGACAATGAGCTGGATGCCACCTACCGCCTAGGCTCGACAGAACTGCGATGCTGCACGCATGTCGTGGTACGGCGGGCTGTTCGCGTTCCTGTATGACCCGTTCCTCGCGGCGGGCGAACGCACGGGGATGGCGGACCGCCGTCACGACCTGCTCGCAGCGGTCCGCGGCTCGGTGCTGGAAATCGGGGCGGGCACCGGACTGAACCTGCGGCACTATCCGGCGTCGGTACGCAGCCTGACCGTCGCGGACCCGGAAGCACCCATGGCGCGACAGTTGACCGCCCGTGCCACCGCTACCAATACGCGCACGGACATTGTCCTAGCTGCGGCCGAAGCCCTCCCGTTTCCGAACGCGCACTTCGACACGGTCGTCTCGACGTTGGTGCTGTGCACGGTGGCAGACGTGCCTCGTGCGCTGAGCGAGATACGTCGCGTCCTCACGTCAGACGGCCAGCTCCTGCTCATCGAGCACGTCCGCTCGCAGAACCCGAACGTGGCCCGCTGGCAGGACCGACTCCAGCGACCCTGGCGGGCGTTCGCCTACGGCTGCCGCTGCAACCTCGACCTGGCCACGGCCCTTCGCCGAGCAGGCTTCGACACCACGCAACTGCGAACCGGCCGGTGGCGCGGTATGCCGAAGATCGTCCAGCCACTCGTCGCCGGACGATCCACCGTGCAAGCGTCCTCAGAGTCACTGCTGTCCGCTGGGTGAAGATAAGCCTGTGGCCACGAGAGAGACCCGCGACGGCGTCACCCTGACGAATCTCGACGAGCCGCTGTTCGACGATGCTGGGACGACCAAGCGTGACCTCGTCGACTACCTGGACGCGCTGCATGCGCAGATGATCGCGGCGCTCAACGATCGGCCGTTGTCGGTCATCCGGGCTCTGCGCGGTCAGAAGCCGTTCATGCAGAAGAACGCATCGAAGTACACACCGGACTGGGTCGCCACCACGGCGGTCTGGTCGGCAACGTCGAAGCGCGAGATCGCCTATGTACTGTGCAACGACCGACGCACTCTGCTGTGGCTCGCCAACCAGCGCGCCATCGAATTCCATCCCACGCTGTTCCGCGTTACCGACCCCGAAGCCCCGACGCATCTCGTGCTCGACCTCGATCCACCCGAAGGGAGCGACTTCCGCTCCGTTGTCGCGGCGGCCGAGCTGGTCCGTCACGCCCTTGCCGAGATGGGTATGGCCGGTGCCGTGAAGACCAGCGGATCCAAGGGAGTGCACGTCTTCGTTCCCGTGACGGGGGCGAGCACCGCGGACGTCACACTGGCCACGCGGGCGCTGGCGGTCCGGGCTGAGGCACTCGACCCCACCCTCGCGACAACCGCGTTCATCAAGGCCGACCGCGACGGCAAGGTCTTTCTCGACTCGACCCGAGCCGGCGGAGCCAGTGTCGCCGCCGCCTACAGTCCACGGCTGAGGGCAGGCACGCCGGTGTCCTTCCCCGTCGACTGGTCCGACCTGACCGACGTCAGGCCGGCCGACTTCACGCTGCACACCGCGCCGGCTTCGCTGGGCAACGCGGATCCCTGGACGACGCTCATGCCGGCACCCCAGCCGCTGCCCGCAGAGCTTGTCGAGCACGGCCGCACCATCCCGGCCGCCCGCGCGCAAGCGCTGCACGAAGAACTGCGCCGCCACCACCGCGGGGAAAGGCGCTGATCCGCCGTCGGGCCTTTCCCCCCGCCGCGACGACTCACTCGCACAACGAGCACCCTGTCGGAGCTCGAGGCCCGATTCCGTCGTGACCCCAGCCACTCTGCAAGCTGTCCGCTTGCAATAGCTAGCAGCGTGGGTCAGTGTGGAGGAGGCGGCGGGTTCGTGCCGGTGATCGTGCGACACGGTCGTCGTCGATCCGTCCAACATCTGTCCATGTGAAAGCTCAGCGTCGAGCACGCCCGGATATCGGGTCAAAGCCCACGTCTGCACCGGTTAGCAAGGAGTTCACCATGTCGAGAAGTACGGACGTCCTCAGTTTCGCGGACAGCGCGTTCGACCGCGGAAGGTCCACGCTCAGATCGGTCCCCGAACAGCTTGTATCGCGAACCTCCGACGCGCGTGAGCGGGCGCGTAGTTCGACGCAGGACGGCAGAGGTTTGGTTTCCTCGGTGATCTCGCTGACCCGCCGTCAGGCGTACGTCAACGTCGGTGTGAGCGATGCGGTCTTGGCCACGCTCACCAAACGGACGGCTGAGCTCCCGGAGGACGCTCGTAGCGCTGCCGCTACTGTCCTGGCCGCCGCCCGCGAGCGCGCCAGGGATGCTGCCGACCGCACCGCTCAGGCCCAGGACAAGCTCGTACATGTCGCCGCCGGCATCAAGAACCGCGCAACCGACACCGTCGACTCAGCTCGCAGCTTCAGTCTCAGCGGCGCCACCTCGACCGTTCGCGACGACGTACAAAGCCGCCTCGACCGCATCCTGGATGGACTGGGCAAGTTCGCTGAGCGTGGCGAGCAGGTCGCCGAAGACCTCCGTCATGACCCTCTCGTGGCCCGAGTGATTACCGAGGCGGGCAACGGAGTGGAGCAGGCGGCCAACGAAGTCACTTCGGTCGCCCAGAAGCTGCGCGCCCGAGCTGCCGCGCAGGTCGAGCGGGAAAGCGCGGCAGTGACCTCGACACCGGTGCGTCCAGTCGCACCCGACAGGATCCCGACCCACAAGACCACGGTCCGGAAGACACCAGCAGGTGAGGCCGCTGTCAGCCCGACGCCTACTCACCGCGCGGCCGCTCACGAGGTCGAGGTGCGCAAGGCGGCCGGCCTGAAGGCCGCCGAAACCCGCCGAGAGAACGCCGAAGCCGCCGAGCAGGCCACCCAGGCGCGCAAGACCGCGGCAAAGAAGGCCGCCCGTCGCCGCAAGGCTGCCGCCGAACAGGCCGCCGCCAAACGCAGCGCCGCAAGCCTGAAGGCCGCTGAGACCCGTAAGCACAACGCCGAAGTTGCCGAGCGAGCCACAACGGTCCGCAAGACGACGGCCGTGAAGGCGCCGCAGACGCCCAAACCGAACGGGCGCGTTGCCGCCGGCGCAACGACCGCCGCACACCCGGTCACCAGCTAGAAGGGCGCGGTCCGCGACTGGTGACGAGTACGCAGCGTGCCGTTCGGCGTTCCTCGTTGGCCGTTCGTCGGGACGTTTGCGTGGTCGAAATCGTTCGTCGTAGTCCGAGAAGATCCGCGAAGACGCGACTCGCCGCGTAAGGACGCGGCGAGTCCGTCTCAGGCGGGGGCCGGCGTCGTCGACGCGTACGGCAAGGTCGTCGTAGGCACGGACCCGCCGCCAGCATCCCCGCCGGGCCTCGTCCGTAGATCGTGAGACCGGCCTGGGCCACGGAGAGCCGTCGCTGACCGCGTTGTACTCGACGGCGCAGGGGGTTCCGTCGTCGGTGACAGCACAAAGGCGTAAGTCTCATGTGGCCGGCCGCACCGAACCACTGCGCGAAGAACGACCGTAGACTCTCGGCGCCGCGATGGATTCAAGCGCCGATCGGCTTCCGATAACGTGAACCAGCAGGTTGTCGACGATCGTGGTTTACCGGTGTGCGGTGGGCAGGCTCCACTTCAGCCAGGCGCTGACCACGCGTAGCCCGAAGCAGGCCATGAAGCCAAGGGTCATGGCCCACGGTCGTGACAGCGCCACTTTGACGGCAATTACTGCTACGGCGGCGCCGAGGACGGCCGCCGTTGCGTACAGCTGGCCGTACAGCACGATGGGGAGCCGGTTGAGTAGAACGTCTCGCACCGTGCCGCCTCCCACCGCGGAGATGGCGCCAAGCATGACCGCGATGAGCGGCGCCAGCCCATGATCGAGAGCCTTGAGTGCTCCGACAACGCAGAACAGTCCCAAGCCGGCCGCGTCCATCCCGGTGATCAACCAAACTGGGATGTTCTGAACGTACTGGTCGACCGTGAACGCGAGACCGCTGGCGACGAAGGCGATGATCGGGTAGTCGACGGACTGCAAAGCAGCTGGCGGCGTGTCGCCGAGCAGCACGTCGCGGACGATGCCACCGACGAGCGCGGTGGTAAACCCGATGACCAGCACACCCAACACATGCAGACTCGCGTCCGTCCCAACGGTGGCGCCCTCGAACGCGAACACGAACGTCGCAGCCAGATCGACACCGCGCAGCAAGTGGGCAGACGTCACTGACTTAATCCCACCGCGCCGCGAGTACGCGTCGTGCGCCAGTCGCGCCCTAAAGCGCATATGTCACCTCGCCCGCAGAGCCCACCAGCAACATGTGGTAAATCATCCCGCCGACCCCGGGCGAGAAGGACGTGGTGTAGGCAGGTGAGCCCCATCAGTCGGAAGCGCGCGCATCTCCGTCGATATCGAGCAGTCCTTTGGCAACGAGATCCCGCGCAGGCGAACCCTTGTCGGTCCGGCCGCTTGGCCAATTGCGCCGGATCTGCCGAGTTACGTGTGCGGCGGCTCGACCGGACCACCACCGATCAAGAAGCAGCGGAGGAGATTGCGGTCCTGGCGTCGTAAGGCTGCTCGTTGCTTCCCACGCCCGCGTCGACGCTGCGCAGGTGTGTCGCCGTCGTCCCGGCACGCCCAGGGCGGCTACGACGGCACCGGTCCACTCCGGGATCACGGCGGTTCTCGATCCTCGCCAACGACCCTACGGCGCCTGGGCATCATCGACGCTGTAACGGCCCCAACAGGACCTCGTAAATTTTGGGCAGACCGCGACCCGTTCCGTCATCACCCGGCGATGTGATCGCTTAGCGGACGGCGGGGTGGGGTAGGACGCCGGGCGTGGATAGCGGACGGGTTGTGGTCACTGGTGGCGCTGGCAAGCTAGGCCGTGTGGTGGTCGCCGACCTCGCCGACCACGGATGGGACGTCGTTGTCTTTGACCGCGCCGGTTCCGTGCTTCCTGACGGCGTCACCTTCCTTCCGATCGATCTGACTGACTACGGTTCGGTGCTGGACGCGATGTTGGGCGTGGAGGAGCGTTTCGATCACGTCGATGCACTGGTGCACCTGGCTGCGGTGCCCGCGCCGGGTCTGATCTCCGATCACGCGACCTTCGCGAACAACATGAACAGCTCGTTCAACGTCGTCTCCGCCGCACGCCGTGCGGGCGTGAAGGACATCGTGTGGGCCTCCAGCGAGACTGTGCTCGGGCTGCCGTTCGACACGCCGCCGCCGTATATCCCAGTAGACGAGGAGTATCCACCGCGACCGCAGAGCACGTATTCGCTGACCAAGACGCTTGAGGAGACGATGGCCGCGCAGTTATGCCGGTGGGACCCGGAACTGAAGATGATCGGGTTGCGGTTCTCCAATGTGATGTACGTCGAGGATTACACGCAGTTCCCGTCCTTCGATGCCGATCCTGTGCTGCGGAAGTGGAACCTGTGGGGGTATATCGATGCCCGCGACGGTGCACAGGCCGTGCGTCGAGCTCTCGCCTACCAGGCCCGAGGCGCGCAGATCTTCATCATCGCCAACGCCGACACCGTCATGAGTCGGCCCAACGCTGAGCTACTGGCCGACGTGTTCCCAGATGTCGAGGTACGCGGACAGCTCGGTGAGCACGACACCCTCCTGTCGATCGACAAAGCGCGCCGGCTCCTCGGTTACGAGCCAGAGCACTCCTGGCGCACGAAGCTCTGACACGCTCCTTCCCGCCGCCGAGCAAAGCATCATGCATGGCCAGGATCGCGTTCTCATCCAGTCGGTCTGCCAGATTGAGACCGGCGCGCATCGCCGCTACGTTGCTCACGATCTCCGTGGCATTGAGCTCTTCGGTGCTGCCAAGTTCTGCCAGCGCGATCGCCTTCGCCTCGCAGACAGACTTTCGATCATCGACGGAGCTTGGCCACCAAGCCACTCTGAGATGTTTTCCGTTGGCTCACATGCGTGAAGATCTACAAATCGCTGGAGCTGAGGGGAATCGAACC
>CAXTNQ010000137.1:0-5580 GCA_964245745.1 uncultured Jatrophihabitantaceae bacterium
GCCCGCGCCGGCCGCACCGATCACCAGTCCGAGGTCGAGCGCGGCGCTCGTCCCGTGCTGCGTGGACTCGACGTAGAACGCCAGGTAGATCGTCAACAGGCCGGACAGGAAGCGCAACGTCGACTCGCCCTGCAGACAGGTGACGACCTGGGCCTCGAAGCCGCGTTTGGCCCAAGCCTGCAGCCGGCGCATAGGCGCAACGCGAACCGGGTTGCCTAACCTCCCGCCGGCGTCGGGCAGTCGTGGTAATGGCGGCGAGTCGACCTGCTTGGGCAGGCGGACCGCGAAGTAGGCGCAGAGCAGGAACGTGCAGGCGGTGATGAGCAGGGCGGCGGTGTAGGACCCGCTCACCTTGATCACCCCGCCGACGACCGCGCCACCAATCAGTGCGGCGACGAGGCCGAACATGGTCAACCGGGCGTTCGCCTCGACCAGCGTCATGGTGGGCGGCACGAGGCGGGGCGCCGCCGCGGCGCGAATCACGCTGTAGGCCTTGGAGAGCACCAGCGACCCCAGGGCGCACGGATACAGGACGAGCAGCTCCGTGGAATGGGCCGCCATGACCACGGCCAGCACCGCCCGGCCGAACGCCGTGGCCGCCATGGCGTAGCGACGCCCGTGCTGCACGCGGTCGAGGGCCGGCCCGATGATCGGCGCGACCACCGCGAACGGAGCCATGGTGATCAGCAGGTACAGCAGGACGTTGCCGCGTTGCGCGTGCGTGGACGCGCCGAAGAAGACGGTGCCGGCCAGGGCCACGGTGATCATGGCGTCGGTGCCGTAGGACAGCACCTGGTTCCAGATCAGCGCGGTGAAGCCGGACTCGGCGGCGCCGTCGGCCTTGCTGGCGTCGATGACGCGGCGGGTGACGGCGCGCGCCATGTAGTTGCTGCGGGCCACCACGCCTCGAGGTCGGACGACCGCCGCCGTGGCGGCTACGCCGAGGCCGGCGCCCGGCGGCGGAGGCACCGCTCCACTCGGAGGCGTCGAAGGAGGCGGCGGATGAGGAGGCGTCGGGTATGGCGCGGGAGGCGGTGCCGGGTACGGCGGCGGATACACCGCGTACGGCGGTGGATAGGAGCCCGGCGGCGGGCCGGCCGGGCTACCCGGCGCCGACGGCTCGGCGTGCGGCGCGTGACTCGTGTGGCCCGAGCGCGAGAACCGGCCGCGTGGGCGCCCGCTCTCGTTCGACGATCGGCGGGCCACGGAGTCATCCTGCCGCACCACCCCGACGACGCGGGACAGCTTTGTCGCAGAGCAAGATGGAGCCGTGACCATGACGGAGACGGCAACCCGACCGGGCCGCTCGGCACCGCAGGACGCGGTCGGCGCGGCGGCGATCGACGTCGCGCGCGCGGCCGCCCAGGAGCTCGGCGGCGAAACCGTCGGCAACCACCTGGGCGTACGAGCCGAGGGCGAACGGGTCGTCACGCACGGCTTCGCCGCCGCTGTGCCCGGCTATCCCGGCTGGTATTGGGCGGTCACGGTGGCCCGCGCCCCGCGGGCGAAGGTCGTCACGGTCGACGAGGTCGTCCTGCTGCCCGGGTTGGACGCCGTGCTGGCGCCGCCTTGGGTGCCGTGGACCGAGCGGCTGCAGCCCGGCGATCTCGGGCCGGGCGATCTGCTGCCGCGGATCGAGGACGATCCCCGGCTCGTGCCCGGCTACGTGCTGTCCGACGATCCGGCGGTCGAACAGGTCGCGTTCGAGCTGGGGCTGGGCCGGCCGCGCGTGATGTCACGTGAGGGACGTCAGGACGCGGCCGAGCGCTGGCAGGACGGCGAGACCGGTCCGGACACTCCGATGGCCCGCAGTGCCCCGGCGCGGTGCGGCACGTGCGGGTTTTGGCTGCCGCTCGCGGGTTCGCTGCAGGGCGCCTTCGGGGTGTGCGGCAACGACCTGACGGCCACCGATGGTCGGCTGGTCAGTGTCGAGTACGGGTGCGGCGCACATTCCGACGTGGTCGGCGACGGCGTGGCCGCCGCCGAACCCGCCGTCGTCGTGTACGACGACGGGGTGGAGTACGTGTCCGAGTAGGACTGCTGGTCCTTCTCGCGAGCGAGCTAGCGGGTACGGCCCTCGGCGCGGTGCTTGCGCACCAGCAGACTGCCCAGCAACCCGACGGCGACGCCCGCGAGGCATGTCCAGAGCCAGTCGCGGTGGCCGTGGTCGCCGAGCCAGCCCCAGAAGGGCAACAGGACAAGGGCAGCTAGGGCCCACAGGGCCGTCCCGATGAGCACGACGCGGCGCGAATCGACCTGGACGGGCTGCGGATCCGCCACGCCGGTTGACTCTACGGGGCCGCCGTGGCGTCCTGAATTTAAGTTAGCTAAACTAACGGTGTGACAACAGCGACGCGCTCGACAACCGCCGAGCTCGCGTCGCTTCTGCGTCCGGCACTGCTGCGCCTGACGCGCGTGGTGCGCAACCAACGGGTGGACGTGTCGGTCACCCTGACTCAGCTCGCCGCGCTCAACACGGTGGCCCGGCACGGGCCGATGAGCGCCGGCGAGCTGGCGGCCCACGAGCGGGTGCAGCCGCCGTCGATGACCAAGGTGATTTCCCACCTCGAGGAGCGCGGTCTCGTCCGGCGTGACCCGCATCCCAGCGATCGGCGACAGGCGGTCATCTCGCTCTCCTCGGCCGGCGACGAGTTGCTCGCCTCCGAACGTCGGGCGCGCGATGCGTGGCTGTCCCGCCAGCTCACCCGGCTCACGGCCGCCGAGCGGGCGCGGCTGCGCGAGATCGTCCCCGTGCTGGAGAAGTTGGCTGAGCAGTGACCGCAGTCGCTCAGCGCACCGTTCCCGTACCCTCCCGATCGGCGTCGACCGGCATGTTTCGGTCACTGCGCATCCGTAACTACCGGTTGTTCGCGATCGGCCAGCTCGTTTCGCTTACCGGCACGTGGATGCAGCGCGTGGCCCAGGACTGGCTCGTGCTGGAACTCACGAACTCCGGCACGGCCCTGGGCGTGGTCACCGCGCTGCAGTTCGGGCCCTCGCTGGTGTTCGGCCTGTGGGGCGGCGTACTCGCCGATCGCGGGAACAAGCGCAAGTTGCTGTTCGCCACGCAGACCGGGCTGGCGCTCATCGCGCTCGTCCTGGGCGTGCTCGACCTGGCCGGGGTCGTCACCTACTGGCAGGTGCTGGCCCTCGCCCTCGCCCTCGGCATCGTGTCGGCGATCGACGCACCGGTCCGCCAGTCCTTCGTGGTCGAGATGGTCGGCAAGGACGACCTGCCCAACGCGGTGGCCATCAACTCGACGATCTTCAACGCCGGACGAGTGATCGGACCGGCGGTGGCCGGCGTCATGATCATCGCCGTGGGGACGGGATGGGCGTTCGTCGCCAACGCGGGTTCGAGCGTGGCGGTGCTGACGGCGATTGCGCTCATGCGGGCCGCCGAGCTGCATCCGTCCCGTCCGGTCGAGCGGGTGAAGGGCCAGCTGCGCGGCGGCCTGCGCTACGTCCGCCAGCGCGCCGACCTGCTGCTCACGATGGTTCTGATCTTCGTCGTCGGCACGTTCGGCCTGAACTTCCAGCTGACGACGGCGTTGCTCGCCAAGCAGGTCTTCCACCGCGACGCCTCCGGCTATGGCCTGCTCTCGACGGCCCTGGCCGTCGGCGCGTGCGCGGGCGCGGTGTTGGCGACCCGGCGAGTGCGCCGACCGTCCTCCGCCTTCTTGGTGATGGCCGCTGCGGGGTTCGGCGCTGCCGAGGTAGTGGCCGCGATCATGCCGTCGTTCCTGTCGACCGCGCTGCTGCTCGTGCCCGCCGGCTTCGCCGCGCTCACGTTGACGACCGCCGCGAACACCTCCGTGCAGCTCGGCGTGGAGGCCACCATGCGCGGACGGGTCATGGCGCTCTATCTCGTGTGCTTCATGGGCGGAACGCCGCTCGGTGCGCCCATCGTCGGTTGGCTGTCCGGGACGCTGGGTCCGCGGTGGGGCATGGCCGGCGGCGGACTGATCTGCGTCGTCGCCGCCGTCACCCTCGGCATCGTCTTCGCGCGACGGTGGGGCATGGGGTGGGCCGATGTGACCGAGCGGCTGGAGGAGATGCGTGAAGGCGCGTTGACGCATCGCTTACCGTGAGGGTGTGCGGTTGTTCGGCCACCGCCGGGACCTGCGGTTGTGGAACGCGGAAATGGGCTCGTGCCCGTCCGCCGATTCGACGC
This sequence comes from uncultured Jatrophihabitantaceae bacterium, assembly GCA_964245745.1. Taxonomy (GTDB): domain Bacteria; phylum Actinomycetota; class Actinomycetes; order Mycobacteriales; family Jatrophihabitantaceae; genus CAXTNQ01. The sequence continues at coordinate 4,175 of CAXTNQ010000137.1, forward strand.
TGCGCTGCCCCCCGTTCGAGCGGGTGGCCGCCGACCTGCGCCGGATCCGCCAGATGATGGAGTCGTTGCCTCCGGGCACGTCCTATGTGAGGGTCGCCGGCCTGCACCGGGCCTACGACGAGTTACTGGCCATCGCCTGCTCACAGCTGGGCGTATCGACCCGGCTGGCCGACCTGCCGGACAGCTCCCGCCAGTACGAGCGGGTGCGGGTCGAGCACCAGCTCGAGGAGTCAGGGCTGCAGCTCTGACGCTCGCCGAATCCATCACCGATCGGCGCGACTCGCGGCTGGACGACTTCCGTGATCTGACCGACGCCGACGTGCGGCCGGAGCGTCGCGGCCTGGTCATTGCCGAAGGCGCCAGCGTCGTGGCCCGACTCGTCGACTCGCCGTACCCGGTCCGCGCGGTCGTCGGTGTCCCGGCCCGGCTGGCCGCACTCGCCCCGGCGCTCGACCGCCTGACGGCGCCGATCTACGAGGTCGACAAGTGGTTGCTGTCCGACGTCGTGGGCTTCCGGGTGACGCGAGGCATCCTGGCTGCGGCCGGTCGTGCGCCCGCGCCCGAGCTGCCCACGTTGCTGCGCGACGCGCGCCGCTTGGCCGTGCTCGAGGGGTTGAACGACTTCGAGAATCTGGGCGCACTGTTCCGCAACGCGGCTGCGTTCGGGGTCGACGCCGTGGTGCTCGACCCGCAGTGCGCCGATCCGCTCTACCGCCGCAGCGTGCGGGTGTCGATGGGGCACGTGCTGCGCGTCCCGTTCGCGGTGGCGCCCGGACCGGTGCCGGACCTGCTGCCCGTCCTGCGCCGGGCAGGCTTTCGGACGCTCGCCCTCACCCCGCGGCTCGACGCCCGTCCACTGCGCGAGGTCACCGGGGGTGAGCGGTGGGCGGTGCTGCTCGGCGCGGAGGGCCCGGGTCTGACCGCGCAGACGCTGGTCGGCGCCGACGAACGCGTGCGCATCCCCATGCGCGGGGACGTCGACTCCCTCAACGTGGCCACTGCCGCCGCCGTGGCCTTCGCGCACTTAGGTGGCTGAGCGTGGGCGGTGCTCCGCCGCCATGATGAGTCCGTGATCGAGGTGCTGCCGCGTGTGGTCGCAAGCGGACCAGGCAAGCCGCATCGTCCAGAGGCTGAAGCGTCCCAGGCACGGGCGCGCGCCGTCGCTGAGGATGCGTCGCGGTGGTCCGCGACGGTGGCCCACGAGACGGTCATGCAATACCGGGAACTCGCCCCGGATTGGGACGAGCATCGCGGCTGGTACCGACCCGTCCCGTTGCGGGACGCGTTGGTTCGAGGAGGTCCGTTCTGCGACGGCGTGTGCGCCGAAGTGGGCGGGGGCACCGGACTGTTGACGCCGATGATCACGGCATTGTCCGGCAACCACGCGCTGATGTCCTTGAACGCCC
>CAXTNQ010000137.1:5590-8214 GCA_964245745.1 uncultured Jatrophihabitantaceae bacterium
GCGCGGACCGTCAGCATCGACCTCAGCCCGGACATGCTGGGTAGGTCGACCGCCGCGTGGCGCGTGCGCGCCGATGGCGTGCGGTTACCGCTGTCCGACGATCTCGCTGCCGCCGTCGTACTCGCCGACGCGCCGTTGTTCGCGTCCGAAGTAGTGCGGGTCCTCCGCCGGGACGGCGCCGTCGTGTGGTCCAACGCGCTCGGCCGCGACGCGCCGCAACATGTGCCAATAGCCACGGTGCTCGCGTCCCTGCAACGGGTCGATCCGGCCGGGGCCTGGACGGCAGTGACGAGTGAGGCCGGTTGGGGACTCTGGGCGGTGTTCCGCCGCACGTTCTCGCTGACCACCGCCGCTACTTGGTGAGCGCGTCGAAGGCGAGCAGTCCCGCGCCCTGCAGGCCGGCCAGATAACCGCACTCCGCAGCCACGATGCGCGGCAGGGCGTGGAAGGTGATCCGCTCGGCCACGGCGGTGCGCAGCAGGCCGAGCAACTGTTCCCCGGACCGGGCGAGGCCGCCTCCGACGGCCACGGTGTCCGGATCGACGAGGGACTGCGCCACCAGCAGCCCGTCCGCCAGCGCTGCGACCGCCTCGTCCCAGACCGCCGTCGCCGCGGGTTCGCCGGCCGCCGCCCGCGCCCCGACCTGCTGCGCCGACTCGGGTCGTCCCGTGCGCTCTCGGTACCGCCGGGCAATCGCGGCCGCCGAGGCGATGGTCTCGACGCAGCCGTGTTGCCCGCACCCGCATCGGTCGCCGGCCGGACGTACTACGACGTGACCGAGTTCGCCGGCGCCGCCGTGCCCTCCTCGTATCAGCCCACCGTCGAGCACGAGGGCGGCGGCGATGCCGGTGCCGACGGCGACGAACAGCAGTGCGGAGCAATTGCGCCCTGCCCCGAACCGGGATTCGGCCAACCCGGCGGCCCGTACGTCGTGCCCGAGCACGACCGGTAGGCCCAGGCCATCGGCCAGGCGCGCCTGCACCGGGACGTCCCGCCAGCCGAGGTTGGCCGCGAACGCGACGACGCCGTTCACTTCGTCGACGATGCCGGGCACGGCCACGCCGGCCGCGACGGGGGAGCGTCCGGTCACCGCCCGAGCCTGCGCAATGAGTGTCCGGCCGAGCTGCTCCGCGCTCGCGAGCGCGTCCGGGCCGGTCTCGACGGCGACCGGTTCGAGGACCGAGCGGCCGTCAGGGCGAAGCAGCGCACCCTTGATCATCGTGCCGCCGACGTCCAGCGCGACGACCGTGTCCCGCTCGTCACCGCGCCGGTCCATCACGTGAGCTTCTCACTCACGTGATCAGGTCGCGTTGAGCCGCGGCAAACCGCGGTCAACGGTGACGTGATCATGAGCAAATGGCGGTCACCCGGCGATCACGAGGCGGCGTGCACCGTGGGTTCGTGGCCGACCGGGAAGTTGACCGAGGCCGCGATGTAGCAGGCTCGCGCGGCATCCTCGTGCAGGGCGACGGCCCGCTCGACGTCACCGGCGTCCGCCACGACGACGTCGGGCCGCAGCGTGACCCGGGTGAACCGGCCGCCGCCCCACCCGTTCTCGGCCATCACGCCGTCCGCATGGTCGCGGTAGGCGACGACCACGATGCCGGCCCGAGCGGCCAACGCCAGGTAGGACAGCAGATGACAGCTCGACAGCGCGGCGAGCAGCAGGTCCTCGGGATTGGGCAGGCCCGGGTCGCCGAAGAACGCACGGTCGGCCGACCCGGTCAGCGGCGGCTTGCCCGCCGAGGTCAGCACGTATTCACGCCGGTAGTCCCGATAGCCCGACGTCCCGGTCCCGGTGTTGCCCGTCCACACCAGGTCCGTCTCGTAGCGGTGTTCGCGCCCGTTCACACCAGGGAGTCCCGCCACGACTGGTGCAGGGCGGCGAACTCTCCGGCGCCGCTCGCGACCAGGGACGCGGGCGAACCGTCCTCGACGATGCGGCCGGCTTCGAGCACGAGCACCCGATCGGCGATCTCCACCGTGGACAGGCGATGGGCGATGATCAACGCCGTGCGGTTGCGCAGCACCGTGCGCAAGGCGCGCTGCACGGCCCGTTCGGTCGGGACGTCGAGCGATGACGTGGCCTCGTCGAGAATGAGGACGGCCGGGTCCGCCAGTAGCGCGCGAGCGAACGCCACCAGTTGCCGCTGCCCGGCGGACAGTCGGCCACCTCGCTTGCGGACGTCGGTGTCGTAACCGTCGGGTAGCCGGCCGATGAAGGCGTCGGCGCCCACCGCACGTGCGGCCGCCACGACGTCGTCCCGGCTCGCGCCGGGCCGCCCGAACGCGATGTTGTCCGCGACCGAGCCGGAGAACAGGAAGCCGTCCTGGGCCACCATCACCACCGCCCGCCGTAGATCGGTCTCCGACAGGTCGCGCAGGTCGATGCCGTCCAGCGAAACCGATCCGGCGGTCGGGTCGTAGAAGCGGGCCAACAGCTTGGCGATCGTGGACTTACCCGCTCCCGTCGGGCCGACCAGCGCAACCGTCTGGCCGGCCGCGATAACCAGATCGGTAACCGGCAGCACCGGCGTGTCGGCGCGGTAGCCGAACGCGACGCCCTGCAACTCCATCCGGCCGTGCACCGGCGCGGGCAGGGGAGTGGGCGTCGTGGGCTCCGG
>CAXTNQ010000138.1:0-8086 GCA_964245745.1 uncultured Jatrophihabitantaceae bacterium
TGGGTCCTCAACGGATACACGCTGCCGCTGCACAGCCTGATCCTGCTCGGCGGTTAGCAGGGCGATCACCTCGGCCGCAAAAGGATTTTCCTGATCGGCGTCGTGTGGTTCACGGTGGCTTCGGTGCTGTGCGCCGTCGCGCCCAGCGTCGAGTTACTCATCGCGGCTCGAGCGTTGCAGGGCGTCGGCGGTGCGCTGCTGACTCCCGGAAGCCTGGCCATCATCCAGGCCAGTTTCGCCAAGGAGGACCGCGCCCGGGCGGTGGGCGCCTGGTCCGGCTTCAGCGGGGTGAGCACCGCCATCGGCCCGATCGTCGGCGGCTGGCTGGTACAGGACGTGTCCTGGCGGTGGGCCTTCGCCCTCAACGTGCCGTTAGCCGCCGTCGTCCTCCTGCTCGGGATGCGCCACTTGCCCGAGACGCGGTCGTCCGCCCCCGAGGAGCTCGACGTTCCCGGGACGTTGCTGGTCGCGTTGGGGCTCGGCGCCCTGACCTACGGCACTACGACCGCGGGCTCCGGAGGCTGGGGCGCCACGGCGATCCTCTGCACGGTGGCCGGCGTCGCGGCGCTGGTCGCGTTCGTCTACGTGGAACGCGCGAGCCGCCATCCGCTCGTCCCCATGCACCTGTTCAAGAACCGGACGTTCACCGGCACCAACGCCATGACCTTCGCGACGTACGGGGCCCTGAGCGCCGTGCTCTTCGTCTTCGTCCTGCACCTGCAGGTGTCGGCCGGCTACGGCGCGTTCACCGCCGGACTCGCGACGCTGCCGATCACCGTGCTGATGTTGCTGTTTTCAGAACGGTCCGGGGCGTTGGCCACCCGCATCGGCCCCCGCCTGCAACTGATCGCGGGGCCTCTCGTCGCCGGCGCCGGGCTACTACTGCTCCTGCGGATCGACCAGCACCACCACGACTACCTGACCGACGTGTTGCCCGGCGTGATCGTCTTCGGCCTCGGCCTGACGCTGCTGGTCGCTCCGCTCACCGCGACGGTCATGGGCGCTGCGCCACCGGACCAGGTCGGGATCGGGTCGGGCGTCAACAACGCGGTGGCGCGCGCTGCCGGGCTGCTGGCCGTGGCGGTGCTGCCGCCGCTCGCCGGCCTGCACGGAGAGGCGTACCGCACCGTGTCCGTGATGGTCCACGGCTTCCGACTGGTCACGATCTACTGCGTAGCACTGCTGGTCGTCGCCGCCGTCGTGGTCTTCGCGACTGTGCGCAACACGGTGCGGGCGGCAGGATGAGCCCCATGGACGACAAGAACATCCTCGATCACATCCACGAACTGGTCGCCGAAGAGAAGCAGCTGCGCGCCGACCATGAAGGCCGTGGCCTGGGCGGCGACGACCGGGCGCGACTGGACGCGCTCGAAGAGCAGTTGGACCAGGCGTGGGACCTGCTCCGGCAGCGCCGCGCGCACGAGGAGTACGGCGACGATCCGGACACGGCGCAGGCCCGGTCGACGTCCGAGGTGGAGGGCTACCTGCAGTAGCTCAGCTGGTGACGTCCTTGTTGCCGAACCGGGCCCACGCGAGCAGGACGAAGGTCACCACGTAGGCCGCGGCCACCAGCAATCCTTGGGTGACCCGGTCGAACGAGACGGGGTCACGCAGCAGATCGGCGAAGCGCAGCCAGTAATGGCTGGGCAGCCAGCCGTGGATGACGTCCAGCTGGGGGACGGCGTCGAGCACCTGGCTGGTGATCGTCAGCGCGAGCGTGGTGGCCATCGCGGCGATCGGCACCTCGGTAAGCGTCGAGACGAACAGCCCGATCGCCGCCACCGCCGCGACCATCGCGCTCACGTAACCGACGACGAGCAGCAGCCGAACCAGTCCCTCGGCGAACGAGATCGTCGTGCCGGACAGCGTGGTGACGTCCCCGCCGCCGAAGAGGATGAGTCCGATCACGGTGCCGACGACCGCGACCACCGCCGTGCAGGCGACGGCCCACACGACAAGCGCGGCGAACTTGACGGCGAGCAGCCGGGTGCGGCCGACCGGGACTGTCAACAGATAGCGCAACGTACCGGTGTTCGCCTCTCCGGCCACGGTCTCCCCGGAGACCACCGAGATAGCCATCGGCAGAAACAGCGGCAGGACGACCAGCGTGGTGGCCAGCGCCACGAAGACGCCGTTGTCGGTGATGCCGTTGAACAGAGCGCCGCCGTCGCCGGGCCCGCCACCTCGTCCACCTCGCGAGGTGAGCTTGACAGCCACAGCGATGACGATCGGGATCAGCCCGAGCACGGTGAGGATCGCGATGTTGCGCCGCCGACGGAAGATCATCGCGAGTTCGGAGCGCAGGAAGCGTCCGGACGGTACGCGAGCGGCCGTCGACGCCGGGCGGTCCAGCGTCTCAGCCAGAGACATCGAAGCCCTCCCCGGTGAGCTCGACGAACACGTCCTCGAGGTGGGGACGCTCGACCGTGAAGCCGCGGACGCCGACGCCGGCGGCGACCAGCGCGGCGACGACCGGCTCCGGCGCCGACGAGCCGAGCACCGCCGTTGCCCCACCGTCGACGGCGCGCGGCTCCGCAAGCCCCAAGTCTCGTAAGACGTCAACCGCCTCGACCGGATGCGCCGTCTGCACCTGCACGCGGACCCGCTGCTGCGCGCCGAGTTCGGCGAGCGACCCCTGCCAGACCATGCGTCCGGTGCTCATCACCCCGACGTGGCTGCACACCTGCTCGACCTCACTGAGCAGATGCGACGACACGAGCACGGTGACGCCCTCGGCCCCGAGGGCCGCCACCAGATGCCGAACCTCGCGCGTGCCCTGCGGGTCAAGGCCGTTCGTCGGCTCGTCCAGAACGAGTAGCGAGCGGGGACGCAGCAACGCGGCGGCGATCCCCAGTCGCTGCCGCATCCCGAGCGAGTAGTTGCGGTAGCGCTTGCCGGCCGCGGCGGTCAGTCCGACCCGTTCGAGGGCCTCGCCGATACGCAGCCGGGACGAGCGCGGGTCGACGGTCCGGTCGGCGGCGTCGAGCCGGGCCAGGTTGGCCCGTCCGGACAGGTAGGGGTGGAACGCCGGACCCTCGACGAGCGAGCCGACCTGAGGGAGCACGGTGGCCGCGGCCTGCGGAAACGGTCGGCCGAGCAGGGCGTGGCTGCCGGACGTCGGAAACACCAGGCCGAGCAGCATGCGGATCGTTGTCGTCTTGCCCGACCCGTTCGGCCCGAGGAACCCGTAAACCGATCCGGCGGGCACCTGCAGGTCGAGCCGGTCGACCGCGACCTGTCCGCCGTGGAACCGCTTGGTCAGGCCGTGCGACTCCACGGCCAGTGCTGTCCGTCCGGCGACGGTGGTGGAGGAGTCCACCGCCGCCGGACTGGCTGTGTCGACCGCGGTCAACGTCACGTCACCGTGCCGCGCGGTAGAGCACCTCGGGATCGACGGCACCGGCGAAGATCCGGCCGTTGTCGGTCAGGTAGGCGGTGACCAGCTTGGAGTCGAACAGGTAGCCCCCGTCCACCCTCTTGAGGCCGGCGAGCTGCGGTTGCTGCTTGAGGTTCGCCATGTTCTGGACGTTCGCGGTGACGACGGTCGTCCAGCCCTGGCCGATCGTCCGGACGTTCATCCGCGCCTTGGCGACGTCGTCCTGCGAGCGGGTGCCCTCCCGCGGGGCAGCCTGTTCGTCGATCTTGGCGCTGGCCGGCGGGGTGAACGTGAACTGGCTGTCGCTCGGCTTTGCGAAGCTGAGCCGGGTGAATGAGACGTCGAGGGCCGGGGACTTCGTGGCGCCGCGAGCGAACACCTGGACGCTCACCGGGATCTTGGTCTGCCCGTCGACCGTGATGCGTACCGAGCCGACGCGCGACGTGGCGTCGCGCGGAGTGAGCACGAGCTCGTAGGCGGAGCGGTCGGCCACCCGGCGGTTCTGGTCCGTCGCGACGGCGGTCGTCGGGTCGATGGCCGCCAGCGCCTGGGACGCCAGCTGGTCGGGCGTCAAGACGGTCGGTGTCGGGTGGTCGAACAGGCTCTGGCCGCTGTCGGCGAGCACGGTGTGCGTGGCCGTCTTGTCGACGCTCGACCACTGCCAGACGTCCCTCCCGTTGTGGAAGACGTCGGTTTCGCCGACGGCGTCCAGCAGCGCGATCCGCTGCTTGGTCGGTCCGGCGTACCAGACGCGTGCGGTGTGCGAGCCGCTCAGCAGCCCGACGAGGGACGAGCCGGACGAGGAGCTGCCCCCGATCTCGGGCAGCGCGGGCAGACCGAGGTTGGCCTGGGCGACCACGGTGCCGGACAGGCCGTCGACGTGGGCATTCTCGACATCGGCGAGCAGCTGTGCGGCGGTGCGGGGCGGCAGGCTGGTGGAGGCCTGGGCGGAGAAGACGCCGGCGGCGGCCAGACTCATGCCTCCGACGACGACAATGGGAACGATCCACCGCAGGGAGCGGTGGCGCAGTAGCGCAGCAGGTGAAGCCATGGTCACGAATATGGTCGGCAGGCACTGTGACCGGGCTGAGCCGTGCTGAGGCGAGATTCAGTCCTGAGTGGCAGGCTGCGCGGCAACACCCGGGACAGTCGCGGAGGGAGGAATCGTGCGCCTGCTGATCGTCGAGGACGAGCTACGGCTCGCCTCCGCGCTGCAACGCGGCCTCTCGGCTGAAGGCTTCACCGTCGACGTCGCCCATACCGGTCCCGACGGCCTGCACGCGGCGCAGGAGACGGCATACGACGCCGTCGTCCTCGACATCATGCTCCCTGGACTGTCCGGCTACCGCATCGTCGAGCGGCTCCGCGGCGCGGAGAACTGGGTGCCGATCCTCATGTTGACCGCTAAGGACGGCGAGTACGACGAGGCGGACGCCCTGGATCTCGGAGCCGACGACTACCTGGTCAAGCCGTTCTCGTTCGTGGTGCTGCTCGCCCGGCTGCGCGCGCTGCTGCGCCGGGGCGTGACGCCGCGACCCGCCGCGCTCAGCGTCGGCGACCTCGTGCTCGATCCGGCGGCGCACACGGTCGCACGCGGGGACGAGCAGGTGGAGCTGACCCCGCGCGAGTTCTCGCTGCTCGAGTTCCTCATGCGCCGCGCCGGGCAAGCGGTCTCGAAGGCCGACATCCTGCATCACGTGTGGGACGCCAACTACGACGGCGACGCCAACGTCGTCGAGGTCTACATCGGCTACTTGCGCCGCAAGATCGATACGCCCTTCGCACGCCAGAGCGTGCAGACCATCCGCGGCGCGGGGTACCGGTTGGTGCCGGACGCCGGGCAGCCCGTTGCCGGTTGATGCGCTGGCTCTCCGAGCTGTGGCGGGGCCAGTCACTGCGGGCCCGCATCACGATCGTCACGACCGCCCTCTTTGCGTTCGCGGTGTTCACCGGCGCGGTGCTGGTGTTGGCGCTACAGCGCTATTCGTTGCTGCACGCGCTTGACGCGTCGGGACGGCGCGCCGCGCGCAGCGTCGCGGCGTCGCGGATCGACGGACCAAAGCCCGGCACGCTGCTCGCCGGTAGCGGCGACCTGATCCAGGTCGTCGACGCGGACGACCGGGTCGTCGCGGTGTCGCCGGGCACCGACGCGACGACGCCGCTGCTGCGCGCGGACCAGCTCGCGCAGGCGCGCGGCGGCACGACGATCACCATCGCCGGCGACCCGGCGGTTACCGACGAACAGCTGCGGGTCGTGGCCGCGATCGCCGACGACCGCACGGTGCGCGAGACGGTGCTCGTCGCGTCCGGGACGGCGAGCGTCGAGGACAGCGTGCGCATCCTGCGTACGGCCGCGATCATCGGCGGCCCGATCGGAGTGCTCGCCATGGGGGTGATCACCTACCTCGTAGTAGGCCGCACGCTACGTCCGGTGGCGGCTCTGCGGCGGGGCGCGGCGGAGATCACGGCCGCGGGCCTGGCCGATCAGCGCCTCCCGGTGCCGGACGCGCAGGACGAGATCCATCGGTTGGCCACCACGCTGAACGCGATGCTCGATCGCATCGAGGCGTCGACGGCCCGGCAGCGGACGTTCGTCGGCGATGCGGCGCACGAGCTGCGCTCGCCGCTGGCGTCGCTACGCGTGCAGCTCGAGGTGGCGCATCGAGTGGGGCCGGCGTCCGACTGGCGGGAGCTGCTCGACGACGTGCTGCTCGACGTCGACCGGCTCGAGCGGCTGGTGTCGGACCTGCTGGTGCTCGCCCGATTCGACGAGGCCGGCGGCCGGTTGCGGCGGAGCGAACCGGTTCGGCTCGACTCGCTCGCGTGCGAGGTGGCTCGCGAGTATGCGGACGCACGGGTGCCGGTGGGTGTCGTAACGATCCCCGTCGTCGTCGAAGGCGATCCCGAGGCGCTACGGCGTGTGGTGGTCAACCTGTTGGACAACGCCGTCCGGCACGCCGCGCACCAGGTGTCGGTGGGCGTTTCCACGGCCGAGGCGTCCGCTCAGGCTTCCGCTGAGCTGATGGTCAGCGACGACGGGCCCGGGATTGCGGTCGCCGAGCGGGAGCGCGTGTTCGACCGGTTCTACCGACTGCACGAGTCGCGGTCGCGCGAGTCCGGCGGAACGGGCCTCGGACTGCCGATCGTCCGCGACCTCGTACGCGCACACGGCGGCACGGTGCGGCTGCTCGACAACGAACCCGGCCTGCGTGCCGTGGTCACGTTGCCGTTAGCGCGTGACGTCTAGTACGCCGAACCGCTGATCGGTCCACAGCACGCAGGACCGCTCCTCGGGATAGGCCTCGACGACCGGTTGCGGCCGATAGACCCGAGTCCAGCGCTCGGTCGTACCGAAGGGTGCCCAACCCGGGTCGCCGGTGGTGGCGAAGACTAGGTATTCAGATCTGATGACCTCCGACAGCTGCTCGCTCGCTGCTCGGGCGCCGGCTCTCGTGATCTCGCCGGTCAGGTCAGCGGTCCCGAACAGGAGCAACGTGTCGAGACCGTGGGACGCGCCCTGCGGTCCGAATCCCCAGTCGAGCTCGCAAGACCACACTCGGGCTCCGCCGCGGTCGCCATCGCTACCGCGTTCGCCGCCGCGTTCGCCGCCGCCACGCTCGCTGCCGCGTTCGCCCCCGCGGACGGCGGCCTCCGCGAGGTGCAGGGCGGGCATCCGGTAGAGCCAATCGGACAGGGCGAGCTCTCTTCGCTGGCTAGCGCCCGCGGACGGGTAGGCGGCTCGGTAACGCTGGGCACCTGGCGTGGGTGACAGGCCGTCTATCAGGACGTCCACCTGGGCGTCGGTCAGGTCGGGCAATTGCGAGGCGAGCAGGCTGTACTCGTCACGGGTGTGCTCGATCAGCAGCTCGACATCGCGCACCACGCCGCCGGCGAGTGCCGCCCACGGAGTCTCGGCGAGCAGGACGCCGTCGAGCACCGGAGCGAACGGCGTGGAGGAGTAGGCGACCGGCCCCCATCGGTCGACGCGCTGGGTGAGATCTCGGGTCACCCTCTCCGTCGCTGCGACCAGGCGATCTGGGGCAACCTCGTGGAGGTCGACCACGCTGGCCGTCCGACCGAGCCCGGCGCAGATCTCTCGTGCAACGTCGGCGGCGAGGTCGACCGTGAGATACGTCCCGGGGATGCTCTGCAGGATGGCGCGGCGAAACGGTCGGATCGCGGCCGGCCGCGTCAACAGGGCCGCGATCGAGCCGGCGCCCGCCGACTGACCGAGCACCGTGACGTTGTGCGGATCGCCGCCGAAATTGGTGATGTTGTCCTGCACCCAGCGCAGAGCGGCAAATTGATCGAGTAGACCCCGGTTGTCCGGTGCGCCGTCGACGTGCGCGAAGCCTTCGAACCCGGTGCGATAGTTCGCGCTGACCACCACTGCGCCGCGTGCAGCCACGGCTGCGCCCGTCAGATACGGGTCGGCGGAATCGCACTTGAGGTATCCACCACCGCTGATCCAGACGATCACCGGAAGGCCAGCTCGGCCCGGGTCAGGCGTCCATACCGCGAGGTTCAGCCAGTCGTCGCTTGTGATCGTCCGGTCCGGTTGCGGTGGCGGTGGTCCGAAGCGGCTGGCGTCCCGGATACCGTCCCAGGGCTCAGCCTCCTCGGGAGCGCCGAAGCGACGTGGGCCGACCGCCGGGGCGGCGTACGGAATGCCGCGGTACACAGCCACTTCGGGCTGCCGCCGTCCTCCTT
>CAXTNQ010000139.1:0-3573 GCA_964245745.1 uncultured Jatrophihabitantaceae bacterium
GACGCGGACGCCAGCCCGGGCCCCGTGCTGACGACGACCGGTTGTTGCGGGGGTTTGCCTGCGGAGACGGTGCTTATCGTCCGGACGGGCACCGCTAAGGCGGGCAAAGCTGGCAACGGCCGGCTTGCTCAGCCGGCCGCCACCCCTAGACCTCGCCGCGGCGCGCGCGCAGACGCTGCAGCGCCTCTTCGAGGATCGCCTGCCCGTCCTCGTCGCTGCGCCGCTCCTTGACGTAGGCGAGGTGTGTCTTGTACGGCTCATTACGTGGCGCGTTCGGCGGGGTCGTCGACTCGCGGCCGGCTGGAAACCCGCACCGCGGACAGTCCCAGGTCTCCGGCACCGCGGCGTCCAGGGCGAAGGCGGGTCGTACCTCGTGACCGTTCGCGCAGAAGAACGAGATCCGCTGACGCGGCGCGGACTCCCCCCGCTCCTTCTCGCCCATGGGACCGGCTCCGACCCGGCTTCCCCGGATCGCACTGCCTCCAGCCACGTACCTCTCCTGTCGATGGACGTCGGTCGTGAACGCGGCACGGCGCCGTCGGCGCCTGCCGGTCAGCCGTTCTTGTACAACAAGCCCAGCCCGATGATGCAGATGGCCCACACGGCGCCGGAGATGATGGTCAGGCGATCGAGGTTGCGCTCGACCACGGAGGATCCTGACAAGCTCGAGTAGAACGATCCGCCCAGCATCGAGGACAGGCCGCCGCCCTTGCCCTTGTGCAACAGGACGAGCACGACCAGCGCCAGGCTGGCGATGATCAGCACGACGGACAGGGTCAGGATCATGTACGTGGACCGGCCTTCGATCGGGGAGCGAGCGGGTCAACGATACCTGTCGTCGTGGGCACCGCTCAGCCGGAGCGGACGGAGGCCGGCGTGGCCTGCGCGGGGTCGGCCGCCGCAACGATCGCGCTGAAGTCGCCGGCCTCGAGGCTCGCCCCGCCGACCAAGGCTCCATCGATGTCCGGTTGCGCGGACAGCTCCACGGCGTTGTCTGGCTTGACCGATCCGCCGTAGAGGATGCGGGTGGCCCGGGCCACGTCTGCGCCGTGCCGTTCGGCCAGCCGCGCCCGCAACGTCCGGCACATCTCCTGCGCGTCAGCGGCCGTCGCCACCTGCCCGGTGCCGATCGCCCAGACCGGCTCGTAGGCGATCACCAGGGAGGCGACCTGTTCGCCGGACAGACCGGCCAACGATCCGTCGAGCGAGGTGGTGCAGTAGGCAAGGTGGTCGTCCGCGGCGCGGACCTCGGCCGACTCCCCCAAGCAGACGATCGGCAGCAGGCCGTGCCGAAACGCCGCGGCCGCCTTGCGGCTGACCAGAGCATCGTCCTCACCGTGGTACTGGCGTCGCTCGGAGTGGCCGACCACGACGTAGCTGCAGCCGAGCTTGGCGAGCATCGGCCCGCTGATGTCGCCGGTGTATGCGCCGCCGTCGTACGGCGAGACGTCCTGCGCCCCGTAACCGAGCAGCAGACGGTCGCCGTCGATCAATGTCTGCACGCTGCGCAGGTCGACGAAGGGCGGCAGCACCACGACCTCGACGCGGCTCAGCAGCTCCTCGCTGACGCTGAACGCGATCCGCTGGGTCAGGGCGATGGCTTCCAGATGATTCAGGTTCATCTTCCAGTTGCCGGCGACCAGCGGCTTGCGCGTGGCTCGGACCACTCAGAACTCCTCGAGGACGGCGAGTCCCGGCAAGGTCTTGCCCTCGAGGTACTCGAGGGAGGCTCCGCCCCCGGTGGAGATATGGCCGAACCTGGACGCATCCAGACCCAGTGCGCGCACCGCCGCGGCCGAGTCGCCGCCACCAACCACACTCAGGCCGGAAGTCGCCGCCACCGCCTCGGCCACGCCCCGCGTCCCGGCCGCGAACGGCGCAACCTCGAACACGCCCATCGGACCGTTCCAGAACACCGTGCGGGCCTCGGCCAGTTCGGCGGCGAACGCACGCACGGTCTGCGGCCCGATATCGAGACCCTTCTGACCGGACGGGATCTGCGTGGCGCTCACCACCGAGGTCTTCGCGTCGTCGGCGATGTTCGCGGCCACGACGATGTCCGACGGCAGCACGATCTTGTCCCCGTCGTCGGCCAGGAACTTCCGACAGGCCGAGACCTGGTCGCTCTCGAGCAGCGAGTCGCCCACCTCGTAGCCCTGCGCGGCCAAAAACGTGAAGCACATCCCGCCGCCGATGAGCAGGCGGTCGACCTTCGGCAACAACGAATCGATCACAGCGAGTTTGTCGCTGACCTTGCTGCCACCCAGCACCACGACGTAGGGCCGGGCCGGGTCGCTCACGAGCTGACGTAACACAGTCACCTCGTCGCGTACCAGGTCACCCATGTAGTGGGGCAGCAGCCTGGCCACGTCATAGACGGACGCATGCTTGCGGTGCACCGCACCGAACGCGTCGTCGACGTAGGCTCCGCCGTCGTCCTCGCCGCCGGTGAGCAGCGCGAGGCATTGAGCGAACCGGCCGCGCTCGGCGTCGTCCTTGCTCGTCTCGCCGGGATTGAAGCGGACGTTTTCGAGTAGCAGCACTTCGCTGTCGTGCATGTCGTCGGACATCAGCCGCGCGCTTTCGCCCACGGTGTCGAGCGCGAATTCGACGGGCCGACCGAGGAGCGCGGCCAGGCGATCGGCCACCGGCCGCAGCGAGTACCGAGGTTCGGGTGCGCCGGTCGGTCGGCCGAGGTGCGCCGCGACGATCACCCGTGCGCCGTGGTCGAGCAGCCGAGTCAGGACGGGCAGCGACGCGCGCACCCGTCCGTCGTCCGTGACCTTCGGGTGCTCGCTGCCGGACAGCGGCACGTTGAGGTCGGAGCGGACCAGGACTTTGCGGCCGCGCACCCCGATCCGCAGCAGGTCGTCGAGGCTGCGCATAGGTCAGAGCGAGGCGCCGACGACGCCGACCAGGTCGACCAGCCGGTTCGAGTAACCCCACTCGTTGTCATACCAGCCGAACACCTTGACCTGGTTGCCCAACACCTTCGTGAGCTTTGCGTCGAAGATGCATGACGCCGGGTCGCCGACGATGTCGGAGGAGACGATGGGGTCCTCGGTGTAGGTGAGGATGCCCTTGAACGGGCCGTCAGCCGCCGTCCGGTACGCGGCGTTGACCTCGTCGATGTCGGTCTCGCGGGTCGTGGTCACTGTGAGGTCCGTGATCGACCCCGTAGGCACGGGGACGCGCAGCGAGTACCCGTCCAACTTGCCCTGCAACGTAGGCAGGACGAGGCCGATCGCTTTGGCGGCACCGGTGGTCGTCGGCACGACGTTCAGAGCGGCCGCCCGGGCCCGGCGCAGGTCCTTGTGCGGTCCGTCCTGGAGGTTCTGGTCCTGCGTGTAGGCGTGAATGGTCGTCATCAGCCCGCGCTCGATACCGACGGCGTCGTCCAGGACCTTGGCCAGTGGGCCCAGGCAGTTCGTCGTGCACGACGCGTTGGAGATGATCGCGTGCCGGGCGCTGTCGTAGTCGTTGTCGTTGACGCCCATGACGATGGTGACGTCCTCGCCGGTGGCCGGCGCCGAGATGATGACCTTCTTGGCGCCACCGGCGTCGATGTGCTTG
>CAXTNQ010000139.1:3583-5725 GCA_964245745.1 uncultured Jatrophihabitantaceae bacterium
TTCGTAAACAGGCCGGTCGACTCGATAACGACGTCGACGCCCAGGTCACCCCACGGCAGCGCCGCGGGATCGCGCTCGGCCAGCACTTTGATCGTCTGCTCGCCAACCTGGATGCCGTCCGCGGTCGCGGCCACCGGCCGGTCGAGCCGGCCCAGAATAGTGTCGTACTTCAGCAGGTGCGCCATCGTGGCGACGTCGCCGAGGTCGTTGGCCGCGACGAGTTCGAGGTCGGCGCCGCTGGCCAGTGCGGCGCGGTAGAAGTTCCGACCGATGCGGCCGAAGCCGTTGATGCCCACACGAACGGTCACTGTTTCGGCTCCTCGTCGGCGGTTGCGAGACGGTGCAGGCGGGCGGCGACCCGCAGGGCAAACCTTAGCCCGGTGAGCCACGCTCCACGACGGCCCCGGCACGCATCGGTCGTCGCCGCTTGGCGGTCAGTTCGCGAGCTGCGCGGACGTCTGCGCAACGCCCGCGTAACTCGCTCCTGCTCGACCAGATGTGGGTGCAATAGCGACTAGGCGCGGCGAAGCGCTCCGGCTACGGCGCGAGCATCTCCGGTGTCACCGCGGACTCGGTATCGGGAAGGCCGAGGTCGGCCGCGCGCTTGTCGGCCATCGCGAGCAGGCGCCGAATCCGCCCCGCGACCGCGTCCTTCGTCATCGGCGGTACGGACAGGGCGCCTAGCTCCTCGAGCGACGCCTGCTTGTGCTCCAGGCGCAGCCGGCCGGCCTGCAGCAGATGGTCGGGGGCGTCCTCACCGAGGATCTCCATGGCCCGTTCGACGCGGGCACCGGCTGCTACAGCCGCCCGCGCCGACCGACGAAGGTTGGCGTCGTCGAAGTTGGCCAACCGGTTCGCGGTCGCCCGTACCTCGCGGCGCAACCGGCGCTCCTCCCAGGCCAGGACGCTCTCGTGCGCGCCGATCCGGGTCAGCAAGGCACCGATCGCGTCCCCGTCGCGGACCACGACACGGTCGGCGCCGCGGACCTCGCGCGCCTTCGAGGCGACGCCGAGCCGGCGGCCAACACCGACCAACGCGAGCGCCGCTTCGGTGGACGGGCAGGTGATCTCCAACGAGCAGGCGCGGCCCGGCTCGGTCAGGGAGCCATGGGCGAGGAAGGCGCCTCGCCACGCGGCTTCGGCGTCGGCCAGGCCGCCGGCCACGACGTGATGCGGCAGACCGCGCACCGGCCGTCCCCGCAGGTCGACCAGTCCGGACTGCCGGGCCAGCCCCTCGCCGTCCTTCGTTACGCGCACGAGGTAACGGCTGCCCTTACGCAACCCACCGGCCGCGACGATCTGGACGTCCGACCCGTGCCCGAAGATCTCGGCGATCTCCTTGCGCAACCGGCGCGCTACTGAGCCAGTGTCAAGTTCGGCTTCGATCACGATGTGGCCGCCGATGAGATGCAACGCCCCCGCGAAGCGCAGCATGGTGGCCACTTCAGCGCGTCGGGCACTTGCACGTGGAACCGTTACCCGGCTCAGCTCGTCCTTGACCGCGGCCGTCATCGCCATCGGCTCATCTCCTCTGACCCCCCAGCGTCCCCTCCACCGGCGTGCCGGCGCCCAACGCCGCGGCGAGCGCCGTCGCCAGCCGCGCTGGATCATGCCGGTCAGTTACGCCGTCCGCCCTGATCCGCGAGAGTACGAGACGCGCACCGATCTCGCGCGCGTAGTTGGCCAGAGAATGCCGATCCGCAACGCAATCGTCGTCAGCAACCACCGCGTCGATACGCAATATGCCGTGTGGGGAGGCATGATCTCGCAACGCTCGCAGCAACTCTTCGGCCGAGAAGTCGTCGGTCTCGCCGGCCTGCGGAACGAGGTTGACGACCACCGCGACGCGAGCCGCGGTCGTCGTCAGCGCTGTGGCGAGTTCGTGCAACAGCAGGTGCGGGATCACGCTGGTGAACCACGAGCCCGGACCCAATACGACGAGATCCGCCTCGCGGACCGCATCGACGGCCAACGCACACGCCGGGGCGCCCGGAGGTAGCAATTGGATCGAACGCACCCGTCCGGGCGTGGCCGCCACGGACGACTGACCGCGGATCCGCCGCACTCGAGTCTGGTCGTCCGGGTCGAAGCGATCGACCTCAGCCACCAGATCGAGGGGGACGGGGCTCATCGGCAGCACGC
>CAXTNQ010000139.1:5735-8052 GCA_964245745.1 uncultured Jatrophihabitantaceae bacterium
ATCCGGACCCGGTTACCGCGCTCCAACAGTCCGGTCAGGATGAGGTTGCCGACCGGATGCCCGGCCAGCGCACCACTACCCCCGAACCGGTGCTGCAGCAGATCGGCCCAGGCGTGGTGCGCGGGGTCGTCGCCCGCCAGTGCGACGAGAGCCATCCGCAGGTCGCCCGGCGGCAGCACCGCCAGCTCGTGCCGAATCCGACCGGAGGAGCCGCCATCGTCGGCCACCGTGACTACCGCCGTGAGGTCGGCGGTGAGCTGGCGCAGCGCCGACAGGGACGCGTGTAGTCCGTGCCCGCCGCCGAGGGCCACCGCCCGCAGCGACCGCGCTGACCGCGTCTCGGCCAGTAAGTCACTCACGTCCGAGGTCCCGATTCACAACCGTCGTCCGTACGCCCAGGTCCCGCAGCCTCGACGCGAGTTCCGCACCGATGACCACGGATCGGTGCTTACCACCCGTGCAGCCGACCGCCAATGTCAGGTAATGCTTGCCCTCGCGGGTGTACCCGGCGCCGATGACCCGCAGGATGTCGGTGTAGCGATCGACGAATTCGGCAGCGCCCTCCTGAGCGAGCACGTAGTCACGCACCTCGGGAGCTTCACCAGTCTGCTCGCGCAGCTCGGGAATCCAGAACGGATTGGGCAGGAACCGCACGTCGACCACCAGGTCGGCGTCCACGGGCAGGCCGTACTTGAAGCCGAACGAGACCACTGTGGCGCGCAACATCGGACGCCCGTCCAGGCCGCCGCCGGCCGCGAACGCCGCCTCGATCTCGCGGCGCAGTTGGTGCACCGACCGGTCACTCGTGTCGAGGACGAGATCGGCCTCGTCGCGCAGACCGCTCAGCAGCCGGCGCTCAGCGACGATGCCGTCGACCAGCCGGCCGTCCCCCTGCAGTGGGTGAGCTCGGCGGACCGCCTCGAAGCGACGCACCAGCACGTCGTCGCGCGCCTCCAGAAACAGCACCCGCGGGCGCATACCGCGGTTGGCCAGGTCGAGGATCACCGCGCGCAGGTCGGAGGAGAAAGCTCGACTGCGCACATCCATGACGACCGCGATGCGCGTGACCGCGCCTTGCGTACGACTGCCCAAGTCGACCATCGTGGCGACGAGCTCAGGAGGCAGGTTGTCGACCACGAAATAGCCGAGGTCCTCCAGGCACTTGGCCGCGGTGCTGCGTCCGGCGCCCGACAGCCCGGTGACGACGACGGTGTCGAGGGCGCCGCGCTCGGCGGTGGTCACGCCGGCGCGGCCGTGGTGTCGTCGTCGAGGACCTCGCCGGTCGTGACGTTGACGGCCGGCTCCGGTGCCCGCGCGTCGCCGCGGAGCGCGTCGACGATCGCCTCAGCCGTGCGGCGTCCGATGCCCGGCACCTCGATGATCTCGTCCGCTCCCGCCCGGCGGAGCCGGCGCAACGAGCCGAAATGGCGCAGCAGCGCCTTTCGCCGGGTCTCCCCCAGCCCGGGGATACCGTCCAGCGCGGACGTGGTCATCGCGCGGGACCGCTTCTGCCGGTGATAGGTGATGGCGAAGCGGTGCGCCTCGTCCCGGACCCGCTGCAGCAGGTACAACCCCTCGGACGTCCGCGGGAGGATCAGCGGGTAGGACTCGCCCGGCAGCCAGACCTCCTCGAGCCGTTTGGCCAACCCGACGAGGGCCACGTCGTCGATGCCCAGTTCGTCCAGCACGGTCTGGGCAGCGGCCACCTGCGGCGCACCGCCGTCGACCACGAGCAGGTTCGGCGGGTAGGCAAACTTGCGCGGCCGGCCGGTCTCGGGGTCGATGCCGGGCGGTCCGTCCTCCAGGCCGACCACGGCGGCCTGCTCGTCGAGGTAGCGGGCGAACCGGCGCCGGACGGCCTCGGCGATCCAGTCGGTGTCGCCGCCGGTGCTGCGCATCGCGAAGCGCCGGTACTCGCTCTTGCGTGGCAGACCGTCCTCGAACACCACCATGCTCGCCACCACGTTCGTGCCCTGCACGTGGCTGACGTCGAAACACTCGACGCGCAGCGGCGCGTCCTCCAGGCCGAGCGCCTCCTGCAGCTCGGACAGCGCCTGCGATCGCGCAGTCAGGTCGGACGCCCGCTTGAGCTTGTGCCGGGTGAACGCCTGTGCGGCATTGCGCCCTACCGTCTCGAGCAGGGCCCGCTTGTCCCCGCGCTGGGGAACCCGGAACGACACCCGACTGCCGCGCTGCCCAGCCAGCCAGTCGGTCAATGGCTGCACGTTGTCGGGCAGCTCCGGCACGAGGACCTCGCGGGGAATGCCTGCGCCGTCCTCGCCATCCGGGTCGGCTCCGTAGAACTGGGTGACGAACT
>CAXTNQ010000140.1:0-7161 GCA_964245745.1 uncultured Jatrophihabitantaceae bacterium
GTCAACTCGTCGCCCGGATACACCGGCGTCAGGAAGCGCAGGTGGTCGACGCCGAAATTGGCGAGAACGGGGCCGGGATCGGGATCGACGAACAGACCGGCCGCCAGCGACACGATGAGGTAGCCGTGGACAACCCGGCCGTCGAAGAAGGGGTTGGCCCGCGCGGCGTCCTCGTCCATGTGCGCGTAGAACGTGTCGCCGGTGAATGCCGCGAAGTGCTCGATGTCCTCGAGGGTGACCCGTCGCGGCCCGGCGGTCACGGTGTCGCCGACCCGAAGCTGCGCGAGCGACTTGCGGAACGGGTGGACCTCGTCCTCGTGGCGCGGTGCGCCGGGCACCCACTGGCGGGTGACCGCGCCGAGCAGGCGTGGGCTGGCCTGTACGGCGGTGCGCTGCATGTGGTGCAGGACGCCGCGCACCCCGCCGAGCTCCTCGCCGCCACCCGCCCGGCCGGGCCCGCCGTGCACGAGGGTGGGCAGCGGTGAGCCGTGGCCGGTCGACTCGGGCGCATCGTCGCGGTCGAGCACAAGCAGCCGGCCGTGCCACGGCGCGATGCCCCGCACGACAGCGGCCACGAAGTCGGCGTCGGCACTGACCACCGAGCCAGCCAAACTGCCGGCACCGCGGGCCGCGAGCTCGATGACGTCCGTCGTGTCCCGGTACGGCAGCAGTGTGCTCACCGGGCCGAACGCCTCGACCTCGTGCGGTTCGGCCCTCGTCGGGTCGTCGGCGCGTAGCAGCATCGGGGTGACGAACGCGCCGCGCTCGGCGTCGGCTCCGACGACGTCCACGTGCTCGGGGTCGCCGAACACCAGGCGCGCCGCGGACTGCAGGGCCTTCGCCGAACGGCGGACCTCCTCGCGCTGCTCGAGGCTGGCCAGCGCACCCATTCGTACGGACGGGTCGGCGGGGTGGCCGACCGTCACGTCGGCCAGCCGGGCGACCACCGCGTCCGAGACGGCGTCCAGCAGCGGCGCGGGGACGAGCGCACGGCGGATGGCCGTGCACTTCTGGCCGGCCTTGACCGTCATCTCGGTGACGAGTTGCGCGACATAGAGGTCGAACTCGGGCGTCCCGGGCTCGGCGTCCGGGCCGAGGATCGAGCAGTTCAGGGAGTCGGCCTCCGCCGTGAAGCGCACGGCCCGGGCCACGACCGTCGGGTGCGACCGCAGCTTGGCCGCCGTCGACGCGGATCCGGTGAAGGCCACCACGTCCTGGCCGGTGAGGTGGTCGAGCAGGTCGCCGGCGTTGCCGCACACCAGTTGTACGGAGCCGTCGGGCAGCAATTCGGACGAGACGATCAGCTCGACCAGGCGATGAGTGAGGTAGGCCGTCTGGCTGGCCGGCTTGACGATCGTGGGCATACCGGCAAGGAACGAGGGCGCCAGCTTCTCCAGCGGTCCCCAGGCCGGGAAGTTGAACGCATTGATCTGGACGGCTACGCCGGGGATCGAGGAGTACACGTGCTGGCCGACGAACTGGCCGCCCTTTCCGAGCGGTTCCAGCGCGCCGTCCAGGTAGACGGTGTCGTCGGGTAGCCCGCGACGGCCCAGGCTGGCGTAGCTGAACAGCACACCGATACCGCCGTCGACGTCGAACCTGGCGTCTGCCCGGGTAGCACCGGTGCGGGTGGACAACGCGTAGAGGTCGTCGCGGTGCTCACGCAGATGGGACGCCAGCGCCTTCAGCAGCGCCGCCCGTTGGTGGAACGTCAGCTCGCGCAGGGCCGCACCTTGCCGGCGCCCGTAAGCCACGGCCGCCGCCATGTCGACACCGGCGGTGGACAGCCGGGCGACCTCTTCGCCGGTCACCGCGTCGTGCACCGGCGTGCCGTCGCCGGTCGGCACGAACCAGGATCCGTTCACGTAGCTGGGCAAAACCACGATCGTCGCCCTCTCTTCTTCGCGTCCGGGCCGCACCGCAATTCCTGACCGTTCGGTCAGTATATTAGGCGCGGACGAGGGCGATCTCGCGTGCGTCGTCGGCACGAGCACAGCCGGCGAGGGCGAGGGTCAGGTCGAACTCGGCGACGAGATTGCGCAGGACGTCGCGCACGCCGTCCGATCCGCCGATCGCCAGCCCGTACGCCCAGAGCCGTCCGACCAGCACGGCCGAGGCACCCAGAGCCAGCGCCTTGACCACGTCCGCGCCGCCACGGACGCCGCTGTCGAGCAGGACGGGAATGCGGTCGTCGACCGCGTCGACGACCGCCGGTAGGGCCGCCACTGCGCCGATGGAGCCGTCCACCTGCCGTCCGCCGTGCGTGCTCACCACGAGCCCGTCGACGCCGGCGTCGATCGCCCGGCGGGCGTCGTCGGGATGCAGCACGCCCTTGAGCAGGATGGGCAGCCGGGTGCGCTCGCGCAGCCACGGCAGGTCGTCCCAGGTCAGGGCGGGATTGGCGTAGATGTCGAGGAAGGTCTCCACCGCCGCACGCGGAACGGGTGAGCGCAGATTCGCCCGCCACGAGCCGGGATGGCTGCGGGCGATGTCGACGAGCGTACGCACGGCCGCCGGCGTCGCCCGGGGCCGAGGTCCGGTCGCAGGCCGGCGGGACCGCTCGTGCGCCAGGCGCAGGAAGACCGGGTCGCTGGTGTACTGCGCCAGCCCGCGACCGTGCGCGAACGGCAAGGACCCGAGCCGCAGGTCGCGCGGACGCCACCCGAGCATCGGGGTGTCCAGTGTGACGACCAGTGCCTCGCATCCGCAGGCCTCGGCCCGCGCGACGAAGCTGGCGACCAGCTCGGGGACGGAGCTCCAGTAGAGCTGGAACCAGCGGGGAGAATCCCCCATGACCGCAGCGCATTCCTCCATCGAGCGGGACGCCTGGTTGGAGAACACCATGGGCAGTCCCTCGGCCGCCGCAGCGCGCGCGGCGCCGACGTCCGCGGACGGGTGTGCCAGCGCCGAAACCCCGACCGGGTCGAGGAGTACCGGAGCGGGAATCGTCCGTCCGAACAAGGTGATCGAGAGGTCGCGACGCGATACGTCGCGCAGGACACGCGGCACGATGCGCCACGCACCGAACCCGTCACGGTTAGCCGCGATGGTCGCCTCCTGTCCGGCCCCACCCGCCAGGTAGGCGAAGGCTTCGGTGGACATGGCGTCGCGGGCGCGGGCTTCCAGCTCATCCCACGTCAGCGGGACGGAAGGGCGGCGTCCCTGAACGCCGTCTCGGTAGATGCTCGCCTGCCGGTCTCGTCCGACGCCGATCGGCGCGTCCACGCGGGTGGTCGTCATCAGGGCATGGTCCCAAGGTGATCATCGGGTGAACAGATGCCGGAGGTGCCGGGTGGCCGTCGACACCCAGCACCTCCGCCGCGGTTACCAGTAGTGCCGTCGGCCTCCCACCTCACGACCGGCGGCGCCGAGCAGGAACAGCACCGCACCGATCACCAGGACGATGATGCCGAGCGTCCAGAGGATCGGGATGTGCACGAGAAAGCCGATGAGCAGCAAGACAATACCCAGAATGATCATGCGAAGCTCCTAGCGGTGACGGGTCGAGACCGCGCCGGCCAGGAGGGGCGCTCGAACGATCCGCGCACAGGAGCCGGGGCGTCAGGACGGCGGCCGCAGGGATCTGGGCGGCGGACGTTTCGACGGCAGGCCCAGTATGCCGGGGTGCAACCGCCGGCGCCAGGCACCCACTCCAGCTCCTTGAGATCAGGCGGAGGCGTCGCCGTCCACCGACGCAGGGTCGGCGACCACGTCGCCGGACACTGCGGCGAGCGTCCGTCGTTGCGAGCGCGCGAGCCGACGCAAGCGTTCGTACGCCGCTCGCGCGTCGAGTCCGGCACGAGCCATGAGCACG
Organism: uncultured Jatrophihabitantaceae bacterium; assembly: GCA_964245745.1. Taxonomy (GTDB): domain Bacteria; phylum Actinomycetota; class Actinomycetes; order Mycobacteriales; family Jatrophihabitantaceae; genus CAXTNQ01. The sequence goes on from CAXTNQ010000140.1 coordinate 3,815, forward strand.
CCCTTGGCCTGCTCGATCACTGTGCGCGAGTCGAGCGCGTGCTGGAGCTGACTGGCCTTTTCGGTCTGCTCGCTCGCGTGCATCATCGTCGCGATGAGCAGCGCCGCCAGGTCGGTGAACGCCATCAACGCCAGCTCGCCCTCGGGCGTCCAGGGATGGGCCTTCTCCGACAACACGACGACGACGCCGACGGGCCGTTGGTCGTACGGGATCGGACTGGCCATGACTGCGTGGACCCCGCGATCGAGCGCGTCCGGCGTGAACAGCGGCCAGCGCTCGTCGTCCTCCAGGTCCTCGACGCAGACGAGCTGACGCGACTCGAACGACTCAATGCAGGGACCCTCGCGATGCTTGACCTGCAGTTCCTCCAGGTGCGCGAGGCGCGCGTCGGACACCGCCGCGTTGCGCAGATGCTGTTCGTCGTCGAGCAGCATGAGGCCGGCGCCGTCCACGTCGAAGATCGCGTGCGTGGTGCGGACAATCTCGTGCATGCCGTCCTCGACGTCCATCTCGCCGAAGCGCAGCGACCCGAGCTCCTCGAGGGCGCGCCGGACGTCGCGGATCGAGACCGTCACGTCAGACCCGCTCCTTCGGGTGCCGTCCTGAAGACACGGCTGGCCTAGGACCGCACCGCCGCGACGGCCGCACTCGCCGCCACACCATCTTCGATCAGGGCACCGACCATGTCGCGGCCGAAGCGGCGGCTCGCGAAGGCGCGCCACCGTGCGCCGGCCCACGTCGTGACGGCGGCCGCGGCGATCCCGACCGCGGCCGCCTCGGCTAACTCGGCCTGCGCCGCGCGGTCGCGATGGGCCAGCACGGCACCGCACGCGCCGCCCATCACGAGGCGGATGCCGATACCCCCGGCGTTGAGTCGGCTCGGCGTCTGCGGCAGTTTGTCGCCGACGAGCTCGCCGGCGGACGCCAGCGCGACGACTCCCGTGCTGTACGGAGCGCCAGGCGTCCGCCGGCCGCCCGCGATCGCCACGCTGGCCAACCCGAGCATGCTGCGTGAACCGGTCGCCGCGCCGAGCAGGGCCGCGCGGGCGAGCAGCCCCCCGTTCACCTCCGACATGCCCGCACCGTACCCGGGCGTTCGCGTGGCCGACTGGCTACCGCCTGACCAAGTGGAGCCGACGCCCGGACTCGAACCGGGAACCGCTCGATTACAAGTCGAGTGCGCTACCAATTGCGCCACGCCGGCGGACGTCCCGAGCCTAATCGCCCGGCCCTGACAGGCCTTGGACCCGATCGGTCGCTGCCGGCGTCCGGCGGTCAATGGCGCCGCTGCGGGGTAATGGCGGCGTGTCGCCCCGCACGCAGGCCAACCTCCGCGCCGAACAGCGTGCAGCGCGCGCGAAGCCTGGCGGCCAGCTCGGGTCGCGGGCGGGTGGACGGCAGACTGGGGCCATGGACCGCACTCGATGACTCGCCGGCACCGGCCGCGCGCCGGCTTCTGGATCCGCCTCTGCGTCGCGGTCCTGTATCCGCTCGACAACGTGTTCTTCCGCATCCGGTTCTGTCACCTCGAACGCGTGCCGGCCACCGGCGGGGTGATCGTCGCCATCAATCACCTCTCGCACCTCGATACGATCCTGATGGCCCGACTGGTCTGGCAGAGCGGCCGCATTCCGCGATTCATGATCAAGGACTCGGTGTTCGACAAGCCGCTGCTGGGCGCGATCATGCGGGGGGCTAAGCAGATTCCCGTCGCACGTGGCACGACCGACGCCGCCCAGGCGCTGCAGGCCGCGGTCGACGCGCTCGAGGCCGGCGAGGCGGTCGTCATCTATCCCGAAGGCACCATCACCCGCGATCCCGCACAGTGGCCCATGCAGGCCAAGACCGGCTTGGCCCGGCTGATCCTCCTGGCGCCGGACGTTCCCGTGGTGCCGGTCGGGCAGTGGGGCGCCCAGCAGCAGAAAGGCGCCCTGCTCCGCCGGCGTGACGCGGCCGCGTCCGTCGGCGAGCCGCTCGACATGACGAAGTACCGGAACGCCGACGTCACCTTGAGCACGCTGCGTGAGATCACCGACACCGTCATGAGTGCGGTACGCGATCAAGTGGCGGAGCTGCGTGGTGAGTCTGCGCCCCCGGTGTTCTACCGACCGCCCCGTCAGGCGCGACGGTAGGCGTCCGGGCCGTATCGGATCGACGAGCACGTGCATCCGTTCTGGGCCAGCCGGTCGTAGGACCCGACGAGAGCAGCGCCCGGTTGCTCGGCCGGAACCAACCGGCACGGATCGGAGGCAGGCAGTGAAGCGAATCAGCCTGGCCGTGGTGGGCGTGCTCGCCGCCACGGCCGTGGGGCTCATCGCCGGAACCCCGGCGCACGCGGCGGATACCGCGACCGTGAGCGTCGTGCACGGCATCCCGAACACCCCGGTGAACGTGTTCGTCAACGGCAAATCGACGTTGGCCAACTTCCAGCCCGGCACGGTGGCCGGCCCGCTCCAGCTCCCCCCCGCCACCTACACGATCACGATCTTCCCGGCGGCGAACACCGCGGGCACCGGCGCCCCACTGCTGCAGGCGAGCGCCCCGCTCTCGGCCGGTAAGAACTACACGGTCGTCGCGCACCTCAAGGCCGACGGGACGCCGACGATCACCCCGTTCGTCAACGACACCACCGCCATGCCGGCCGGCATGGGGCGGCGCATCGTCCGACACACCGCCGCGGCGCCCCCCGGCGACGTGCGTGCCGGCGGCAAGGTGGCCTTCGCCGGCCTCACCAACCCGAACTCGGTGCAGGCCAACCTCCCGGCGGGTACCGTCAGCGCCGATGTCGTCCTCGCCGGTACCTCGACCGTCGTCATCGGCCCAGCCGACGTGAAGCTCGCTGAGGGTCAGGACACCATCGTGTACGCGATCGGCTCGGCTCAGAACAAGACGCTGGCCCTCGTCGTGCAGACGATCACCGGTCTGAGCTCGCCGCCGAACGGCGTCCCGTCCGGCACCGGTGGCCAGGCCGCGAGTGACCAAGGCGTGCCCGTGGCCGTCTGGCTGATCAGCGCGTTCGGTCTGCTGCTGGCGGTGGCCGGTGGTACGTCCGCTGTTCGGGTCGCCCGGGCACGCCGGTAAGCCGTGCCCATCCGCCCACTGCGCCGGCCGAACGCCTGGATCATCCTGGCGGTGGTCGGGGTCCTGATCGCGGTGGGAGTGCCGCTGGGGGGGTCGCTCGCCGACCACCCCAGCGGCGTACGTCAGATCAACCCGGGTGCGGCCCTGAGCGTGGCCGCCGAACCCGCGACGTCCTCGGCGTCGCCCGGCCCGTCCCCGAGCCCGTCGGTCACGGCGTCTGCGCCATCGGTGCCGCCAGTCTCGACCGCCGCCCCTCCCTCCAGGAC
>CAXTNQ010000140.1:7171-7999 GCA_964245745.1 uncultured Jatrophihabitantaceae bacterium
GGCCCGTCACGGTCGACGCTCCGCCCGGCGTGCCGGCCCGGCTGCAGATCCCGGCCCTGCACTTGGACGCACCCATCGAGCCGGTCGGCGTGGAGTCGAACGGCGAGATGCAGATCCCGGAGCAGATCTCGACCATCGGGTGGTACAAGTGGGGGCCTGCGCCCGGGACGAGCACCGGATCGGTGGTCATGGCCGGCCACGTCGATTCGGCCGCCCAGGGCCTGGGCGCCTTCTTCTACCTGCGCAACCTGCAAGCCGGCGCCACGGTAACCGTCACCATGGGCAGCGGCGCCACTCGCACCTACCGCGTGGTCGGGCGCGAGGAGTTTCCGAAGACCACCGTGCCGCTCGGCCAGCTGTTCTCCCGGACCGGCCCGGAACGGCTCACGCTGATCACCTGCGGCGGCGGCTTCGACCGCAACGCCCGGTCCTACTACGACAACGTCGTAGTGACGGCCGTCCCCGCCTGACCAGCCAGCGTCGTTGACGGCGGCCGAGCCGCGGTGTTGACTCAGCAATCACCCAGACCGCTACGCCGGTCGGACGGCGCCGCCTGCTTCTCGGTGGGGCGGACCCACGCCAGCCGATCGGAAACCCGTGTGGTGAGGCCACGGATGCGCCCAGCCAGCGCACCCTGACCCGCCCGTACCCGGTGCGGTCACCAACACCGAAGGAGGCTGTCCATGGCTGCAGTGCAATACGTCGAGGCGTCCCGGATCTACCCGGGCAACCCGATCCCGTCGGTCAACAAGCTCAACCTCGACATCGCCGACGGCGAGTTCATGGTTTTGGTCGGGCCCTCGGGGTCGGGCAAATCCACCGCCCTGC
>CAXTNQ010000141.1:0-6588 GCA_964245745.1 uncultured Jatrophihabitantaceae bacterium
GGGCACGCTGGCCAACCGGACGAGCCAGCGTGCGAACGACGACCTGGCCCGCGCACTCGACGCCCTGCCCGCGTTCCTGGTCAACGCGCTGAGCGTCGTCGGCGGGTTCGTCGCCCTGGCCGTCCCCATCGTGTTGATCGCCCGACAGATCGTGCGTGGGCAGACCCGTCGGCTGGTCGAGTCCCTGCTGTCCGGGGTGCTGGCGGTCGTGGTCGCCGCGGCGGTGAACGTCGCGGTGGACCACGCCCGCGGCACGGCGTTGCACGACGCGCTCACCCTCGTCCGTCCGTCGGGGTCGACGACGCCCGCGCTCGACGCGTACCTGGCGGCCTGGGTGGCCCTCGGCACCGTCTCCGGCGTGCGCACCGAGCGGGTGTGGCGCGACGTCTTCGGGGCCGGCCTCGGGGTATACGCGCTGTCGGCGTTCACCGCGGCGCAGGCCTCGCTGCTGTCCATCGTCGTCAGCCTGTTGCTCGGTGTGACGGTGGGTGTCGCCGTCCGGTACGTCGCGGGGACGGTCAACGAGCGACCGGACGCGGTCCGCATCGCGGCGGCCCTGGCTCAACGCGGTCTGCCGCTCAGCCGGATCGAACGGTTGCCCACGGCTCGGGAGGACCACCGCACCTACACCGCGACGATGGCCGGCCAACCGCCGTTGCTCATCGAGGTGCTCGACCGCGACGAGATCGCGGCCGGCTGGATGTACCGGCTCTACCGCAGCCTGCGCGTGCGATCCGCGGTGGCCCGGGGTCCGCAGCTGTCCATCGAGCGCACCGCCGAACGCCGCTCGCTGCTGGCCTACGCTGCCCGCGCGGCCGCAGCCCCGCTGCCGTCGTTCCGGGCCGGCGTGGCGTGCGGCCCGGACGCCATCGTGCTGGCCTACGACCGGGTTGACGGCGTCCCCCTGGCCACGGCCGAGCCGCCGGCGACCGAGGCGCAACTGCGCGAGCTGTGGGAAGGCGTGGGACGCCTGCACCACGTACGGGTCTCGCATCCCGGCCTGACGGGGTCGCGGATCCGCCGCGACGACGCGGGCCACATCGTGCTGCCGATCCTCGAGGACGGTACGGCGTTCGCGGGCGACCTGCGGATCAACCTCGACCGCGCGCAGCTGCTGGTAACCACCGCGTTGCTCGCCGGTGCGCACCCCGCCGTCCAGATCGCGCGCGACACGATCGGCGACGACGGCCTAACCGCGACGCTGCCGGTGCTGCAGCCCATCGCGCTCAGCCGGGAGACTCGGCGGGCGATCAAGGGCACGTCGATCATCGACGACCTGCGCAGCGCGATCCAGGGTCAGACCAGCCTCCCGGTCCCGGAGCCCTCACGGCTCGAGCGCCTCCGTCCGCGCACGGTGGTCACCCTCGTCGCGCTGATCGTCGCGGGCTACCTGCTCATCGGCCAGCTCGGCTCGCTCGACCTGGCGACGGTGCTGCGGACGGCCAAGTGGCGCTGGGTGCCACTCGTCCTCGCGGCCTCGGCGGTCACCTATATCGCCGCGGCGCTGTCCCTGCAGGGCTACGTGCGGGAACGTCTGTCCTTCTTCCGGACGGTACTGGCGCAGGTCGCGGCCTCGTTCAGCAGCTTCGTACTGCCCAGCGCCGTCGGCGGGCTGGCCATCAACCTGCGCTATCTCCACCAGGCCGGCCTCTCGACGGCCGCTGCCGCGACCAGCGTCGGCGTGAGCCAGGTCGTCAACGCGCTGTCCCACGTCGCCTTGCTCATCGTGCTCGCGGCGGCGGCCGGCACCAACGCCGACCATCGACTTCCCATTCCGGGCTGGGCGTTCATCGTGCTGGGCGTGCTTGCGGTGTTGGCGCTGATCGCCCTCGCGATTCCGTGGACCCGGCGGTGGCTGCTCGCGCGGATCCTGCCGCCGCTGCGCGAGGCGCTGCCACGGCTCCTGGACCTCGTGACGAACCCGCTCAAGCTCGCGGAAGCCGTCGGCGGCACGCTGCTGCTCAACGGCGCCTACATCGGCGCCCTGTACTTCTCGACGCGCGCATTCAACGGGCACCTGGACTTCGTCACGGTCGGCGTGGTCTACCTCGCCGGGGCGGCGATCGCCTCGGTGGCTCCGACTCCGGGGGGCCTCGGTGCGGTCGAGGCGGCGCTGTCGACCGGACTGGCCGCCGCCGGCATGCCGGGCGCCGCCGCAGTCAGCGCTGTGCTGCTCTACCGGATCATGACCTTCTGGCTGCCGGTCCCGATCGGGTGGGTGGCGTTGAACTGGTTGCAGCGTCGCCATGCGTTGTGACGGTGGCAACGCGCTCCGGCGGACCGCTGTGGTGGCGGGACGGTCACGCGAAATTCCTGAGCATCCACTAGGTATTCTTCCGCGGTGACCGATCGCGTTCCGGACTCTCCTGCCCGCGTCGCGGTCGTGCCCGCGTACAACGAGCAAGCCACGGTGCGTGAGGTGCTCGACCGGCTGTACGACCTCGTCGACGAGCTGATCGTGGTCGACGACGGCTCGACCGACGGCACCCGCGCGGTCATCGAGCAGTGGTTGCCCGGTCACGCACGGGCGACGCTGCTCACCTTCGACGTCAACCAGGGGATGTCGGCCGCTTACTACTTGGCCTTCACCACCGTCGTCGACCGCGTCCGGTTGGGTGAGTTGCCGCCGGACGCCCTGGTGTGCACGGTGGACGCCGATGGTCAGCACGACCCGCATTCGCTGGACAAGCTCGTGAGCATCGTGGCCGACGAACGGCTCGACGCCCTGCTCGTGCAGCGCGATCTGTCCGACTACCCGGCCTACAAGAAACTCGGCAACGCGGTGCTCAGCCGGTGGGCGTCGTGGTGGGCACGCGCCGACCTGCGCGACGTCGAGTCGGGGTACCGCGTGTTCCGGGCGTCCGCCCTGGCCGACGCACTGCAGTACTACCGCGGCTACAAGTACTCAGAGACGGTCGAGGTCGCGGTGATCCTGTGCCGCCTGGGCTACCGCGTCCGCAACGATGTCGTCCTGCCCGTGCCGGTGTTCCGGTCGCGCACCCGCCTGCGTGACGCGGCGATCGACGTCACGATGATTGTGGTCGCGGCGCGGCGCAGCCGACAGAGCGTCCGCAAGCCCGTCCCCGTGTTCCCGAGGTTCTCCGACCTGTCCGCCGACGCGGAGCCCGAGCTCGACCCGCCGCTCGCTCAGCAGTGAGTCGTGTAGCCCGGACGCCCGAGGAGCTGGTCCAACCGGACCGGTCGCAGGCCGTGTGCCCGCAGCCCGTCGAGGATCAAGGGGACGGCGCGGACCAGCACCGTGCGATCGGCGTTGACGTCGCCGTCCAGTCCGTCGTGCAGGTCGACGATCGAGCCGGCACGCACCTTGGACAGGACGCGGTCGGCGATGACCTGCGGGTCGGACGTCGCCCAGTCTCCCGCGGACACGTCCCAACCCACCATGGTCACGCCGTGCCGCGACATGGCCCAGGCCATGAACGGCGTGTGCTGGCCGTGCGGCGGCCGGTAGAAGGCCGGGCAGACGCCGACCTGGGTGTGGATCGCCCGCTGCGCGCGCATCAGCTCGGGGTAGCGCGGGTCGAGCCAGCGCCACTCGTCGTGGTGGTAGGAGTGGTTGCCGACGAGGTGGCCATCGGCGATGAGCGCTCGGGTGATGTCGGGACGAGCGACGACCGCCTTGCCCACGCTGAAGAACGTGGCCTTCGCGCCGTCGTCGTCGAAGGCGCGGGCGATGGCCAGGGTAGCGCTCACGTCCGGACCGTCGTCGAACGTCACGGCCACCTCGGGCCGATCCCGCGGTCCGTGGGACACCGTCGAGCCGAACCAGTCGGCCGTCGGCGAGTTGGCGCCGATCCACGAGCCGACCAGGACGACCCCGAGCAGCGCCGTGGTCGGCACGAGCCAGCCGGCACGTCGGCGCCGATCGACGGCTGTAGGGACGGCCAGCGCCAGGCCGGTGAGCGCACCCCACGTCCAGGCGGTGGTCGGCCCCCAGGTCGCGGCCAGGACCACCAGCACGGCTGCCGTCGCCGCGGCCACGACCACCGTCAGCCGGTTGCGCAGCTGGGCCAACGGGAGGGCCAGTGCGATGCCGAGGCCGAGCAGGGCCGCCAGCAGCCAGTTGATCGCGCCAGCGCGGGCCTGTGAGAACAGCCAGCTGCACCCGGCCACCACGAGGCCGCCGGCTATCCGCGCCGGCGGGCGGTCGCGCCGCCACCACACCAGCGCGGCGACGGCGATGGTGATCGCCAGGGCCGGCAGGGCAGTGCCCGCCGTGGCTGGGTCGTCTACGAGCCCGAGGACGGGCAACACGAACGCGGCCGCCCCAACACCCGACGCCACCGCCGCGAACATCTCGGACGTGGGACGCCTCGAGGCCACCGGCCGCGCGGTAGAGACCACTCGCTACCGCCGAACGTCCACGGCGGCCCGCTGGACCGTCGCCGCGGTGGTCGCGGCGTGGCTCACCGTCGTCGTCCTCATCCTCCGCCATCCCGTCTTCGTCACGCACGACAGCCTGATCAGCTACGCGCACGTGTGGTGGATCGACCGCCAACTCTGGCACGGCCACGGCATCCCGTGGCACATGCCCGTCCTCGGGCACGGCGAGGCACTTACTTTCCCGTACGGCTCCCTGCCGTGGTTGGCCGGTGCACTGCTCTGGCCACTGTTCGGGCAGTGGTCGGTGACCCTGCTCCTGGTGCTCGGCGTCGCGGCCCTGATCGCCGCCAGCTTCTGGGCGTTCCCCGAGGCGCGGCGCGGGTGGTGGCCGGCGGCCGTGTTGGCCAACCCGATTCTGGTGCTCGCGCCGTTGTCGGGACAGTTGCCGTTCCTGTGGGGTTGTGCACTGCTCGTGTTCGGCATGGGCAGTTGGCGGCGGGGGCATCGGGTGACGGCCACGGTGCTGGTCGGCCTCGGCCAGTTCACCCACCCGGCCGTCGTCCTACCGCTGGGCGTCCTGTGCGCCCTGCTCTGGTGGCGCTTCGAACCGAACCGGCGCGCCCTGCTCGGGTGCTACGCGATCACAGTGCTGATCGCTGCGCCGGCGATCTACCCGGTGATCGCGTCGCCCGTCTTCACCGACAGCACGCTGCTCACCAAGATCGTGCAGTTCGTCGGCACGGTGGGGATCCGGGCCTTCGTCCTGGTGCCTCCGGTGCTGGCGGTGGTGTTGGCGCACGACCGCCGGCGGTGGTTGCCGCCGTTGGGCGTCGCCGTCGTCGTCCTGGCCAACGTCGCGCTGCTGGCGCCGCTGGACGCCGGTTACTCGTGGGCCGCGTTGAACCGCACCCCGGAGCCGACGCTTGACCGGTTCGCGGCCACGTCCGAGTTCCACGCCGGTGCCACCTACCGGGTGCTCTACACCGCCGACGGCAAAGTGGGCATGTACGACCTCGTCCGGCACGGCGCCGTCCTGGATTCCGAGTTCTTCCCGGAGAGCATCTGGCACGGGCGGTTCGCCGACCCGCAGGCGTACTCGCAGTTCCTCGTGAGCCGTAACGTCGACTACGTGTTGGCGTTCGCCAAGGTCCCGCCGCGTATCAAGACGAATGAGGGCGCGCTCCTCGCCGCTATGGCCGCCAGCGGACGTCGTTGCTCGCCCGACACGGTTGGTGTGCACTTGGTCGCGGCGCACAACGGCTGGGACGATTACGCCATCGACCACAGCTGCCGCACATCCGCCGATCACCCGGGAGCATCCGGGTGAGCAAAACCCTCTTCCTGGCTCTGGGCGCGTCCATGGCCTTCGGTTCGTCGGTGGCTCTGCAGGAGCGCGCGGCGGCCGAGGTGCACACCGACCACGCCATGAAGGTCGGGCTGCTCACCCGCGTGGCGCGCCGGCCGATGTGGATCCTCGGCCTGTTGGCCAGTGGTGTCGGACTGCTGCTGCAGATCGCCGCGCTGCGGCACGGCTCGCTGGTGGTCGTCCAGCCGATCATGGCAACGACGACGATCTTCGCCCTGGCCTTCGTCGCAATCCGTACCCGCGTGGGGCTGCACGCCGGCGAGTGGGCGGCGGTGGCCGCCGTCATCGGCGGCCTGGTCGTGTTCCTCGTCCTGGCCGCACCGAACGGCCACACCGCCGAGATCCCGCACGGCATGGCCTGGGCGGTGACGAGCAGCATCGCCATCGTCACGGTGAGCGGCCTGGCGTGGCTGTCCACCCGCCGGTTGGGGCGGCGGCGAGCCGCCCTACTGGGCCTCGCCACCGGCCTGTCCAACGCCTTCGTCGCCGTGCTCACCAAGGCGTTCTCCCGGCAGCTGCGCCACGGTGGCCCAATTTGGGATCACTGGGCGTTGTGGGCGCTTATCGCGGCGGGGATCCCGGCCGTGCTGCTCGTCCAGAGCCTGTACCAGTCTGGGAATCTGCGGATGTCGCTGCCTATCACTGCCGTGGTCGAACCGATCGCCGCGAGCTACGCCGGCGTCGTGTTGTTCGGCGAGCACATTCACTTCGACGGCGCCGACACCATCGCCATCTGCATCGCTCTGGTCGCGGCGGTCGTCGGTCTCTGGCACCTGGCCGGCAACCCGCGAATTATGGTCACGGGCGCGACGCCGCGGGTTGCGTCGGTCCGGACCACGTCCGAGCCGGCGCCGGCCGACCGGGGGCGCTACGTGCCCGAC
>CAXTNQ010000141.1:6598-7964 GCA_964245745.1 uncultured Jatrophihabitantaceae bacterium
CGTCCGCTCGCCGACCCGGTTGCCGGCAAGCCCGACCGGTACGGTCGGCGGCCGTGACGCCCGGTGTGATCCCGCCCGCGCGACTGGTCTTCTCCGACGACGACCGGGCCCGCATCCTGGCCCTGGTCGACGAATCGTTGCGGTCCGGCACCCTCACCCTCGGTCCCCACACCCGGGCCCTCGAGGACGCCTTCGCCACGCGGCACGCCCGGCCGCACGCCGTCGCCGTGAGCAGCGGGACGAGCGCCTTGGAGATCGCGTTCCGAGCCCTCGGGGTCGAGGGACGCGACGTCGTCGTACCGGCCAACACCTTCTTCGCCACCGCCGCCGCCGTCGCCCACGCGGGCGGGCGAGTCCGCTTTGCCGACGTCAGCGCCGACACCCTGGCCGTGTCCGCCGAGACGGTCGAGGCGGCGCTCACCCCGGACACGGCGGGCGTCGTCATGGTGCACATCGGCGGGTTGGTCGCCCCGGACGTGGTGGCCGTCCGCGACATGTGCGTCCGCCGGGGGCTATGGCTGGTCGAGGACGCGGCGCACGCGCACGGCAGCTCCTACGGGGGCCAACCAGCCGGGACGTTCGGGGTGGCCGGCACCTTCTCGTTCTATCCGACGAAGGTGATCACTGCGGCCGAAGGCGGCATGATCGTCACCGCCGACGAGGCGTTGCGCGACGAGGCGCGGATCTACCGCGACCAGGGCAAGGCCGGGTTCCACGGCGGCGCACACGTCCGGCTGGGCTCGGCCTGGCGGTTGTCCGAGCTGCACGCTGCGGTCGCCGCCGTCCACTTCGCACGCCTCGACGAGTTCATCGCGGTGCGGCGACGGATCGCCGGGCGCTACGACGAGGCGTTCGCCGATCTCGCCTCGCTGCGGCCGCTCCCGCAACCATCCGGGGCGATCAGCAACTACTACAAGTACATCGCGCTGCTCGATCCCGCCGTCGACCGGGCACAGCTGCGCGACGACCTCGCCGACCTCGGGGTCAGCCTGAGCGGCGAGGTCTACCAGACCCCGCTGCACCTCGAGCCGGTGTTCGCGGACGTGCAGCACGGGCCGCTGCCCGTGGCCGAAGACGTCTGCGCCCGGCACGTGTGCCTGCCGATCCATTCCGACATGACCGACGACGAAGCGGATCAGGTCATCGGCGCCGTGCGCAAGCTACTGGCCTGAACGTCCGATCACGCCGTCCCGGATACGGGCCCAGGCCAGGCCGTCGGTAAAGGCCTGGACCAGCGAACGCTGCGCCCGCCACCCGAGCAGCCGCGCCGCCTTGTCGACCAGCGCGTAGCAGCCGATCGCGTCACCCGGCCGGGCCGGCGCCTCGCGTGTCGGTAGCGTGACCCCGGCGGCGGTCTCGAAAGCGG
>CAXTNQ010000142.1:0-7959 GCA_964245745.1 uncultured Jatrophihabitantaceae bacterium
GGCCCCGGGAGCGGGGGACGGGTAGCGGGGATAGCTCGGCTCCGCATACCCCCACGGGCCGTAGCCGGCATAACCCGACGCAGGGTGACCCGATGCCGAGTAGCTCGGCGGGTAGCTGGATGCCGCGTACGGCGGAACGGCGCCGGACTGCGGCGCAACCGGCGTTTCCCCGGCGGGGAGATAGGACGGCGGGGCGAACGGCGGTTCGCCGGCCGGCGGGTAGGTCGGCGGCGTCCAGTCGTCGTCGGACGGGCGGTTCGGGTCGGTCATGGCAAGCTCCTGCGGGGTGAATTGACCCCAGGAAACCGTGCCGGGTTCGACGACTCCTGTGCTTGCGTTGTGCGGTTGCTGTGCGGGCCAGACCGCCCGTTCGAGGCTCAGACTGTCGGCAGCACGTGTCCGGCGAAGCGCTCGCGCAGCGTCTTCTTGGAGAACTTGCCGACGCTGGTCTTGGGGATCTCGTCGATGAACGTGACGTCGTCCGGGACCTGCCAGCCGGTCAGCCGCTCCCGTAGATAGTCGAGGATGTCGTCGCGGGTGAGGGTCTCCCCGGGCTTGGCCACCACGACGGCGAAGGGTCGCTCCATCCATCGCGGATGGGGCAGCGCGATCACGGCGGCCTCCGCCACCTTCGGATGGCCCATGATTTCGTTCTCGATGTCCACAGAGCTGATCGACTCCCCGCCCGACTTGACGATGTCCTTGGTGCGGTCGACGAGCCGCAGGTAGCCGAGCGGCGAGATCATGCCGACGTCCCCGGTACGCAACCAGCCGTCGGCCGTGAACTGCTCCCCGGGTTCGTCGGTCCGGTAGTACTGCCGCGCCACCCACGGCCCTCGGACCTGGACCTCGCCGGTCGCCTTGTCGTCCCACGGCAGCAGTTCGCCGGTCTCCGCGTCGGCCAGCCGCATCTCGATGCCCGCGATCGCCATGCCGGCCGTCGCGCGGATGTCGGCTTGCTCGCGCTCCGGCGCGTCGACCAGCTCGGCGCGCAGCGTGCTCAAGGACGCCACCGGCGACGTCTCGGTCATGCCCCATCCCTGGGTGATGGGTACGCCGACGGCCTGCTGCCACCCGTCCGACAGCGAAGGCGGTACCGCGGACCCTCCGCACATGACCCGGTCCAGGCTGGAGACATCGTGGTGGGCAAGCAGCGGCAACATGCCCATCCAGATCGTCGGCACGCCGGCCGCATAGGTGACGCGCTCGGACTCGATCAACGACAGCAAGCCCTGCGGCGAGAGGTCGGGCCCGGGCATGGTCAGCCGGGCGCCGGCCGCGAAGGCGGTGTAGGGCAGACCCCAGGCCATCGCGTGGAACATCGGCACGACGGGCAACACATTGTCGCGGTCGGTGACCCGCGAGCCGGAGTACGCCAACCCGGCGGTGGCGTGCAGCCACGTGGAGCGATGGGAGTACAGCACCCCCTTCGGCTTGCCGGTGGTGCCCGTCGTATAGCAGAGCGCGGCCGCCAGCTGCTCGTCGGTAACCCGCCCGTCCAGGTCGGCTTCGGGCTGTCGGGCCACCAGCTCGTCCCACGGCACGATGCGTGAGTCGGGTGGTATCTCGACCGGCGCACCGTCGTCCATGATGACGATGTGCCGGACCGTCGGCATGCGGTCCAAGTAGCGACCGAACAGCGCCAGCAGGGAACGGTCGACGAACACCACCTCGTCCTCGGCGTGCTCGATGGTGTACACCACCTGGTCGGGGAAGTACCGGATGTTGATCGTGTGCAGCACGCGTCCGCTGCCCGGTACCCCGAAGTACAGCGCAAGGTGTCGCGCCGTGTTCCACGCGAACGAGCCGACGCGCGTGGACCCGTCGAGACCCAGCTCGTCCAGAGTCGCGGCGATTCGACGGGCGTCCGCCGCCACCTCGGCGAACGTCGTCCGGGACAGCCCGGTCGCGGTCCGAGTGACCACGGAACGGGACGGGAAGTATTGCTCGCCTCGGCGCAGAAGCATCGAGGTGGTCAGCGGCACGTCTTGCATGAGTCCGTACATGCCGCGATGGTGCCCGTGCTGCGGGTGACCGGCAACATCCGCGTGCCGATCGACCAGCCGAGCCGGTCATGGGTATCTCCGGGTCACGACGTAGGTCTGCGTGCTGACCGACTCAGCGGACAGGATGGGCCGCAGCTCGGCGAGATACGCGCGGACGGAGGGATCGGTGCTCGCGTCCACATCGGCCGCCCCCGGCACATAACTCTCGTCGAGGTCGTGGCTGTCCCCGACGGAGGCGCGGGCACGATTCACCTGGACTGTCGTGATGTTGACCCGGTCCGGGTTCTCTCGGTCGTCGAGGTGGGGAACCAGATCGGAGCGGTTCTCGACCGCGAGGACGTGAACGTCACGGGGTACATGTGCCGCGACGGCCCCGATCGGCGCCCCGACCGTGACGACATGACCGACCCGGAACTCGCCGGAGAGGTGGGCGTGGATCGCGAGGTTGACCGCCACCATGCCGCCCTCGCTGTGCCCGACGAGCAGCACGTCGTCGTCCGGACGGACCCCGGCTCGGGTCATAGCTTCGGCCACTCCGCGTTCGTAGGACGTCGAGGTGCCGGCCAGGGCGCGCAGGTTGGTACCGATGCTCGTGATGTCTCGGTTGTGCGGGGCGGGCGACCAGTCCTTGGTCCCGGGCACGTCGACGATCACTCGGCGGCGGCCCTCGGTGGGTGTCAGGATGCGCACGTCCACCTCTCCGGGTTGTCCCAGGTTCCGACGGGCGAGTCCTGCCACGACGGCGGCGAGCGACCGCGGTGGGCCTGCACGGTCAGCCGCCGGGTCAGGCCCAAGAGTGGTGACCTGTGCCGTGCCGTCCGGGTAGAGCCGGCCGATCAGCCGCAACGACGCCGGGATGGAGGCGCCGGCCACGAATCCGGCGGCGCTGCCCATCGCAAGGTCCGCGGCCTGCGGCTCGTCGGACAACCAGCGCTGGGCGGCGGCTTGGACGTCCCCGGTCGTGGTCAGCATGCCGACCGCGTCCCAGCCTGCGCGCGGGAGGTTACGGACGAAGTTGACCTCGGGCGCGATGAGCCGGTCGAGTCGGTCGGTGCTGCGGTAGGCCTCGGCCGCGGCACGCAGGCCCGCGCCCAGCGCCGCAGCGCGCACGGCCAGCGCCGTGACTCCGGCGGCCCCATCGAGCGCACCGGCCAAGCGGGCTTCGAAGCGCGCCGCCCCGAGCGGGTCGAAGATCGTCGACTCGAGGACCTGCGGCTGCACGAGGTAGGTGTGCAGGGACAGGACGTGGTCGGCGGTGTCGGTGGCGACCCGGCCGAACAGCGCGGACGTCGACTCCATGTCTTCGCAGTGGGCCGAGATCCCACCCGGTCCGCCGCGCACGGACACCGGATTGGTCGTCATCGGACCAGCTCCGGAGTGCGGACCAGTCGGATCACAGCAACGCCTCGGCGATGGCCAACGGCGGACACAAGACGCCGGCCCCGCGCGTCACCGCCGTGGCGTGCTGGCGGACCGACTCGGCGTGGTGGCGCAGCGTGGTCGCCGCGGCCGCCACCGCCTCCGCGGCCACGTTGAGGTCCGCGGCGAGGTCGAATGCTCGATGCCGAAAGGCCTGCGCGCCGGTCGAGTGCCACTGCACCTGGTCCGTGGCCACCCGCAGTTCATGGGCCCGCCGGCGCAATTGCTCGGCGTGCCCGTCGATGCGACGCGCCACACCGTCCAACGCGCTCACGTCCGGGACGAAGGCCACGCGTCGAGCGTCGTGGTGCCGACCGTCGTCAGGCGGTGCGCACCAAGATCTGTGGACGGGGCGGTCAGCCGTCCACAGCAGCGGCGCGGCGCTCCCGGAGCGCGCCGACACGCCATGGTTGACTGACCGCAACGGTTCCCGCCGACCCGGTTCGCTACCGTGTCGCTGCCGGACCGGCGGACCACCGGACCTCGAGGTAGGAGCCCACCGCATGGATTCCGCATCGGCGTCCGCGCACGACGCCGAAGCCGCCGACGAAGGCACCGACGCGATTTTTTTTTTTATTTATAGTGGGTACAGCGAGATCCTCACCTTCGAACGGCAGTGGTGGCGTTACGCAGGAGCCAAAGAACAGGCCATCCGCGAGCTCTTCGATATGTCCGCGACGCGGTACTACCAGGTGCTCAATACGTTGATCGACACCCCGGCGGCGCTGGCCACCGACCCGCTGCTGGTCAAGCGCCTACGACGTCTGCGGGCCAGCCGCCAGCGACAGCGTTCCGCACGACGGCTGGGCATCGACGTCTAGTCCGTGTCTTTGCCTACGTCGCCCAGTCACGGCTCTCGCCGCGAACTCGCGCTCACGCGCGAGGTGGGTGTCTAGGTAATACCGCTAACGTCGGCGCGCGTGTCGTACCCGGCCTCCGAACCTCCGTCGCGGAGACGGTTGGATCTCGTTGTCGGCCTCGTACTCGCGCTTCTCGGCGTCGCGGTCGCCGTCGTGGCCGTCGTGGCGTTGCACGATCCCAAGGGACGGCAGGCGGCTCGGGTGATCGCCAGCGGCTCGGCGGCACCGACGGCCGTGAGCGCCTCGACGCGTCCCTCTTCTAGCCCGACCACCCGTGCGCCCACGACTGGAGCCACGCCTTCCCGGAAGCCGGCGTCCTCGTCGGCGGCACCGACCCGTCCGCCCCTGATCGTGCTCGACAGCACCGGCAACCCGAGTCTCGCGCAGACCGCCGCGGCTCGCTTCCGCGCGGGCGGATGGACCGTGACGTCCACCGCGGAGCTCACCAACGACATCCTGTCCACGGTCGCGTACTACGACCCCGCGGTGCCCGGAGCCCAATCGGCAGCAGAGCAGTTGCAGCAGCAGTTTCCGGTCATTCGGCGGGTCGTCACCCGCTTCGCGGAACTGCCCGCGGGGCCGATCGTCGTCGTCCTGACGAGCGACTACTCGTGATGCCGTGCGAGCAGTAGGTCGCACGCATGACACCGTGCGACCATTGGTTGCACAACTGAACATCGCTCATCCAGAGGGGCAGAGGGATACGGCCCGACGAAGCCCCGGCAACCACTGCGAAGCACTCGCTCATCGTCGAGACGCGGCCGCCGCAGGGAGGTGCCACGTCCGTCCCGGCACGCGACGCGTCCGGGAAAGATGAGAAGAGAGGCTCGCGTCATGACTGCCCTGCTCGACCGCCCACTGTCGCCCGCGGTGGCCCTGGTCTGCCGAAACTGCGGTGCGCGCTATCCGCTCGGCACGCAGCACGCGTGTATCGAGTGCTTCGGACCGCTCGAGATCGGCTACGACGACGATGCGCTCGCGCGTGTGACGCGGGCAGACATCGAAGCAGGCCCACACTCGATGTGGCGCTACGCCGGCCTATTACCCGTGGGGCACGATCCCGCGAACCGCGTCGACTCGGGCACGGGCATGACGCCGCTCGTCCGTGCCGATCGACTGGCCGAGGAACTCGGCTTCACGGCGCCGCTGTGGGTCAAGGACGATTCGGCCAACCCCACGCACTCGTTCAAGGACCGCGTCGTGTCGGTGGCCGTGACCGCCGCGCGCGAATTCGGCTTCGACCGCATCGCGTGCGCATCCACCGGCAACCTCGGCAACTCGGTCGCCGCACACGCCGCCCGCATCGGAATGCGCTCGATCGTGTTCGTCCCCGCCGATCTCGAACCGGCCAAGATCGTGCAGTCGTCCGTCTACGGCGGGACGTTGGTCGCGGTCGAGGGCTCCTACGACGACGTGAACCGGCTGTGCAGCGAGCTGGCCGAGACCGACGAATTCGAGTCGACGGCTTTCGTCAACGTGAACGTCCGGCCTTATTACGCCGAGGGATCGAAGACCCTGGCCTACGAAGTAGCCGAACAGTTGGGCTGGCGCGTGCCGGCGCAGGTGGTCGCGCCGATGGCGTCCGGGTCACTGTTGACCAAGGTGCATAAGGGATTCGGCGAGCTCGTCCGCGCCGGCCTCGTACCCGAGACGTCATGGCGCGTGTTCGGCGCACAGTCGGCCGGGTGCGCGCCGATCGCCACCGCCTTCGAGCAGGGATGGGACGTGGTGCGGCCGGTCAAACCCACCGGCATCGCCAAGTCGCTCAACATCGGCAATCCGGCCGACGGCCCGTACGCCCTGGACGTGGTGCGCTCGACCGGCGGCACGATGGCCTACGTGGACGACGAGCAGATCCGCGAGGGCATTCGCCTGCTCGCCCGCACCACTGGGGTGTTCACCGAGACCGCGGGCGGCGTCACGGTGGCGGTACTGCGGTTGCTCGTCGAACGCGGCGTCATCGACCCGTCCGCCGAGACGGTCGTCTACAACACCGGGGACGGCCTCAAGACGCTCGACGCGGTCGCGTCGGGGGCCCAACCGACCGCGGTTATCGCACCAACCCTGGCCGGCATGCGGGGCGCCGGACTGCTGTGACGGGTGACGGCAATTGCCGGGTTTCGCATCTGGCTCTTTGGTGCTGGTCCGTGTACCTTTCGCGCTGGTCGTAGTTACGAGCGTTTCGACTAGCGAGTACGACGTGCGCCCCCCAGCCCGGGTACGGACCACGTGCACTGCGGTGAAGCGGGACCGAGTACGAAGACCCCGCTCTCGCACGGTGCGAGGGTGGTCCAGGGCCCGCAGGGGACTGAGCAAGGAGTGCACGTGGCACAGGGCACGGTCAAGTGGTTCAACAACGAGAAGGGCTACGGCTTCATCGCCGTAGACGGCGGCCAGGACGTCTTCGTCCACTACTCCGCCATCCAGGCCGACGGCTACCGCTCGCTGGACGAGGGCCAGCGCGTGGAGTTCGAGGTCGCCCAGGGCCCGAAGGGCCCGCAGGCCGACAGCGTGCGCATCGTCGGCTGAGAGCCACCACTCGAACGGCCCGGTTCGCCTCGGCGTACCGGGCCGTTCGCCGTCTGCCGGTACGTGGGCCGGTCGACCCTTGGGGTCGGACCGTCAGCTGAACAGCGGTAGCCGGTCTGCCGCCTGGCCCAGCGCGGCCCGCTCTGCGTCGTCCGGCGCAGCGCGTCCCGTGCCGACCGCGGCCCAGCGTGTGCCGTCCCAGCCCAGCGGCGCGGGTGGCCCCAGCAGGCGGTCGAGGGTACGCACGACTACCGCGAGGTCGGACGGTCCGGGCGCGGGCCAGCGTGCGACGAGGTCCACGTGATGCAGGCGCGCCTCGATGGCCAATGTGATCAGCAGGTCGTCCACCGTGATGGCGTGTCCCTGAGTGGCGACGACCTCCGCCGGGTCGGCACGTTCGGCGAGCACGAGAACAGCGCGGGCCGTTTCGGTGTACAGATCGACCATGGGCTGCACGCTCGACCAGCAACTGGCCATGATCCGGGTGGTGCGCTGCCCGGTACGGGCACTGTCGGTGTCGGCCTGCCACCCGCGCCAGTAGCTGACCGCGTCCGTGTCGGCGGGCCGGTCGGCGGGGGTGCCTAGTGCCACCAGCGCTCGGCGGGCGTCCCCGACCAGATGGAAGGTCAGGTCGCGGATCGACCAGCCCTGGCAGCCGGTCGGAAGCCAGGCGGTGTCGTCGTCGACCGCGGCGAGCACGTCCAGCAGTTCGGCGTACGCAGCGTGCACCTCGTCCAGCCCCGTCACGGCGCCAGTCTTCACCCGTTCGCCGCTTGCACTCGCAGCGCCTGAGTGCTAAAAACGAGTTGGCACTCTCTCATGTGGAGTGCCAACGCGCGGTCTTCGGTGAGGCACCTTCAGTGCCGTCCGTCGCGGGCACCGCAGCGGCGCGTATCCGTAAGAGCAATCGCCATCGAGCAGTGAGGACAACACCGCATGGCAAAGCTGATCGCGTTCGACGAGGAGGCCCGTCGCGGCCTCGAGCGCGGCATGAACACCCTGGCCGACGCCGTCAAAGTGACGCTCGGTCCCAAGGGCCGCAACGTCGTCCTGGAGAAGAAGTGGGGCGCCCCCACGATCACCAACGACGGTGTGAGCATCGCCAAGGAGATCGAGCTCGAGGACCCGTACGAGAAGATCGGCGC
>CAXTNQ010000143.1:0-3258 GCA_964245745.1 uncultured Jatrophihabitantaceae bacterium
CCTCTGCCGGCGCAGGACCGAGCGGCATGAGCGCCCGCCGCCCGCTCCTGCGCCCGGAGGAGCCGTCGCCACTGCCGGACGATTCGGCGCGGGGAACGAGGTTCACGCTGCCGGAACCGGCGTTGTTCGGCGGACAGCCGACGGTGGCCATCCAACGCTGGACGGGGCAGTTGATGGCGCCCGAGTACCTGGGCGCGCACGTATCGGCGCCGGTCAACCATCAGACCGGTCGATCGTTGCCTCTCGACTTCCGGGCGGCGATCGCGTTCTTCGGTGACTTCGGCATCGAGTGGGATCTGACGACCGCCGACGACGCAGAGCTCGATCGGCTCGCCGCCTGGGTCAGCCTGTACCGCAAGCATCGCGAGCTACTGCACAGCGGTGACACTGTGCGCGTCGATTCTCCGTCGGACGTGATCTGGACGCACGGCGTCGTCGCGGCCGACCGCTCGGATGCCGTCTTCGCCTACCTGCAACTGGACGAGCAGGTGGCCGACCCTCCGCCGTTTCTCGTGCCGGGCCTCGACGAGCTCCGTCACTATCGCGCGGACCGTCTGCTGCCGGACGATCGGGACTGGCGCGGTGACGGCCTGGTCGTGTCGGGTGCGGTGCTGCGCGACGTCGGACTGCCCGCGCCTGCGCGTCGACCTATCACGGCGACGCTCGTCCGGTTGTCGGGCGTGAGGTCAGGACGCCTGCCGCCAGAGTGAAACGCCACTGACGTCGGCCCGGGTTTCGCGCTCTGCTTCCAGAGGCGCATCCTTTACGCAGGATGATCGAAGCTGTTGACTTGTGTTGGAGGCGTGGGGGAGGTGTCAGCGTGCTAGCGCGTCAGCGGCAAGCCGTCATCTTCGATCAGCTGCGCCGCTCGGGCGGAGTTCGGGTCAGCGAACTCGTCGCCCTGCTCGGCGTGTCCGACATGACGGTCCGCCGAGACCTGGAGGCCATGGCCGCGCACGGAGTCGCCCAGAAGGTACACGGCGGCGCCGTACTCGGCGGCCGGGTCAGCGAGGAGCCTGGGTTCGAAGTCAAGCGCGCACTGGAGCGGCCGGCGAAACGAGCAATTGCGGCCCGGGCCGCAGCGATGGTCATGCCCGGAACGGCCATCGCCTTGTCGGCCGGGACGACGACTTGGGCGATGGCGCAACACCTGGCTGCCGTTCCCGGGCTGACCGTAGTCACCAATTCGACGACCGTCGCCGACACGGTGGCCGGCTTCGGTGAAGCGGCCGACCGCACGCTCATCCTGACCGGAGGGGCACGTACCCCGAGCGCCGCGCTCGTCGGACCGGTGGCTGATCTGACGATCCGTTCGTTACACGTCGACCAGTTGTTCCTCGGGGCGCACGGGTTCGACGAGCGTGCCGGTTTCACCACGCCCAACCTCGCCGAAGCCGAGACCAACCGCGCGCTCATCTCGCGCGCTCGCCAGGTCGTGCTGCTGGCGGACTCGACCAAGTGGACAACCGTGGGCCTCGCTTCGTTCGCCATGCTCGGCGAAGCCGACGTGCTGATCACCGACGATCAGTTGGACGACCACGCCCGAGCTGTGGTCGGCAATGCCGTCGGCCAGCTGGTCGTCGTGACCCCGGCCGACTCGCTGCCCTGACCGACCCGGCGGACAGCCAGGGGGCCAACGGCCGCCCAAGGTTGGCGCCAGCGGCGTTACGGTCGAGCCATGACCGATAGCACTCCCGACGCGGTCATCATCGGAGCGGGTCACAACGGTCTCGTGGCCGCCAATCTGCTGCTCGACGCTGGCTGGGACGTGGTCGTCTGTGAGGCCACGCCTTTCGTCGGTGGTGCGGTGCGGTCGGCCGACGGTCCTGCCCCCGGTTACGTCCAGGACCTGTTCAGCGCCTTCTATCCGCTGAGCGCGGCATCGCCGGTGCTGCAGGCCCTGGACCTGGAGCTATACGGGCTGCGGTGGAGCCACGCCCCCGCCGTGCTCGCCCATGTCACGCCGGACGACCGCGCCGCCGTCCTGTGGCGCGACGCCGATCGGACGGCCGCCAGCCTCGGCGCTTTTGACGATGCCGACGCCGCCTCGTGGCGGGCCGTGGTGACGCAGTGGGACGCGATCGGCGATGCCGTGGTCGAAGCGCTGCTCGCGCCGTTCCCGCCGGTCCGGCCGGCGACCCGTCTGCTCCGACGGCTCGGTGCCGCCGATGCGCTGCGCCTAGCCCGGCTGGCGCTGCTGCCGGTGCGCCGCTTCGGTGAGGAGACGTTCGCCGGCGACGGCGGCCGACTTCTATTCGCGGGCAACGCGCTGCACGCGGACCTGTCCCCCGACGCCGCCGGCAGCGCGATCTACGGATGGTTGCTGTGCATGCTCGGGCACAGCGTTGGCTTCCCGGTCCCGGTCGGTGGCGCCGGCCGGCTGGCCGATGCGCTCGCCCGCCGCGTCGAGGACCGGGGCGGTGTCATCAGGTGCGACACGCCAGTGACCGCCGTGACGGTCAACGGCGCGGTAACGACCGGCGTCCGGTTGGCGGAGGGTAGCCGGATCGGCGCCCGGCGCGCCGTGCTGGCCGACGTCAACGCGCCCGCGTTGTACGAGAAGCTGCTCGACCCGGCAGTCTTGCCCACCCGCTTGCGTGCGGATCTACGCCGCTTCCAATGGGATCCCGCTACGCTCAAGGTCAACTGGGCACTGTCCGGTCGCGTGCCGTGGACGGCGCGTGACGCGGCCCAGGCCGGCACTGTGCACGTCGGCGCCGACCTTGACGGTCTTACCGACTACGCCGCCGACCTCGCCACCCGCCGCGTGCCGCACCACCCGTTCCTGCTGGTCGGTCAGATGACGACGGCCGACCCGAGCCGGTCTCCAACGGGCACCGAAGCCTTGTGGGCGTACACGCACCTGCCCCACGACCTCGCGCTGACCGAGGAGGACATCGCAACTCAGGTCGGTCGGGTGGAGGACGTATTGGAACGGCATGCCCCCGGCTTTCGCTCCCTGATCGTGGGCCGCAGCGTGCAGTCACCCGACGACTTGCAGGCGCAGGACCCCAACCTCGTCGGCAGCGCGATCAACGGTGGCACCGCGCAGCTGCACCAGCAGCTGATCTTGCGGCCGACGCCGGGGTTGGGCACGGCAGCCACGCCGGTCGACCGGCTGTACCTCGCCAGCGCGTCCGCCCACCCGGGCGGCGGCGTGCACGGTGCGTGCGGCGCCAACTCGGCGCACGCGGCGCTGGTGCGCGACGCCCGCACCGGCCGGGCGCGCAGGCGGGTGCAGGAGACGTTGATGAGAAG
>CAXTNQ010000143.1:3268-7941 GCA_964245745.1 uncultured Jatrophihabitantaceae bacterium
GGCAGCGACGGATCTACTGACGGCTGCGAGCGGAACTCAGGTCGGCCGCGTCGGCCGCGTCGGCCGCTCGGCCAGCGCCTTGAGTCATTCAGTCGCTTATCGGGAACGATCTCCCGGACCTCGGTGAAGTCACGCAGAGCCAGCGGCCAACGCCGGCGGCGTGATACAGCCGGCTGCCGGTCACCGGCCACGCCGCGTCGACCGCTCGCACGTGGGACGTACCGACCACCCACTATGCGGAGGTCCAACCGTCGGCCAGTACGGCGAAAACCTGGGCCGGAGTCGCGGACACCCACGTGCTCACTTCCGCCATTCCGGCTCCCTCGTCGTTAGCCGCCTGAGTGCCCGGGGTACGAAGACGACCGTCGAGCGGCGCTGTGCCGCCATGAGGAGGCACCGTGCCGGACGTCGTCAAGGTAATCAAAGGCCAGCACCGTCGGCTGACGGAACTGCTCGAGCAGGCTCAACAAGAGGAGTCCGACACGGCCGAGCTGCTGCAGCAGGTCAAGCGGCTGCTGACGCCACACTCCGAAGCCGAGGAGTCCTTCGTCTATCCGCGGATCAGCGAGCTCAACCCGCGGGAGACCGACGAGGTCCACGACGGGACCGCGGAACACCACCACGTGGAGGAGCTGCTCAACGAGCTGTTGGACGAAGACCCGGACGGCCCCGGATTCGACGGCAAGCTGGCGGCGATGGTCGGTGAATTGCAGCATCACATCGACGAAGAAGAAGACGAATTGCTGCCGGTGCTCACCGAACGTGCGGACGACTCCGAGCGTGACGCCATGGGTGACCGGTTCGTCACGGCTACAGGCTCCGACGGGTCCTCGTCGGCGCAGCACGACGCGACCCGGGACGAGCTCTACCAGGAGGCCAAGGAGCGTGACATCGCCGGCCGTTCGTCCATGACGAAGGACGAGTTGGCCGCGGCAGTGGAGCAGGCCGAGTAGGACCCTCGCGCGACGGACTCAGTCGGCGCGACGACCGGGCCAGCTGCCACGGACGTGCCCGAGATGCCGCCGAACCAGCACCTCGAGAGCCCGGACGTCCGACCGCTCAATGAGGTCGAGCATCTCCAAGTGTTCTTGCGCGGACGCCACGAGTTCGCCGGTATCGGCCAGGTGCCGACGAACGATCGGCCGATATGACCGACCTGCGGGCCATGAGCGAGCGGCCGCTGGCGTCTCCGGTCCCCCTCGGGCTACTCGCCGACAGCGCAACGCTGTCACACTCGCGGGTCGACGGAACCGATCCGGCGCCACAAGACGAATAAGGGAGCGTGGGGACTGTCGCCGGTGTCGAGGAGCGGCTAGCGCAGGGCGAGCCGGAAGCGCTCGAGGAGTGCTACCGCTCGCTCGGCCCGCTCGTCATGTCCTACCTGGGACGCTATGTCCCCCGTCCCGACGTCGAGGACGTCCTGCAGCGCGTGTTCTACGAAGTGTGGCGCGTGCACGACCGTTATGACCCCGCCCTCAGCCTGCGCGCCTGGGTACTTGGCATCGCCCGCAAGCGCGCGATCGACCACCTGCGCCGGCAGCGCGACGCGGTGGTCTCACTCGACGTTGTACGGGAGGTCGCCGGGGAGGACGGACGCGAAGTCGCGGAGCGGCTGGCCTGGGCGGACGAGGTCAGGGAGGCCCTACACCTGCTGCCCGAGATGCAGCGTGAGGTGATCCAGATGGCCTACTTCGACGGGTACACCCAGAGCGAGATCGCGGACGCGCTGCACCTGCCGCTCGGTACCGTCAAGACCCGGACGTCGCGCGGACTGCAGCGGTTGGCGGCCCTACTCGAGAGCACGCGGGAGCGCTGAGCCATGACGGATCACGTTTTCGACGAGCTTCCGCTCCTGCTCACCGGCGAGGCCGACCGGACGACGCTCGAATCGTCGGTGGGTCACCTGCGTACCTGCGAGGACTGCCAGCAGGATCTGATCTCGACCCTGGTGGCGCACGGTTCGCTGTCCTCCGCGGCGCGGTTCGCTCCGGAGCTGGCGAGGACGAGCGAACCGGTCGACGACCTCGAGATCCAGGCCGCCTCGGCGTTGCCGGACCTGGAACCGGTTTTCGCGCAGGCGCGTCACGAGGCGGCCACCGCCGATGCGCCGGCTGAGTCGGCTCCGGCGAAAGGCCGTCACCGCGGACGGTGGTTGGTCGCCGCGGCGGTGGCTGCCGCGCTCGTCGGTGGAGGCGTCGCGACGGCCGTCAGCCTTGACCACGGGACGTCCGGCCGATCGGTCACGCTCGACGCGTACGGCCGGGGCGCGGTGCCCGCGAAGGCCACGATCGTGGACGGCAACCACGTGAGCGTCAACGCGTCCACGCTGCCCGCGCCGGACAGTGGTCAGCGCTACGAGGTGTGGTTGACCGACGCCGGACGCACCCACGTCCAGCCGGTGGGCTGGGTGGGCGCCGACGGTAAGGGCTCTTACACCGTGCCGTCCGACCTCATCCGGCAGTTCGTGGCTATCGAGGTCAGCGTGCAACGCCTGAACGCCCCGTACACCTTCTCGGGCGTGAGCGTGCTACGCGGTACTTACGCCTGACCTCTCTACTCGCCTCCGCGCTCAGGCGAGGCTGAGGAAGACGATGATCGCGCGGGACAGCGCCACGAGGTCCACGTCACGACGCCCCACGTGATGGCGCCACGGATCCAGTGACGGATCGCCGGCTCGAGTGACGGCTCCAGCGCCGTCACTCGACAGGTTGAGACGTCACTCGGCGGCCCAAGCGGGGAGAAACGAAGCAGCGCCGGACGTGGTGTCCGGCGCCGCTGTTCGTTCGAAACGATTACTGGGTCTGGATGGTGATCGTGGCGATGCCGACCTTGAGTCCACCCTTCACCGCGTCGGTGTTGAACACCTTGTCGAGGACGGCCGCCGCGTCGCCGGACACCTTGACCGTGGTGCCCTGCAGGACGGCGGTGTTGTCGGCGCCGGTCTGCAACGGCTTCAGCGTGGTGCCGTCAAGGTAGAACAGGTAGGCGTGCATGGCGGCCGGGGCGCCGTTGACGGTCACGTCGCCGTAGAGCCGCTGCGCGCCCGGGTCGACGTCGAAGTTGGTGAGTTCGACCTTGGTGCTGCCGGCGGTCAAGGACAGGCCACTACCCTGATGCTGAATGTCGCCCTGTACATAGGGATCGGTCGTACCCGGGCGGTAGTAGGTCACGTGGCCTCCGGTGATCGGGAAGCTCACCGATCCCCCGTCGAGCTTCGCGGTGCCGACCACACCCGGCGTGAGCTTAAGCGTGGTCAGCGCCTGCACGAAGCCGGTGTCGAGGGCAACTGCGGTAGTGCGCCCTTTGCTCAGGTCGCTCACCTGGGCGACAACCGTGCTGGACGGTGACGCCGGGCTGGAACTGGCCGACGACGTGCCGCTGCTGCTGCAGGCGGCCAGGCCGACGCTTCCGGCAGCAGCCAGCCCGACGAGGGCAATGGCGGTGTTGCGCATGATCATTCCTTTCGACGACGAACGGGTCGATACGCCATTCGTCGTAAACGCCTGCTCGGTTCCCTGCACGTGCGCCCAGGTGACGCGGCCGACAACCCCGCCCGTCGGTAAACCGGTTCGCGCTTGCACACTAATACCTCGCTGACCGCGCCTTCGCGCGGCCGGCCGTACCGAGGGGGAATCGTGCGCCGGAGCATCGCGGTGATCGGGAGTGGGGCGGCCGGATTGACGGCCGCGTACGTGCTGCAGCGGGACGCCGACGTGACGTTGTACGAGGCTGACGATCGTCTCGGCGGCCATGCCCACACGCACGACGTTCCCGCGGTCAACGGCGGCGCCCTAGCCATCGACACCGGATTCATCGTGCACAACGAGCGGACCTATCCCACCCTGCTGCGGCTGTTCGCGGAGTTGGGCGTGGTCACGCAGGAATCCGACATGAGCATGTCGATCAGCTGCGGTGGCTGCGGACTGGAATACGCGGGTGGACGCGGGTGGTCCGGACTCGCCCCGTCGTGGCGCACCTGCGCGAATCCTCGGTATGTGCGCATGTTGGCCGACGTCGTGCGCTTCCATCGGCGGGCACGCCGACTGCTGGCCGAGGCGGACGACGGCACCACGCTGCACCAATTCCTCGACGCCGGCAGATTCTCCGTCTACTTCCGAGCTCACTTCGTCGCGCCGCTGATCGCCACCGTCTGGTCTTGCGCGCCGAGCCGCACCGGGGACTACCCGGCCCGCTACCTGTTCACCTTCCTGGCCAACCACGGCATGCTGACCGTCACCGGATCGCCGACCTGGCGCACCGTGGTCGGCGGTTCGGCGCGTTACGTCGAGCAGGTCAGCAAAGGCCTGTCCGCCGTGCTGACGTCGACGCCTGTCCGCTCGTTACGACGTATCGGCGACGGCGTCGAGGTGCGAGACGACGGCGACCTGGTTGCGCGCTTCGACGGCGCGGTCGTGGCCACGCATCCCGATCAGGCGATGCGACTGCTGGCCGAACCGACGCGTTCCGAACGGGCGGTGCTCGGCGCTATCGGCTACACCCGTAATCCGACGATCCTGCACACCGATGCCTCCCTGCTGCCGCGGGCCGATCGCGCACAGGCGGCGTGGAACTACTTTCTGCCGCACTGCACGGCGACACCGGGTGCCGTGAACGTCAGCTACAACATGAATCGCCTGCAACGACTGGACAGCGACCGTTCGTACGTCGTCACC
>CAXTNQ010000144.1:0-7620 GCA_964245745.1 uncultured Jatrophihabitantaceae bacterium
TCGTCGGGTTCAAGCTCACCGGCGAGATCCCGGCCGGCGCCACCGCGACCGACGTCGTCCTGACGATCACGCAGATGCTGCGGCGCCAGGGCGTGGTCGGCAAGTTCGTCGAGTTCTACGGCGAGGGCGTGGGCGCCGTGCCGCTGGCCAACCGGGCCACGATCGGCAACATGAGCCCGGAGTTCGGCTCCACGTGCGCGATCTTCCCGATCGACGACGAGACCGTGCGCTACCTCAAGCTCACCGGCCGCAGCGCCGAGCAGCTCGCGCTGGTGGAGGCGTACGCCAAGGAGCAGGGCCTGTGGCACGACCCGGCGCGCGAGCCCGTCTACTCCGAGACCCTGGAGCTCGACCTGTCGACGGTCGTGCCCTCCATCGCCGGGCCGAAGCGACCCCAGGACCGCATCGAGCTCAGCTCGGCCAAGCAGGCGTTCCGCAACGTGCTGGTCGACTACGCCGGGTCGCCGGACCAGACCGACCCGGACGACGCCGCCTCGACCCGGCACCCGTCGGTCGACGAGTCCGTCGAGGAGACCTTCCCGGCCAGCGACCCGATCGCCCCGGGCAGCGAGTCCGACGACGCCGCGCCCGTCACGCCGTTCTCCGCCGCCGAGGGGTCCGAGGGCCGCACCAGCCGCCCGGTGGAGGTGACGCTCGACGGCGGTGCGTCGTTCGAGCTCGACCACGGCGCGGTGGTGATCTCCTCGATCACCTCGTGCACCAACACCTCGAACCCCACGGTGATGCTCGGCGCCGCGCTGCTGGCCAAGAACGCCGTCGACCGCGGGCTCACGGTCAAGCCGTGGGTGAAGACCTCGATGGCCCCCGGCTCGAAGGTGGTCACCGACTACTACGAGAAGGCCGGCCTCTGGCCGTACCTGGAGAAGCTGGGCTACCACCTCGTCGGCTACGGCTGCACCACCTGCATCGGCAACTCCGGGCCGCTGGCCGACGAGATCTCGGCCGCGGTGAACGAGGGCGACCTGGCCGTGGTGTCCGTGCTGTCGGGCAACCGCAACTTCGAGGGCCGGATCAACCCGGACGTCAAGATGAACTACCTGGCGTCGCCGCCGCTCGTCGTCGCCTACGCGCTGGCTGGCTCGATGGATATCGACATCGTGCGTGAGCCGCTGGGCATCGGCAGCGACGGCCAAGCCGTGTACCTGCACGACGTCTGGCCGACCGCCGCAGAAGTCGAGCAGGTGGTCAACGAAGCGATCGCCAGCGACATGTACACCGACGACTACGCCGATGTGTTCGCCGGGGACGAGCGCTGGCAGACCCTTCCGACTCCGCAGGGCAACGTCTTCGAGTGGGACGAGGAGTCGACGTACGTCCGCAAGCCGCCGTACTTCGACGCGATGCCGGCCGAGCCGGACCCGGTCGTCGACATCTCCGGCGCACGCGTGCTGGCCAAGCTCGGCGACTCGGTGACCACCGACCACATCTCGCCGGCCGGATCGATCCGCGCCGACTCCCCCGCCGGCCGGTACCTCACCGACCACGGCATCGAGCGCAGCGACTTCAACTCCTACGGCTCACGCCGCGGCAACCACGAGGTGATGATCCGCGGCACCTTCGCCAACATCCGCCTGCGCAACCTGCTGGCGCCGGGGACCGAAGGCGGCTGGACACGCGACTTCACCGCGAACGACGGCCCGGTCACGACGATCTACGACGCCTCCGTGCACTACGGCGAGGCGGGAACTCCGCTGGTCATCCTGGCCGGCAAGGAGTACGGCTCGGGCTCGTCGCGGGACTGGGCGGCGAAGGGCACGGCCCTGCTCGGCGTGCGTGCGGTACTGGCCGAGTCCTACGAGCGCATCCACCGGTCGAACCTCATCGGTATGGGGGTACTTCCGCTGCAGTACCTGGACGGGGACACCGCCGAGTCCCTCGGGCTGACCGGTACGGAGACGTTCTCGATCACCGGCATCACGGCCCTCAACGACGGCACCACGCCGCGTACGGTCACGGTGCAGGCCGACGACACGCGCTTCGAGGCCCGCGTCCGCATCGACACCCCCGGGGAGGCGGACTACTACCGTCACGGCGGCATCATGCCGTTCGTTCTGCGCTCGCTACGGTGACGGGATGCCGCTCACGCCCACTCCCGACGACCGCTTCTCGTTCGGACTGTGGACGGTCGGGTGGCCCGCGCGGGACCCGTTCGGTGACGCCACCCGTCCACCGCTCGACCCGGTGGAGAGCGTCCATCGACTAGCCGAGCTCGGCGCGTGGGGCGTGACCTTCCACGACGACGATCTGATTCCGTTCGGTTCGTCGGACGCCGACCGGGACAAGCACATCGCCCGCTTCGAGCAGGCCCTGCAGGAGACCGGCCTGGTCGTGCCGATGATGACGACGAATCTGTTCACCCACCCGGTGTTCAAAGACGGAGCCTTCACTAGCAACGACCGGTCGATTCGCCGCTTCGCGCTGCGCAAGGTGCTGCGCAACCTCGACCTGGCGGCACGACTCGGAGCACGTACGTACGTCTTCTGGGGCGGCCGGGAGGGCTCGGAGTCGGATTCGGCCAAGGACGTCCGCGCCGCTCTCGACCGCTACCGCGAAGCGATCGACCTCCTGGCCGCTTACGTGGTCGATCAGGGCTACGGCCTGCGCTTCGCCATCGAGCCCAAACCCAACGAGCCACGCGGGGACATCCTGCTGCCGACGGTCGGACACGCGCTCGCCTTCATCGCCGAGCTGGAACATCGCGACCTGGTCGGGGTCAACCCCGAGGTCGGACACGAGCAGATGGCCGGCCTCAACTACGCGCACGGCATCGCCCAGGCCCTCTGGGCGGACAAGCTGTTCCACATTGATCTGAACGGACAGCGCAGCATCAAGTACGACCAGGACCTGGTGTTCGGCCACGGCGACGTGCTCAACGCGTTCTCTCTCGTCGACCTGCTCGAGCACGGTGCCCCGGGTGGCGGGCCGGCCTATGACGGTCCGCGCCACTTCGACTACAAGCCCGCGCGCACCGAAGACATCGACGGCGTATGGCAGTCCGCCGCTGCGAACATGCGCACCTATCTGCTGCTCAAGGAACGTGCCGCCGCCTTCCGCGCCGACCCCGAGGTCGCCGAAGCGCTGGCGTACGCACGCGTCCCCGAGCTCGCCACGCCGACGCTGGGCACGGGCGAGGGCGTTTCCGACCTGCTCGCGGACCGCTCGGCGTGGGACGACTTCGACGCCGACGCAGTCGGCCGCCGCGGCGTCGGCGCCGTCCGGCTGAACCAGCTCGCCCTCGATCACCTCCTCGGCGCACGCCTGTCGTGAGTCTGGTCGCGGGCGTCGACTCCTCGACGCAGGCGTGCAAGGTCGTGGTGCGCGACGCGGACACCGGGGCCCTCGTCCGCGAGGGTCGCGCTCCCCATCCGGACGGGACCGAGATCGACCCCCAGGTGTGGTGGACCGCCCTGCAGCAGGCGGTGCACGCAGCAGGCGGACTCGACGACGTCGCGGCGCTGGCGGTAGCCGGCCAACAGCACGGGATGGTCTGCCTGGACGACGGTGGCAACGTCGTGCGTCCGGCCTTGCTGTGGAACGACACTCGGTCGGCTCGGGCGGCCGACGACCTGGTCGAGGAGCTGGGTGCGCAGACGTGGGCCGACGCGGTGGGCAGCGTCCCGGTCGCATCGTTCACGGTCACCAAACTGCGCTGGCTGGCCACCCACGAACCGGCCAACGCCGCACGCACGGCAGCCGTCTGTCTGCCGCACGACTACCTGACCTGGCGGCTGGCCGGCGGCAAGGATCTCGACATCCTCGTCACCGACCGCGGGGATGCCAGTGGCACCGGCTACTGGTCACCCGCCACGGGCGAGTACCGGCCCGACTTGCTCGCCCGCGCCTTCGGCGCCACGCCGGCGGTCCCCCGCGTCCTGCCGCCGGCCCAGGCGGCGGGCACGACACCGGACGACGTGCTGCTCGGGCCCGGCAGCGGCGATAACGCCGGCGCGGCGCTCGGGTTGTCCGCGGTCGAAGGCGACGTCCTGATGTCGATCGGGACGTCCGGGGTCGTCGCCGCGCTGAGCCCGCACCCGACGGCCGACGCGACGGGGATCGTCACCGGGTTCGCCTCGGCGAGCGGTGACTTCCTGCCGCTCGCATGCACCCTCAACGCAGCGCGCGTCCTGGAGGCGGTCGCCCGCCTGCTAGGCGTCGGGCTCGACGAGTTCGCGAAGCTGGCGCTGTCCGCTCCGGCCGGCGCGGACGGCCTGGTGCTCATCCCCTACTTCGAAGGCGAACGGACCCCGAACCTGCCCGCCGCGGCCGGCGCGCTGCACGGCATGCGCCTGGGCAACAGCACACCGGCGCACCTGGCACGCGCAGCCGTCGAGGGACTGTTGTGCGGCCTGGCCGACGCCGTCGACGCGCTGCGGGCGCAGGACGTCGCCGTCGAGCGCATCGTCCTGCTCGGCGGCGGCGCGCGGTCGGCCGCCGTGCGGGAGGTCGCGCCGGCTGTCCTCGGCCAACCGGTGGCCGTCCCGGCCCCCGGTGAATACGTCGCCGACGGAGCAGCACGCCAGGCCGCGTGGGTGGCGAGCGGTTCCGCGCAGCCACCGGACTGGGTCCGCGGCGAGCTACGCGAACACGACGCGACGCCAACTCCACGGGTCCGTGAGCAATACGCCCGCGTCCGGGAACTCACGATCCGCTAAGCGTGCTCCCATGGTCGGATGACCACGGCGGGTCACCGCGGTAACAAGTTCGTCTCGAAATCCGCCACGGCCCGGGGATGGCTATATGTTGACGGCCGCAACTTTTCAGACGCGGAAGGCGGTATCAGCATGCGCAAGAGCGCACTCGGCCTGATCGTCGCTGGGCTTGCCGCATCGCTCGTCGTGAGCGCATGCAGCTCGAGCAAGTCCAGCAACTCGTCAGGCAGTGCCGGGAGCGGCGGAGGGTCCAGCGCCGCCGGGGGCGGCGGCACGGTGAAGGGCAAGGTCGGAGTGATCCTGCCCGACACGCAGTCCTCGGCTCGTTGGGAGAGCTTCGACAAGCCGTTGCTCACCAAGGCGTTCCAGGCGGCCGGCGTTCAGTTCGACATCCAGAACGCGCTGGGCGACGCGAACAAGATGATTCAGATCGCGCAGTCGATGGAGACCTCGGGCGTGTCGGTGCTCGCCATCGTCAACCTGGACAGCACCAGCGGCGCGCAGATCGAGAGCACGGCCAAGCAGGCGGGCGTCAAGACGATCGACTACGACCGGCTGACCCTCGGCGGCTCGGCCGACTACTACGTGTCGTTCGACAACACGCAGGTCGGCAAGCTGCAGGGCCAGGGTCTCGTCGACTGCCTGACCGCCGCCAATAAGGCCAACCCGCAGATCATCGAGCTCAACGGCTCACCGACCGACAACAACGCCACGCTGTTCAAGAACGGCTACGACTCGGTGCTCAACCCGCTGTACCAGTCGGGTAAGTACAAGAAGGTCGGCGACCAGAGCGTGCCCAAGTGGGACAACGCGCAGGCCGGGACGATCTTCGAGCAGCTGTTCACCGCTAACGGCAGCAAGGTGGACGGCGTACTCGCCGCCAACGACGGGCTGGGCAACGCAGCTATCACCGTGCTGCAGAAGAACAGCCTGAAGGTGCCCGTGACCGGTCAGGACGCCACCGTGCAGGGTCTGCAGAACATCCTCGCCGGCGACCAGTGCATGACCGTCTACAAGCCGATCACCGACGAGGCGAACGGTCTGGCCCAGTTGGCGGTCGCGCTGCTGAAGGGCCAGCAGGGTAAGACCACCGGCACGGTCAACGACCCGACCGGTAAGCGCGACGTCCCGTCGCTCCTGCTCACCCCGATCGCCGTGACGAAGACGAACGTGTCGAAGCCCGTCTCGGACGGCTTCGTCACCAAGGCGGATCTCTGCACCGCCAAGTACGCGTCGGCCTGCACGGCGGCCGGCATCAGCTAGCAGCACACCAGCGGTAACGGGCGGGGACCGGCGTACGTCGGTCCCCGCCGGCACACGTCGAGCGACGCACCACCTACAGGGGGGACGACCATGGCGGACCCGATCCTCGAACTGCGCGGAGTCAACAAGAGCTTCGGCCCGGTACACGTCCTGCACGACATCGACTTCGCGGTCTATCCCGGCGAGGTCACCGCGCTGGTCGGTGACAACGGGGCCGGTAAGTCGACGATGGTGAAGTGCGTCGCCGGCATCAACACGATCGACACCGGCGAAATCCTCTGGGAGGGCCGTCCGGTCACGGTCCACGGACCGCGCGACGCCGCTGCGTTGGGCATCGAGGTCGTCTATCAGGACCTCGCGCTGTGCGACAACCTCGACATCGTCCAGAACATGTTCCTGGGCCGCGAGATGCTCACCCGCTGGCGCTCGATCGACGAGGGCGCCATGGAGCGTAAGGCCCGGGAGACGCTGGCGAGCCTGTCCGTACGCACGGTCAAGTCGGTGCGCCAGGTGGTCGCCAGCCTCTCCGGTGGACAACGGCAGACGGTCGCGATCGCCAAGGCTGCGCTCTGGAACTCGAAGGTCGTCCTGCTGGACGAGCCGACAGCGGCGCTCGGCGTGGCGCAGACCCGCCAGGTGCTGGACCTGGTGCGTCGCCTGGCCGATTCGGGCGTCGGGGTCGTACTGATCTCGCACAACATGAACGACGTCATGGAGGTCGCCGACCGCGTCGATGCCTTGTTCCTCGGACGCATCGCCGCCGAGGTCATGGCCAGGGACTCGTCCACGAGCCAGCTCGTCGAACTCATCACGTCCGGCCGGTCCGGTGACATCGGACTGTCGCGGGCCGCCGTCAACGCGAGCATGTGAGGCCGGGAATGACCGATCGCCCCAACGCCCAGGTCGATCTCGAGACGACCGAGGGCCCGAGCGTCGCCGCGTTCGACTTCGCCAACGACGTAGGCGCCCGCAACCTGCGCGAAGCCTTCAGCCAGTACGTCGGGCGGGTGCGCGGCGGCGAGGTCGGAGCGCTGCCTGCCGTCGGCGGCCTCGTCATCATCGTCATCCTCTTCCAGGCGGCCAACAGCCTGTTCCTCTCGAAGGCCAACTTCGCGAACCTGTTGACCCAGGCCGCGCCGTACGCGGTGCTGGCCATGGGGACCGTGTTCATCCTGCTGCTCGGCGAGATCGACCTGTCGCTGGGAACCGCCAGCGGCGTGTGTGCGGGCACCATGGCTGTCGCGCTCAACCACGGCGGCGATCTCTCCAAGCAGATCGGCGGCGGGACGTACGCCATCCTGCTGCTGTTCATGCTGGCGACCGCGCTCGTCACCGCCTGGTATCGGCTGTGGATTCCGTGCGCGATCATCGTGGTCGGCGGCCTGTTCCTCGTTACGCACTACGCCCAGCATCAGCTCGCCGCGATGTTCGTCTCCCTCGCGGTGGGTGTGGCCATCGGCACGCTCGTCGGATTCCTGGTGGCGCAGGTCGGCATCCCCTCGTTCGTCGTCACCCTGGCGTTGTTCCTGGCCTGGCAGGGCGTCCTGCTGAAGTTCGTCGGCACGGGCAACGCAATCCCGACCCGCCAGTTCGACCTGGTCAACAAGATCGAGAACGCCAATATGAGCGCGGTGGCGGGGTGGATCGTCTGGGCGGTGCTCGTCGGCGGGTACACGCTGTTCACGGT
>CAXTNQ010000144.1:7630-7930 GCA_964245745.1 uncultured Jatrophihabitantaceae bacterium
GGCGTGGCCCTGATCGTGCTCAACCAGAACCGGTCGCGCTCGGTGTTCGGCCACCTGCTGGGCGTGCCGTACGTCGTCCCGCTCGTGGCCGTCGTGTTCATCCTCTGG
The DNA here is from genome assembly GCA_964245745.1 of uncultured Jatrophihabitantaceae bacterium. GTDB lineage: Bacteria > Actinomycetota > Actinomycetes > Mycobacteriales > Jatrophihabitantaceae > CAXTNQ01. The sequence goes on from CAXTNQ010000144.1 coordinate 7,739, forward strand.
ACGATCGTGCTGGCCAAGAGCCGGTACGGCCGCTTCATCTACGCGGTCGGCGGCAACCGAGAAGCCGCTCGGCGCGCCGGTATCCAGACGCGCAAGATTCGTCTCTCGGTCTTCATCATCGGCTCCGGTATGGCCGGACTCGCCGGCATCATCGGCGCGTCCAAGCAGGGCGGCGTGCCGTCGGACTTCGGC
>CAXTNQ010000145.1:0-2195 GCA_964245745.1 uncultured Jatrophihabitantaceae bacterium
TCAGCGGCTCGTCGGGAGCGCCGACCGGTGCCTTCGTCGTCGGCGTGTAGATCGGTTCGGGTAGCTGGGAGCCAGCGGTCAGTCCGGCGGGCAGCGCCACGCCGTTGAGCTGGCTGGTCGACCGGTAGGACGCGAGCCCGGACCCGGTGAGGTAGCCGCGGGCCACGCACTCCACGGGCACCATGTCGAGCGGACGGCACAGCATGGCCCGTCCGCGCCAGGACGAAGGAATCCGCGGATCATCAGCGCTGACCAGGTGATTCGGCACCGCGTCGCCCAAACGGTCGAACCACCACACCGACAGCGCCGTGAGGACGCGGCCCTTGTCGGGGATCGGCGTGTCGAGGACGTGGTCGTAGGCGGAGATCCGATCACTCGCTACGACCAGCAGCAGGCCGTCCTCCGTCCGGTACAGGTCGCGAACCTTCCCACGGCTGAGGTGCGTGAGCGCGGCGGTCACGCCAGCGATCCTGCCAGAGCTGGCACGCTGGACCGGTGACGCGGCGGTGGCTGTTCGGCGATCAGCTCGGCCCGCACTTCGTGGCCGACACCGACGACCCGGTGCTGATGATCGAGTCGCGCGCGGTGTTCGGCCGCCGCCGGTTCCACCGGGCCAAGGCCCACCTGGTGCTGTCGGCCATGCGCCACCGGGCGGCGGAGCTCGGCGACCGGTGCACCTACGTGCGCGTCCCGACCTACTCGGAGGCGCTCGAGGGCCCGCTCACCGTCTGCCATCCGACGTCGCAGGCCGCCCTGCGATTCGTGCAGGGTCGGCCCGAGGTCGAGGTGCTGGACGCCCGCGGCTTCGCGACGTCCATGGCCGATTTCGCCGCGTGGGCCGCGTCCCGCGACGGGAAACGGCTGCTGCTCGAGGACTTCTACCGGAACGCGCGGCGCCGGCTGGACGTGCTCATGGACGGCGACCAGCCCCGTGGCGGCCGGTGGAACTACGACGCCGACAACCGGGAGCCGCCGCCGCACTCAGGCGATCTCGGCGTCACGCCCCCGTGGTGGCCCGACGAGGACGAGATCGACGCCGAGGTACGGCACGACCTCGACCGGTGGGAGCGCGACGGCGACGTGTCCTTCGTGGGGCGCGACGGACCACGCCGCTTCGCGGCCACGCGAGCCGAGGCCTTGGCCGCTCTGGACCACTTCGTCCGGCACCGGCTGTCGGCCTTCGGGCCGCACGAGGACGCCATGCTCGCCGGTGACGCCTGGATGAGCCACTCGTTGCTGTCCGCGCCGATGAACCTTGGCTTGCTCGATCCTCTGGAAGCCGTCCGCGCGGCTGAGGCGTCCGCTGCGCCGATCGCATCGGTCGAGGGGTACGTGCGGCAGCTGATCGGCTGGCGGGACTACGTCTGGCACATCTACTGGTACGAGCCGGCCGCCTACCGTCGCGGCAACGCCCTGCAGGCGTCCTCGCCACTGCCGAAGTGGTTCGTCGACCTCGACGCGGACGCCGTGGACGCCCGGTGCCTGTCCTCCGTACTTGCCGACCTGCGTGATCACGGTTGGGTACACCACATCCCGCGGTTGATGGTGCTCGGCAACTACGCGCTGCAGCGCGGCTGGCGCCCCGCGGCCCTGATCGACTGGTTCCATCGCTCGTTCGTCGACGGTTACGACTGGGTGATGGTGCCCAACGTCGTCGGCATGTCCCAGCACGCGGACGGGGGCGTGATGGCCACCAAGCCGTACGCGTCGGGTGGCGCGTACATCGACCGGATGAGCGACTACTGCGCGGGATGCCGGTACGACCCGAAGGTTCGCGTCGGCGACAACGCCTGCCCCTTCAGCGCCGGGTACTGGGCGTTCCTCGCGCGCAACCGCAGCCGGCTCGACGGCAACTTCCGGATGGCCCAGCCGTTGCGCGGGCTCGACCGGCTGAAGGACCTGGACGCGGTGGTCGAGCAGGAGCAGGCCCGCGGGTCGCGAGCGCCCTGACGCGGCTCAGCGCATCCGGTCGAACTCCTCGCTGAGCCACTGCGCCGCGGCCTCGTAACTGACCCCCAGGCGGTTGAGCAAGAGGGCCGTCGGATCGTCGGACCGCAGGATGCCCAGCAGCAGGTGCTCGGTCCCGATGTAGTTGTGGCCGAGATGCAACGCCTCCCGCAGGGCGAGGCCGAGCGCCTGCTTGGCCTCGCGGCTGAACCGGGCGCTCTTGACGCGGTTGACGCCGCCCGGGCCGC
>CAXTNQ010000145.1:2205-2715 GCA_964245745.1 uncultured Jatrophihabitantaceae bacterium
CAACCGCGTCAAGAGCGCCCGGGCCGAGGAGGGTGAGCGTGGCCGCTCGCACCTCCTCCGGAGCCGCACCGAGCGCGCGCATCGCGCGCGCGGCCAACCCTTCGGGTTCCCCGAGCAGACCGAGCACGACGTGCCCGTCGGCCACCCGGTCGTGCCCGGACCGCTCCGCCTCGGCCTTGGCCAGCTCGACGACGTGCCGGGCGCGTTTGGTGAAGCGGCTGAACCGTCCGCGGCCCGGGAAGTCCAGGTCGTCCGAGTCGCGCGGCACGAAGCGCTGCTGGGCGGCCTGCTTGGTCACGCCCATGTGCTGGCCGATCTCCGTCCACGACGCTCCCGACCGGCGGGCTTGGTCGACGAAATGCCCGATCAAGTGGTCGGACAGCTCACCCAGTCGAGAGCCGGTGTCGACGGCGTCGGACAGGTGCTCGAGCGCCGACCCTTCGGGGTGGACGTCGAGGACGTGCTGGATGAGATCGCCCAGGCGGACAGGCTGCGGTTCGGCCATGCGTC
>CAXTNQ010000145.1:2725-6092 GCA_964245745.1 uncultured Jatrophihabitantaceae bacterium
ACGATCGTCGTTTCGTCAACTCTTTGTTGACGGGCGGAATATCTGGCGACCGGCGACGTTACGATATATCGTTGACGCATCGTTGGGATGCGCGCAGAGACAAGGAGAAGCATCATGCGAAGCGAATATCGCGACACGCAGTACGACACCGAGCGCGACGAGCCCGGTCGTTCCGGTCGGCCGCACCACCACCACGGTGGTTTCGGCCCGGGACGGCGGTTCCGGCACGGCGGCTTCGGCGCAGGGCCGTTCGGCCCCGAGTTCGGCCCGGGCGCCGGGTTCGGCCCGGGACGCCGGTTCGGCGGACGCGGCCCACGTGCCCGCAAGGGCGACATCCGGGCGGCGATCCTCTCGCTGCTCGCCGAGACCCCGTCCAACGGCTACGGCTTGATCCGGGCCATCGCCGAGCGGACGGACGGCGCCTGGCGGCCCAGCCCCGGGTCGGTGTACCCGACCCTGGCGCAGCTGGTCGACGAGGAGCTGATCGAGCCGACTGAGAACGCCGGCCCGCGCAGTGACTACCGGCTCACCGACGCCGGCCGGAGCTACGTCGAGGAGCATGGCGAGCAGATCGCCAGCGCCTGGGCGATGGCCACCGCCGGTCAGGACGAACGCGGCGAATTGTGGACGGCCGTCCGCAAGCTCATCGGCGCGATCCGTCAGGTGGCTATGGACGCCACGCCGGAGCAGCGGGAGCAGGCCACGACCAAGGTCGATGACCTGCGCCGTGAGCTGTACCGGATCCTTGGCGAGTAGTCACGCCTCAAGTCGACGGGCGGGGGCTCGCCCCCCCGCCCCCCGCCGGGGGGGGGGCGGCCCCCCCCGCGGCCGCCCTCCCCGGTGCGCGGCAGTGAAGCGAGCAAGCGGCGCCCAGCCGTCGTCGTCAGCAATGACCGCGCCAACGCCACCGCCGATCGGCTCGGACGCGGTGTCGTGACCGTGGTGCCCCTGACCAGCCGCACGACCACAGTCTTCCCGTTCCAGGCCCTCGCCCCAGCGGGTCAGTCGAGCCTGCGTGTCGACTCGAAGGCGCAAGCCGAACAAGTCCGTTCCGTGACCGTCGAACGACTCGGGCCTGCTCTTGCGCAGTTGCCAGCGCGGGTGATGGACAAGATCGACGACGCTCTACGACTTCATCTCGATCTCTAGTTCAACCGTCCGTGGCGAACCGGCCCGTGCCACCCGGATCCGCGCCTGATCAGGTCGTCCGACCGCGGCTAGCCGCGGTCTGGCGCGACATGATCCGGGCCGACGGGGGAGACTGCCTGGCTAGAGGATGGGCGCCGGTTCGTACACGGCGGCCGAAGGGTCGCTCGCCACGACCGTGTCGACCACCGCAACGACGCGCGCCACTTGGGCTTGCGCCACTCCGGTGAAATCGAGGGGGTCGGCCAGCAGCGCGTCGAGGTCGGTGGCAGACAACCGGAGTCGGGAGTCGCCGGCCAGCCGCTCGAACAGGTCGTTGCCGTCGAGGCCCTTCTCTCGCATCTGCAGGGCGACCGCCACGGCGTGGTCACGGATCGCCTCGTGCGCGGTCTCCCGGCCGACCCCCGCACGCAGGGCCGCCACCAGCACCTTCGTGGTGGCGAGGAACGGCAGGTAGCGGTCGAGTTCCCGGGCGATCACGGCGGGATACGCGCCGAAGTCGTCGAGGACGGTCAGCATCGTCTCGAGTAAGCCGTCCATCGCGAAGAAGGCGTCCGGCAGCGCCACCCGGCGTACCACCGAACAGGACACGTCACCCTCGTTCCACTGCGTGCCCGCGAGCTCGCCGGCCATCGTCGCGTAACCCCGCAACAGGACCGCGAAGCCGTTGACCCGCTCGGCCGAGCGGGGGTTCATCTTGTGCGGCATGGCCGACGAACCGACCTGTCCCGGACGGAAGCCTTCGGTGACCAGTTCGTGGCCGGCCATGAGGCGGATCGTCGTGGCGAGCGACGACGGCCCGGCGGCCAGTTGCACGAGAGCCGACAGCACCTCGTAGTCGAGCGACCGGGGATAGACCTGCCCCACGCTGCTCCACACCCGGTCGAACCCGAGATGGCCGGCCACCTGGCGCTCGAGCGCCTCGAGCCGCGTCGGAGATCCCAGTAGGTCGAGCATGTCCTGGGCGGTGCCGACCGGACCCTGGATGCCGCGCAGCGGATACCGCGCGAGCAGATCGTCCAGCCGGCCCAGCGCGAGAAGCACCTCGTCGGCGGTGGACGCGAACCGCTTGCCCAACGTCGTCGCCTGCGCCGCCACGTTGTGCGTACGCCCGGTGATCACAAGGGTGTCGTACTCGGCGGCCCGCCGGGCGAGCCGGGTGAGCACCGCCAGGACGCGGTGGCGTACGAGCCGCAGCGAGTCGCGGACCTGCAGCTGTTCGACGTTCTCGGTCAGGTCGCGACTGGTCATGCCCTGATGGATGAGCTCGTAGCCAGCCAGCGCGGAGAACTCCTCGATGCGCGCCTTCACGTCGTGCCGGGTGATCCGCTCACGCCGGGCGATGGAGGCGAGGTCCACCTGGTCGACGACGGACTCATACGCGTCGATCGCGCCGTCCGGGACCGGGACGCCGAGATCGCGTTGGGCACGTAACACCGCGACCCAGAGACGCCGTTCCAGGACGATCTTGTGCTCGGCCGACCACAGCACGGCCATCTCGTCCGAGGCGTAGCGGGCGGCCAGCACGTCGGGAATCACGGGCTTGGTCACGCGACGATTGTCCCGCGCCGCGCTGGCGGGATGCGGCCGTGGATGTCAGTCGGGCAGGTCGACGGTCATCACCCAGTCGCGCAAGGTCTCGAGAGGCAGCGGTAACGGGCTCGACGGCACCTGGACGCTCACCAACCACGTCGCGCGCTGAGCGCTCACCTGCAGCGCTGCGGCCATTCGGTCGACCTGAGCCACCGGCTCACGATCGGACGGGACGGCCCGGGTGCGACGTTGCGCGAACAGCACCTGTTCGCCACCGGGGAACGTCACCTCGGTCTCCTGGTAGTACGGCCGGCGGGTCCGCACGTCGAACCAGACGGCGCTCTCGCGCAGCGCCCCGTCGAGGGACAAGCCGTCGAGCCCATCGGCCATCGCGGGCGTCAGGTCACCGTCGACCGCGCACACGATGCCGCGCGGACAGTTCGCTCCCTCGCGGTAGACGTAGGACCCGTCCGCGGCGCGCAGCGGCGTGCGGACCGGCGGTCGGTAAGGGGACGCCGGCGACGACGACGGCGCAGCGGCCTGCGGCACCGGGTGGGCACCGCGCACGGCCGCGATCGCGCCGACGACGAGAGCGGCCGCACCGAGCGCCGTGGCTGCTCTCCACATGAAGCGTCCGGTCGGGCGGCCGGTCGCGCTCGGTGCCGCCGACGCGCTGACGCTGGCGCGC
>CAXTNQ010000145.1:6102-7611 GCA_964245745.1 uncultured Jatrophihabitantaceae bacterium
GTCCAGCGGCTCGACCTCGTCCCGGAAGTCCCGCCGCACCCGACCAGTGTTACCCGACCGGCCCGGACGGCGCTCGTGCGATGTCCCGCCGGTAGAAACCGTCGGCCAGCTGGACGCCGGCCATCCGGGCGTAGGCGGCCGACCGGGCGTCGGCCAGCGTCGCTCCAGATGCGGTCACCGCCACGACTCGTCCCCCAGAGGAGACGATCGCCCCGTCGTCGCGTCGGCGAGTACCGGCGTGCAGGACGCCCTCGGCCTCGGCGCCGGTCAACACCTCGCCCGTCCGCGGCGCCTGCGGGTAGCCGGCGGCGGCGAGCACCACCGTGACCGCGAACCCCTCTCGCGACCGCAAGGGCGGCTGCGCCGCGAGGCGACCTGTCGCCGCAGCGTAGAGCAGGCCGGCCAGTGGCGACTCGAGCAGGGCGAGCACCACCTCGGTCTCCGGGTCCCCGAACCGGGCGTTGAACTCCACGACCCGCGGACCGACGGCAGTCAACGCCAGGCCGATGTACAGCAGCCCCTGGAACGGCGTGCCGCGGCGCGCCAACTCGTCGACCGTGGGCTGCGCGACCGTTGCTACGACCTGCTCGACGAGACCGGGTGGGAGGCCGGCCACCGGCGCGTACGCGCCCATACCGCCGGTGTTCGGACCCTGATCGTCGTCCTGCAGCCGCTTGTAGTCACGAGCCGGCAGCAGGGGAACGACCGTGCGGCCGTCGGTCACGCAGAAGACGGACAGCTCCGGACCGTCCAGGTATTCCTCGATGACCACGGGACCAGAGGCTGCGGCGTGAGCGAGCGCCACGGCGAGGTCGGACGTCACCACGACGCCCTTGCCGGCCGCCAGCCCGTCGGCTTTGACGACGTAGGGCGTGCCGAACTCGGCCAGGGCCGCCGCGACCTCGTCCGGTGTGCTGGCCAGCCGCGCCCGAGCCGTGGGCACGCCGGCGGCGGCCATGACGTCCTTGGCGAAGGCCTTGCTGCCTTCGAGGCGTGCCGCCTGCGCGGACGGACCGAAGCAGGCGATGCCCGCAGAGCGCACGGCGTCCGCCACGCCGGCGACGCGCGGCGCTTCCGGGCCGATGCCGCCAAGGTCGGCCCGGCCCCGGTCAGCCAGCGCGGCCACCGCCGCCGGGTCGACCGGGTCGACACCGCGTTGTTCGGCTACGGCCGCCGTGCCCGCATTCCCCGGCGCGCACACCAAAGCAGTGACCAACGGGTCGGCCGCGAGCGCCAGACAGAGTGCATGCTCGCGGGCTCCCGAGCCGATCACGAGCACTCGCACGACGCGGCAGCCTAATCTTCCCCGTCGGCCCGTCGCGGCTCACGCCGCGAACTCGCGGATGCGCGAGAGGGCCGACTAACTGTTCGTGGTCACGATCGTCAACCCGGTAAGTGTCGGGACGAGCACCCGGTGGCCGGACAACGCGGGCGTGGCGAAGCGCGACGCCGTCCCGACCGAAACTTCCGCGGTCGACCCACCCGGGGTAGGGTAGAGCGCGTGCAGAA
>CAXTNQ010000146.1:0-7316 GCA_964245745.1 uncultured Jatrophihabitantaceae bacterium
CCGGCTTGAGCCCGTCCCGCACGTCCGGCAGCGCCCGGCCGACGATGACCGACATGGCGTAGTCGATGTAGCTACGCTGCATCTCCGCCTGGATATCGACCGGCTCGACCCGATCGAACCCCCCCGTCAGATCCGTAACGTCAGTCAACGCAATGCCTTTCTAGGTGACCACGAGGCGATGAGCGCTCGCGCGAACGCAGGGCGTGCCGTACCACAACGGCCAAGCGGTCAGATATCAAGGAAGCGGACGTCCTTTGCGTTGCGCACGATGAACGAGCGCCGCGCCTCGACGTCCTCCCCCATGAGCACGCTGAACAGCTCATCCGCGGTGGCCGCGTCGTCCAGGGTGACCAGGCGCAGGATCCGCCGGGCCGGGTCCATGGTCGTCTCCCACAGCTCGGTCGCATTCATCTCGCCGAGGCCCTTGTAGCGCTGGATCGAGTCCTCGCGGGCCAGCTTGCGACCGGCCTCCTGGCCGGCCTTGATCAAGCCGTCGCGCTCCTTCTCCGAGTACGCGTAGCTCGGTTCACCCTTGGACCACTTGATCTTGTACAGCGGTGGGGCGGCCAGGTACACGTGACCGTGCTCGATCAGCGGACGCATGAACCGGAACAGCAACGTCAACAGCAGCGTGGTGATGTGCTGGCCGTCGACGTCGGCGTCGGCCATCAGCACGATCTTGTGGTACCGCAGCTTGGCCAGGTCGAAGTCGTCGTGGATGCCGGTGCCCAGCGCTGTGATGAGCGACTGCACCTCGGTGTTCTTGAGCACCCGGTCGATGCGGGCCTTCTCGACGTTGATGATCTTGCCCCGGATCGGCAGGATCGCTTGGAACATCGAGTCCCGGCAGGACTTGGCCGATCCGCCGGCCGAGTCACCTTCGACGATGTAGAGCTCGCTCTCTCCCGGATCGGTCGACCGGCAGTCCGACAACTTGCCGGGCATGCCCATGGTGTCCAGGGCGTTCTTGCGCGCGAGTTTGCGCGCCTGCTGGGCCGCCTTGCGGGCCCGCGCCGCCTGCGAGGCCTTGGTGATGATCACCTTGGCCTCGCTCGGGTTACGCTCGAACCAGTCGGTAAGCCAGTCGTTGCAGACCTTCTGGACGAAGGACTTGGCGTCGGAGTTACCGAGCTTCGTCTTCGTCTGACCCTCGAACTGCGGCTCGGCCAGCTTGATGGACACGATGGCCGCGAGGCCCTCGCGGATATCGTCGCCGGTCAGTCGGTCCTCGCGGGTGTCCTTGAGGATTTTCTTGTCGATGCCCCAGCGGTTGACCACGTTCGTCAACGCCGCCCGAAAGCCTTCCTCGTGGGTGCCACCCTCGTGCGTGTTAATGGTGTTGGCGAAGGTGTAGACGCTCTCGGTGTACGACGCGTTCCACTGCATGGCCACCTCGACCGCCATCTGCAGCCCGGCGTCCTCGTCGCCGAACGAAATCACCGACTTGTGAATCGGGTCCTTGGTCGCATTCAGGTGGCGGACGAAGTCCGCGATGCCGCCGGCGTAGTGGTAGGTGACCTCCTTGACCGCGGTGGTGGAGGACGCCTTCGGCGACGACACGGTCAGCGCCTCGGTCTCGTCGACGACGAGGTCCGGACGCTCGTCGCGCAGCGTGATGGTCAGGCCCTTGTTCAGGAACGCCATCTCCTGCAGCCGTCGGCTGATCGTCTCGAAGGAGTAGACGGTGGTCTCGAAGATGGTCGGGTCGGCCCAGAACGTCACGGTCGTCCCGGTCTGCCGGGTTGCACCGCGGCGCTCGAGCGGCGCCGCCGGCTTCTGGTCGACGTAGGGCTGGTACCACTCGTAGCCGTCGGTCTTGATGTCGACTTCGAGCCGGCGCGACAGAGCATTGACCACGGACACTCCGACGCCGTGCAGTCCGCCGGACACCGCGTAGGACTTGCTGTCGAACTTTCCGCCGGCGTGCAGCACCGTGAGGATGACCTCGACGGCCGGTCGCTTCTGAGTGGGATGCATCCCCACTGGCATGCCACGCCCGTTGTCGACGACCCGGACACCGCCATCGGCGAGCAGCGTGACCTCGATGCGGTCGGCGAAGCCGGCGAGCGCCTCATCCACCGAGTTGTCCACAACCTCCTGAACGAGGTGATGAAGGCCGCGCTCACCTGTCGAGCCGATGTACATGCCGGGACGCTTGCGGACGGCGGCCAGCCCCTCGAGGACGGTGATCGAGCCGGCGTTGTAGGTCGACCCCGAGGATCCTGAAGGTGCTGCGGACGTCGTGCGGCGACCGTTCGCCATGCTGCTGACCACTGCTGGCCACTCCTGTCTGCCCGCCGTTGGGCACTGGGCGATCCACCGTCGTGACGCGGTCGAAGCACAAGTCCGAACACGAAACGAGGGCCGTCAAGCGACTGAATACAGCCGGCCACTCCGACCCTTCTACGGTGTCCAGTTTACCGGATTCTGACCGGCCCATGTGGCAGCAACGCGCCTGATGTGGACGCAGCGGCGCGCACTGTCCATCGAGACGGGCGGATACCACAGGACTTGTTGCCGCGCCCACAGACGCGTTGAGCGAGCCGTCAGCCGTATGTATCGCGGGGCCCACGGCCCCGGATCGAGCGCGGGCCGTGCTTCCAACTCGGCGCCACCGGCCCGGTGATGTGCAGCCGCGTGACCACCGTCGGGCCAAGCTCGGCGGCGAGGCGGCCGAGCAGCGAGGCGCCGAGCATGCGCAGCTGAGTCGCCCACGCCGTGGACTGCGCCGCTATCCGCAGCTCGCCGTCCGCCAGGGCCACCGGCTCGCAGTGCGCAGCGACATCACGTCCCACCAGCGACGTCCAGTCGGCGAACACCCGCGCCTCAGTAACCGACCGCTCCCACCCGTGGGTGTGCAGCAGCGACGCCATCACCTCGGAGCGCCGGGTCGCCTCCCGCGCGGCCGGGCCGGCTCCGCAAACCCCCCCGCGCGGGGTCTGCTCCCCCCTCCGCGCCCGCCCGGGACGCGACCGGCGGCGCGCCGCGTGCAAAGCGGCCAGCGCCAGATCCCCGTCGTCGTTAGAGCCGTTGTCCACATCGTGGGCGGGTTTTCCACCGACATCTGTGGACAGACCTGTGACTGGTGTCTCCCGCCCGTGCCCCGCGGCCCGGTCCCTGCCGTGTTCCGGGCTGGACGGGTCAGCCGGCACGGCGCACCGTCCCGCCGACCACGTCGAACCGCGCGCCGGACAGCTCGGAAGGGACGTCCGATGCCACCGCCGCGGTGATCACGGCTTGTTCGGCCTTACCGGCCGCCAGGGCGAGTTGCGCGCGCCGGCCGTCGTCGAGCTCGGCGAACACGTCGTCGAGCACCAGGATCGGGTCACCACCCCCGCGATCCTCGTCGCGCAGGACGTCATAGCTACCCAACCGCAACGCGAGCGCGGCCGACCACGACTCCCCGTGACTGGCGTAAGCCCGGGCCGGCAACGGACCGATCGTCACGAGCATGTCGTCGCGGTGCGGACCGACCAACGTCACGCCGCGCTCCAGCTCCTGCGGTCGCAGCAGGGCCAGCTCGCCGAGCAGGGCGGCCTCCACGTCCTTATCCGCCGGGGTCGCTGACGCATCGGTCACCACCCCCGGGACGGACGAGGCGTAGGACAGTCCGAGCCGCGGCGCGCTGGGCGCGACCTGCGCGTACGCGGCGGCGGCGTGCGGACGGACGGCGGCCAGCGTCTCCAACCGGGCAACGATCAGCTCGCTACCGGCCGAAGCGAGGTGCGCGTCCCAGACGTCGAGCGTCCGCAGATCACCCGCCCGACGCGCCGACCCGGCCGTGCGCAGCAGCGCGGCGCGCTGGCGCAACACCCGCTCGTAGTCCGCGCGTACCGTGGCCAGCCGCGGGCGCCGAGCCACCAGCAACTCATCCAGGAACCGGCGCCGTTCGGCGGGGTCACCGCGGATGATTGCCACGTCTTCGGGGGCGAAGAGCACGGCGCGAACCGCACCGAGCAGGTTGCGGGCTCGCGGCAACGCGACGCCGTTGCGGCGAACCCGGTTCGCCTTGCCCGGGGTGATCTCGATCTCGACCCGAAGTTCGCGGCCCTCCGAGACCGCCACGCCGGCGACCGCGGCGCGCGCGGTGCCCATGCGGACGAGCGGCGCATCAGTCGCCGTCCGGTGGCTGGTCAGCGACGTCAGGTACATCAGCGCCTCGACGAGGTTCGTCTTGCCCTGGCCGTTCGCGCCCACGAGGACGTTCGGGCCGGCCTCGAACTCGACCGCAGCGCTGGACCAGCTGCGGAAGTCGGTGACCGCGAGGCGGCGCAGGAACATCCGCGGCTAGCCGGGCAGGCGAACCGGCATGATCAGATAGGTGTACTCCTCGGCGGCACCGTCGACCGGTCGCAGGACCACCGGCTTGGTCGGCGAGGTGAACAGCAACCGCGCGTCCGTGGACGCCACCGCCCCCAGGCCATCGAGCAGGAACGACGGGTTGAACGCGGTGGTGATCGGATCGCCGTCGTAGCGGACCTCGAGCTGTTCCTCGGCGCGTCCCTCGTCCTCGCCGCCGGCGGACAACCCCAACCCACCGTCGGCGAACTCCAACCGCACCGGGGTGCCCCGGTCGGCCACCAAAGCCACCCGCTTGACTGCGTCGGTCAGCGAGCCCACTCCGATCTCCGCGGATGAAGACCACTCCGACGGCAGCAGCGTGCGGTACGGCGGGAACTGCGCATCGAGCAGCCGGGTCGTCGCGCGCGCCGCCCGTCCGCCGCTCGTCCCGGAGAAGCCGATGATGCCTTCGCCGGTTCCGGCCGCCGAACTGGCCAGCGCGATCGTCATGGTGTCACTGTGCGAGAGACTCTTGGCGGCATCGGCCAGCGTCCGCGCCGGGACGAGCACCTGAACGGAGGCAGCCGCGCCGGCCGGCGTCCAGTCGAGCTCACGGACGGCGAGCCGGTAGCGATCGGTCGCCGCCAGCGTCAGCCGCGGCCCTTCGATCTCGAGCCGGACGCCGGTGAGCATAGGCAAGGTGTCGTCACGGCCCGCCGCCACCGCCACCTGCGCCACCGCGGTGGCGAACGCCGCGCTGTCCACGGTGCCCGCGGTGGTCGGCATGGTCGGCAGCCGGGGGTAGTCCTCGACGGGCATGGTCGGCAGCGTGAAACGTGCGGCGCCACACGAGATCGTGAGTCGCGCCCCGTCGACGGCGACCTCGACCGGATGGGGCGGCAAGGCTCGGCTGATGTCGGCCAGCAGCCGTCCGGAAACCAGGGCGCTCCCCGGTGACGCGGCCGCTACGTCCAGGTCGACCTGGGTGGAGGCCTCCAGGTCGAAGCCGGATATCGACAACGTGTCGTCGGTGACGGTCAGCAGCAGACCGGCCAGCACCGGGATCGACGGACGAGCGGCCAGGCTCCGGGCGGCCCACGCCACGGCGTCGGCCAACGCGTCGCGCTCGACCCGGAACTTCATGCTGCCTCCAACTGCTGTCCCCAGATCGGGCTGGGTGTTCGTCTGTGGTTTACACCTCTAGGAAGAGCCATCATCGTCTGTCGTCATCGCAGCTGTGGATAGTGGGGACAACCGTCTTCGCGTCAGTAAACACGGGAGGTCCGACTGTGGGCGGCAGCGTTCACTCGCCGTCCGGAACGTGTTGGAACCCGTGGATGAAAGTCACCGCCATACCGCGATGCACAGCCAACGCACCGGACACGGCCGATATCCACACCCGATGTCGGAGTGCCGCACAGCTCACGCGCGCGCCCGAGCCTTGATTCGGCTGGTCAGTTCCGAGATCTGGGTGAACACGCTCATCCGCTCCGCCATGAGCGAGCGGATCTTGCGGTCCGCGTGCATGACCGTCGTGTGGTCCCGGCCGCCGAACGCCTGGCCGATTCGCGGCAAGGACAGGTCGGTCAACTCGCGGCAGAGATACATCGCGATCTGCCGGGCCTGGACGAGCACCCGGCTGCGTGACGCACCGGTGAGATCGTCCAGGGACACCGAGAAGTACTCGGCGATCACCGCCATGATCGTGGCCGCAGTGATCGCGGGTGTGTCGGACTCGCTGATGAGGTCCTTGAGCACGATCTCGGCCAGTTGCAGATCGACGTCCTGCTTGTTCAGGCTGGCGAACGCGGTGACGCGTATCAACGCGCCTTCGAGTTCCCGGATATTGCTCTGGATCTTGGTCGCGATGAACTCGAGGACTTCGGGCGGAAGGTCCATGCCTTCCTGTGCCGCCTTCTTCCGCAAGATCGCGATGCGCGTTTCCAGGTCGGGTGCCTGGACATCCGTGATCAGTCCCCACTCGAAACGCGTACGGAGCCGGTCTTCGAGTGTCGACAACTGCCGCGGTGAACGGTCGGAGCTGATCACGATCTGCTTGTTCGCGTTGTGCAGCGTGTTGAACGTGTGGAAGAACTCTTCCTGCGTGCGCTCGGCCCGTTCCAGGAACTGAATGTCGTCGATCAACAGAAGGTCGACGGATCGATAACGTCCCTGAAAGGCTTGCATCTTGTCGTCGCGCAGCGAGTTGATGAAGTCGTTGGTGAACTCTTCGCTGCTGATGTAACGCACCTTGAGGCCCGGCAGGAGCGACTGCGCGTAGTGCCCGATGGCGTGCAGAAGGTGGGTCTTACCGAGACCGGAATCGCCATAGACGAAAAGGGGATTGTAGGCCCGGGCAGGCGCCTCGGCGACAGCCACCGCCGCCGCGTGGGTGAACCGATTGCTTGATCCGATGACGAACGTTTCGAAGCTGTACTTGGGATTCAGCCGGGCTTCGCGATCGGGACCGGGGCGACCGAGCCGACCTCCCGAGTACAACGGCGGCGTGGGGCGCGGCGCCGGAGCCCAGTCGTCGAAGCGCGGCTCGTCGAAATCGTCGTCCTCGTGACCGAGGCCCGCGCCGAACTCTGCCTCGGCCTGCTCCTCCGGGCTCTGCACGGTGACCGCCACGCGGATCTCGCGACCCAGTTCGGCCGACAACGCCGCAGCGATCATCGGCCGCAGGCGATTCTCCAGGTAGTCCTTCGCGAACTCGTTGGGCGCCGCCAGCAAGGCGGTGTCCTCGACGAGCCCCAACGGACGGGTCAGCCCGATCCACGCCTTGTGATGCGGTCGGGTCGTGCTCTCGTCGAAGTGCGAGACCGCCCGGGTCCACACGTCCGCCAGGTCGGTGCTCTCGTCGCTGTGAACCACCGTGCCGCGCCCACTCCCGAATCCCGCGCTGGACCTGCGTCGGATAAGACTCTTCACGCTGTGCAAGGCCTCCCTCCCCCCGTGCGGAGAGAGATGCGGACGCAAGCGTGTCCCCCCAAGCGGTCGGCCAGCAGCCAAGCCCGTCCGCCGCCGTCCACAAC
>CAXTNQ010000147.1:0-7303 GCA_964245745.1 uncultured Jatrophihabitantaceae bacterium
CCAGCGACCCGGCGCTGCCGGCACTGCTCGACGCCGCCCGCACCCGGCGCCTGGTCCGCTTCGACTATGTGAAGTCCGGATCCGCCCAGGCCGAGCGCCGCACCGTCGAACCGTGGGGCGTGCTCTCGTGGCGCCGGCGGTGGTACGTCGCGGGTCTCGATCGGGGACGCCAGGAGGCGCGCAGCTTTCGGCTCTCCCGGATCGCTGGTTCGGTGGACGTGTCCGGCCCGGCCGACGCCTTCACCCGCCCGCACGACGTCGACCTGCTCACCCTCGTCGCGGGTCGCGGCCCGGACGAGCCACGGACCGCCCGCGTCCAGCTCACCGGCAGCGGCGCTGGGCGGCTGCGCCGGGTCGCGGACAGCGAACGGGACGGCGTCCTCACGCTCACGTTCAGCGACGTGCGCTACGCCGCCGCCGTCATCGCCGGTGCAGGCGCGAGCGCCCAGGTGCTCGAACCGCCCGACCTCGTCGAGGCGGTCGTCGAGGAGCTGCAGCAGGTGGTGAAGGGATGACGGGGGAGCGGGAGCGGCTGCCTCGCCTGCTCGCCCTCGTGCCGTACCTGCAGGCACACGACGGCGTGTCGATCGCCCAGGCGGCGGCTGACTTCGCCGTGAGCGAGGACCAGCTACGGCGTGACCTGCGCCTGCTCTGGATGTGTGGCCTGCCCGGTCACGGACCCGGTGACCTGATCGACCTGTCGTTCGACGGCGACACGGTCTCGGTCATCTTCGACGCGGGCATGTCCCGTCCGTTACGGCTGACCGCCGAGGAAGCCCTGGCGCTCGTGGTGGCCCTGCGTACGCTCGCCGAGACGCCCGGCCTGACCGATCGCGACGCCGTCGAGCGAGCGCTCGCGAAGGTCGAGGCGGCCGCCGGAGGCAGCCTCGACGTTGCCGGCACCGTCGCCGTCGAACTGGACGCGGTCAGCCGCATGCTCCCGGCGCTGCATCAGGCGGTCGACCAGCAGCGGGCCCTCGCCCTGCGCTACTACACAGCGACCCGAGACGAGACGACCGAGCGCATCGTCGACCCGATGCGGGTCTTCGAGCTCGACGGCCGCAGCTATCTCGAGGCCTGGTGTCGTCGCGCCGAGGGCATGCGCGTCTTCCGGCTCGACCGTATCGAGGACGCGGTAGTGCTCGACGAGCCGGCCGCCCCACCCCCGGAGGCCCAGCTCCGGGACCTCTCCGAGGGGGTGTACACCCCGGCGCCCGAGCACCTGCTCGTCGTCCTGGCCATCGACGCCGGGTACTGGTGGATGGTGGACTACTACCCGGTGGAGGACGACGGGCTGACCGACGACGGTGCGCGTCAGATCAGCCTCCGAGTAGCTGACCCGGCCTGGGTTACCGCACTTGCCCTGGGGTCGCGCGGCCAGGTGCGCGTGCTGTCGCCGGAGTGGCTCGCGGAGTCGGTTCGGGCGGAGGCGGCAACGGCGCTCTCGGCGTACGAGAGCGGCGGCCAGTAGCGTCCACCGGGTGGGTTGGGTGAGCGCGATCGTATGGGGCGCCGCCCTCCTGCTCGCCGCCGTCGTCCTCGGATACGGCGGATACGAGCTGGCCTGGAAGTCCCGCCGGCTGCAGCGCGACCTCGCTCAGTTCGACGCCTTGAAGCAGCAGGCCCAGCGCCTCCAGGGCGAGGTCGAGGCCGCTCGGCACCGGGTCACCGGGCTGCGCACCCAGGGTTGACCGTGGCCATTTGGCGAGTGCGGCTGCGCGGCGGCACGCGCGACCCCGAGGGCCGCATGTCGGTGATGGACCACCTGCGCGAATTGCGCCGGCGGGTCGTCATCGTCCTATGCATCGTGAGCGCGGGGGCGGTGGTCGGCTGGGTGTTCTACCCGCAAATCCTCAACATTCTTAAACACCCGTACTGTCAGCTGCCGGCCAGTCACCGAGCGGTGTTCGCCAACTCGCCGAACTGCACGCTGGTCTTTACCCAGCCGCTGGCCGGCTTCACCATCCGCCTGCAGGTGTCATTCATCGCGGGCGCGATCTTGACCAGCCCGTTCTGGCTGTACCAAATCTGGGCGTTCATCGTCCCCGGCCTGCACAAGAACGAGCGGCGCTACACCCGGGCGTTCATCGCGGCGTCCACGCTCTTGTTCGCAGCCGGCGTCGCGTTGGCCTACGTCGTCCTGAGCAAGGGACTGCGAGTGCTGGTCGGCGCGGCGGGTCCGGGTACCGTCGCTCTGCTCGACGTGAAGAGCTACCTGTCGTTCGTCGTGCTCATGCTCGTCGTCTTCGGCGCGGCCTTCGAGGTGCCGCTGCTGGTGATCATGGCCAACTTCGCGGGCGCGCTGCCGGCGCGCTGGCTGCGCAAGTCACAACGCCTGGCCATCTTCCTGATCTTCTTGTTCGCGGCGGTGGCCACCCCTAGCACCGACCCTTTCACCATGTGTGCGATGGCCGTGCCGATGGTGGTGCTGTTCGAGGGCGCTGTGCTCCTGGCCACCGTCCACGACCGGCGCAAGGCCCGCCGCCAGGCCCTCGAGCGGGCGGCGGCCGCCCTCGAGGACGACATGCCGTCGACCATCGACCCCATCCCCGAACGCATCGACAACCGTTCCTGGACGGAGACCACCTGAGCCGGCCCTGCGTCCTCGTCGTCGCGAACCCGACCGCGGGACGAGGACAGGCGGCCCGTGTCGTCGAGGCGGTGATGCAGCGATTCGAGAGGCAGGTCCGAGTCGTTCCGGCCGTCACCGCCTCGCCCGACCTGACAGCGGCCGCCGCCAGCGCCGACGCCGTTGTGGTGGTCGGCGGGGACGGCACCGTGCACGCCGTCCTGCCGGCCGTGGCGGGAACGGCCACCCCGCTCGCCGTCATCCCGGCCGGCACCGGCAACGACTTGGCCGCGGTCTTCGGATCGCCGCCCGAGCCGATGGCCGCAACGGCTGCCGTGCTGGACGCTCTCGCCGCGAGAACGACCCGACGGGTCGATCTCGGCCGTACCCGGGGAGGGCGGTGGTGGGCCGGCGTCCTCTATGCCGGCTTCGACTCGGCGGTGAACGAGCGGGCCAACCGCATGCGCTGGCCGCGCGGGCCGCGCCGTTACGACCTGGCCATCGTCGCCGAGCTGGTCCGGCTGCGCGCCCGGCCCTTCACTCTCGTGATGGACGGACAGGAGAGCGTGATCGATGCGACGCTCATCGCCGTTGGCAACGCCCCGCAGTACGGCGGCGGCAAGCTCATCGCTCCCGCCGCCCGGCTCACGGACGGCCGCTTCACCTTGACCGTGGTTGGTCGGGTGAGCCGCGCGACACTGGCCCGGCTCGCGCCCACCCTGCCGCGCGCGGGTCACATCGGTCACCCGGCGGTCTCGGTCCACGAGGCCCGGGAGGTCACCCTCGCCGCGGCCGACACGTGCGCCTACGCGGACGGGGAGCGGATCGGCCCGCTCCCACAGCACGTCGAGTGCGTGCCCGGCGCGCTCACCGTGCTCGATCTGGGGAATGTCTGCAGACCGGACCCGGGTTAGGGCGAAGTGCCTACTGTTGCCGCCTCCGACCCGCTGACCCGTGTGCTGGCCACCCAACGTCGCGGAGTGCTCGCGACGATTCGCCACGACGGCCGGCCTCAGATGTCGACAATCTCTTTCGACTACGACCCGCAGGCTGCGCTGATCCGGGTGTCCGTGACCGACGACCGGGCGTAGACCCGTAACGTTCGCCGCGACCCGCGCGCCAGCCTGCACGTGCAAGGGGCCAGTCCCTGGGTGTGGACCGTCGTCGACGGCTCCGTGGAGCTGACTCCGGTCGCCGCCGCGCCCGACGACGCGACCGTGGACGAACTCGTCGCGCTCTACCGTGCCGTCGGCGGCGAGCACCCCAACTGGTCCGAGTTCCGCTCGGCCATGGTCGCCGATCACCGGCTCGTACTGCGCCTGTCGGTCGACCACGTCTACGGCGACGCCCCCCAGGACTGACGCAGGATCACCCGCACGCCGTCACGGCCGACCGCGAACTGGACGTCCCGTAGGTCGGCCACCGTCGCGTCCGCTCCGTCGAGCTCCGGATAGGTCGTCCGGACACCGAGCACCGGCATGCCGGCGGCCCGACCGGCGGCTATGCCGGCCGGAGCGTCCTCGACCACGAGGCAGCGCCGCGGGACAGTGCGCAGACGCCGGGCGGCCAACAGATAGCAGGCGGGGTCCGGCTTGCCGACCTCGACGTCATCCGTGGTGATCAGCACCGGCGGGATCGGCAGACCGGCCGCTCGCAGCCGAGCGGGCGCGAGTCGCCGGTCGCCGCTGGTCACCACGGCCCAGCGTCCGTCCGGCAGATCGTCGACGGCGGCACGCGCGCCCGGCTGGGCCACCACGCCGGCGGTGTCGCCCACCTGCTGGACGAGCATCTGCTCGGTCAAGTCGGCGACCTGCTCTGGGGTCAGCTCCGGCGTGACGACGGCGAACACCTGCGGGGCAGGAATGCCGTGCAGGTAGGGCTCGAAGGCCGACATCGGGCGCGCGAGCTGGCCGGACACCCGCTCCCACGCGCGGCGCACGCTGGCGGTCGAGTCCACCAGGGTGCCGTCCAGGTCGAACAGGATGCGCTCGACATCGAAGCCGGCCGCACCCTGCACCGCGCCACCGTACGTGCCCCCGACGCCTACGCTGGAAGCCATGTCCGTCTCGGTGGGCTCGTCCCCGGCGGACCGATTCGCCGCCGCTCGACAACGCACGCGATACCCCGCGTTGGCCAGGTTCGCCGGCGAGTACCCGTTCCGCCTGGACGATTTCCAACGAGACGCCTGCGAGGCTCTCGAGGACGGCTTCGGCGTGCTCGTGTGCGCGCCGACCGGCTCGGGAAAGACCGTGGTCGGCGAGTTCGCGGTGCATCTGGCGCTGGCGTCCGGCCAGAAGTGCTTCTACACCACACCGATCAAGGCGCTGTCCAACCAGAAGTACAACGACCTGGTCGAGCAGTACGGGACCGGCCAGGTCGGCCTGCTCACCGGCGACAATGCCCTGAACGGGGACGCCCCGGTAGTGGTGATGACCACCGAAGTGCTGCGCAACATGCTGTACGCCGGCAGCGCCACCCTCAACGGGCTGGGCTACGTCGTCATGGACGAGGTGCACTACCTGGGCGACCGGTTCCGCGGAGCCGTCTGGGAAGAAGTGATCATTCATCTGCCGGACGCGGTACGGCTCGTATCCCTGTCCGCCACGGTCTCCAACGCCGAGGAGTTCGGGGAGTGGCTGGTGTCCGTGCGCGGTCACACCCAGGTGATCGTCCACGAGGAGCGTCCGGTGCCCCTCAACCAGCACATGCTGGTCGGCGGCCGGCTGTTCGACTTGTTCGGGGACGAGCCGGGGGTGGTCGATCCCGCCCTGCGGCGGTACGTGACCGAGCGGATGCGTTACGCCGAGCCCGGATGGCGTCCCGGACGGGACCGGCGACCGGTCCGCGGGTGGCGACCGCCGAGCCGGCCAGACGTGATCACCCGGCTCGACCGTGAAGGCCTGTTACCCCTGATCACGTTCATCTTCAGCCGCGCCGGGTGCGACGCCGCCGTGGCCCAGTGCGTTCAGTCCGGTCTGTGGCTCACCGCGGCGGCCGAGCGGGACGAGATAACCGCCGTCGTCGAGCGCCGCACCGGGGACATCCCGGCCAGCGACCTGGATGTGCTGGGCTACTGGGAGTGGCTGGACGGCCTGCGGCGCGGCGTGGCCGCGCACCACGCCGGGCTGATCCCGGCGTTCAAGGAAACCGTCGAGGAGTTGTTCGTCCGCGGGCTGATTCGCGTGGTGTTCGCCACCGAGACGCTCGCCTTGGGGATCAACATGCCGGCCCGCACCGTCGTCCTCGAACGACTGACAAAGTTCAACGGCGAGACGCACGCCGACGTGACCCCCGGCGAGTACACGCAACTGACCGGGCGCGCCGGCCGGCGGGGCATCGACGTCGAAGGGCATGCCGTCGTGTTGTGGAGCCCCGACGTCGACCCGGCCCGCGTCGCCGGCCTCGCGTCGACGCGGACCTACCCGCTGCGTTCGTCCTTCCGACCGTCGTACAACATGGCGGTCAACCTCGTCGCCCAACTGGGCCGGGCCGCCTCGCGCGAGTTGCTGGAGGCGTCGTTCGCGCAGTTCCAGGCCGATCGCGCGGTCACTGGCCTCGTCGCCCAGATCCGCCGTAACGAGACGCAGCTGGCCGAGTACCACGCACAGGCTCAGTGCGACCGCGGGGATTTCACGGCGTACATGGCCTTGCGCCGACAGCTGTCCGACGTCGAGAGCGCCCTCTCGCGCAAGGGCGCCCGGCAGCGTAGAGGCGCGGTCGTACAGTCCCTGGAGGCGCTGCGCATCGGGGACGTCATCCGCGTCCCGGCGGGACGGCGCGCGGGCCTGGCCATCGTGCTCGATCCGGGCATCGCCCCCGCCGGCCAGCCCGACGATCCACGGCCGCTCCTGCTCACCGAGAGCCGCTGGGCGGGCCGGCTGTCCCTGACCGACTTCCCGACGCCGGTGGAGCGACTGGCCAGCGTCAAGGTCGGCCACCACTTCAACCACCGTTCACCGCAGGCCCGGCGCGATCTGGCTGCCAGCCTGCGCTCGCTCTCGCTTCCTCCGCCCACTCGCCGTCGGGTGGCGTCCGACAGCGGCGAGGAGGACCAGCGGATCGCCGAGCTGCGGGCGCGGATCCGGGCTCATGCGTGTCACGACTGTCCGGACCGCGAGACACACGCCCGCTGGTTCGAGCGCGCCGAACGACTGGAACGCGAACAGGACAGTCTGCGCCAGCGCATCGAGGGGCGCACCGGATCACTCGGCCGCACGTTCGACCGGATCTGCGCGTTGCTCGACGACCGCGGCTACCTGCGTGGTGACGGTGTAACCGAGTCCGGGCGGCAGCTCGCGCGCATCTGGACCGAGTCCGACCTGCTCGTCGCGGAGTGCCTGCGCGCCGGCATCTGGGAAGGACTCGATCCGGCGGAGCTGGCTGCCGTGGTCTCCTCGGCCGTCTACGAGGCGCGCCGGGACGAGCGGCTGGCCGACCGGCTCCCGACGTCCGCGATTCGTGAGGCGTTGGGGGGAACGGTCCGCCTGTGGGCGCAACTGCAGGAACAGGAGGCCGAACGCGGACTGCCCAGCGGCCGGGAGCCGGAGCTCGGCTTCGTTTGGGCCGCATACCGCTGGGCCAGGCAAGAGGGCCTGGATCGTGTGCTGTCGGCGGCGGAAGAACATGGTGCGCCGCTCTCGGCCGGCGACTTCGTGCGGTGGTGCAAACAGTTGCTCGACCTGCTCGAGCAGATCGCGGCGGCGCCGTATCCCGCGAACCAGGCGGGTGGAGGGT
>CAXTNQ010000148.1:0-4891 GCA_964245745.1 uncultured Jatrophihabitantaceae bacterium
CGCAAGAACTACTTCTATCCGGACATGCCGAAGAACTTCCAGATCTCGCAGTACGACGAGCCGCTATGCGTCGACGGCTACCTGGACGTGACGGTGGGCGACGCCGTGACCCGAGTCGGCATCGAGCGCGTGCACCTCGAGGAGGACACGGGCAAGAACACCCATGTCGGGACGTCCGGCCGCATCCACGGCGCCGACTACTCGCTCGTGGACTACAACCGGGCCGGCATACCCCTCGTCGAGATCGTGACCAAGCCGGTGACGGGGACGGGACCGCTCGCGCCGGAGGTGGCGCGCGCCTACGTCACCGAGCTCCGGGCGGTGCTACGCACCCTGGACGTGAGCGACGTGCGTATGGAGCAGGGTTCACTGCGGTGCGACGTCAACACCTCGCTCAACCCGATCGGCGCCACGACGTGGGGCACGCGCACCGAGACCAAGAACGTCAACTCGTTGCGCAGCGTCGAGCGGGCGGTGCGCTCGGAGATGCGGCGGCAGGCCGACGTGCTGGCGGCCGGTGAGCGCATCGTGCAGGAGACCAGGCACTTCTCGGAGACGACCGGGGACACCCGTCCCGGCCGGAGCAAGGAGGAGGCCACCGACTACCGGTACTTTCCCGAGCCCGACCTCGTACCGCTCGCGCCGGACCCGGCGTGGGTGGCGCGGCTGCGGTCCGAGCTGCCCGAGCTGCCGGCCCAGCGCCGTGAACGCACCCGCGTCGCCCTCGGTGTCAGCCCCGAGGATCTGCAGCAGATGGCCAACGCCGGCGTCGTCGACCTGGTCGCGGCGACCGTCGAAGCCGGCGCCCCGGTGGCCGAGGCCCGCAACTGGTGGCTGGGCTACCTGGCGCAGAAGGCCAACGCCCGCGACGTCGACCCCACGGATCTGGGCATCGATCCCGAGCAGGTGGCCCGGCTGCTCGATCTCGTCCGTGACGGCAGCCTGACGCCGGCGCTGGCCCGGCAGGTCGTGGACGGCGTCCTCGAGACCGGCCAGGACGTCGAAGCCGTAGTCGCCGGCCGCGGCCTACGCGTGGTCTCCGACACCACCGCCTTGGGCGCGGCGGCCGACGAGGCCATCGCGGCTCATCCCGACGTGGCCGACAAGGTGCGCGCCGGCAAGGTCGCAGCAGTGGGGCCTCTCGTCGGTGCGGTCATGAAGGCGACCCGCGGGCAGGCCGACGCGTCCGCCGTGCGCACCCTGTTGCTCGACCGGCTCGGAGTGGGCTCGTAGCCGGGCCGCCGCCGGACGCGTCGTCCGGTCCGCAGGTCGTGGACTGGCGCGGCGAGCACCGGTCCACCGCGGACGCGTACCACAGCATGGCCGAGCGGGAACTGCGTGGCGTCTCGCCGAGCTACGAAGCGCTGAGCCTGGGTGTCGCCGGCGACAGCGAACTCCTCGCCCGGCTGGACGAACTACCCGCCGCGAGCCGCCAACCGAACCTGCTGTTCGCGAGCGTGCGCTGGCTGGACGGCCCCGTCGACGCGTACGGCCCGTTCCGAGCCTTCGTGCTCGATCAGTGGCCGGAGGTCGCGTCCTTACTGCGGACCCGGCGGACGCAGACCAACGAGGCCGGCCGGTGCGCGCCGTTGCTGCCCGTGCTCGCCGGCCTCGACGGGCCGCTGGCCCTGCTCGAAGTAGGCGCCTCGGCCGGCCTGTGCCTTTACCCCGACCGGTACGCCTACCGATACCGCACGCCGCACTCCGTGGTGGCGGTCGGCGACTCGCCGGTGATCCTCGACTGCACGGTCTCCGGGCCCGCTCCGTTGCCTGCCGTCCCCCCGCAGGTCGTCTGGCGCGCCGGCCTCGACCTGCATCCGCTCGACGTCCGCAGCGCCGATGACGTCCGTTGGTTGACGGCATTGATCTGGCCGGAGCAACGTGATCGGTTCGCACATCTGCGGGCCGCGGTCGAGCTGGTCCGGGCCGACCCGCCACGTCTGGTCACCGGCGACCTCACCACCGACCTGGCGGCCGTGGCGGCGTCCGCGCCGCGGGATGCAACGCTGGTCGTGTTCCATACCGCCGTCCTCGGCTACGTCGACCCGACCGGCCGGGAGCGGTTCGCCGCTGCGGTCCGAGACCTCGCGGTGCAGCGTGGCCGGGTGCATTGGCTGTCCGACGAGCTGCCGGGGCTGGTGCCTGGGACGGAGAGCGCCGTTGCCGGCCCGGCACGGCTAGTCGTAGCGCTCGACGGCCGGCCGCTCGCCCGCGCCGCCCCGCACGGCGAGCGACTCGAGTGGCTCGCGGTCTGACGGATTATTGCGCCGGCGTGATGACGATGCGCTCGCCACTGACACCGACCTGGCTCCAGGCCTGATGGACGTCGGCGAGGGGGACCGCCCGAGCGTTCACGCGCAGGGTGCCGTTGGAGATGAGTTCGGCAAGCCGGGGCAACTCGCCGAGGATGTCGCGCGTACTTACCGACCCTTGGCCACTACCCATGATCTGCAGTCGGTTGGCCCGCAAGGCGGCTGACGGTATGGGTGAGGTGACGCCGGCGACCGAACCGACCTGTATCCACTGCAGCCGTTGGGTTTCGTCCGCGCGGGCCGGGACGATTGCGGTGAGCGCGTCGGCCGTGGGTTGTCCCCACAGGTAGTCGAGCGCTACGTCGATCACTTGGGCGGCGCGGCCGAGCCGTTCCGCCGCGCCGGTCTCCTCGAGGAGGACGGTCGTCGTCGCGCCGAGCTCGCGCAGGGCGGCCAACGCCTGGGCGCGACGACCTACGGCGATGACGTCCTTCGCTCCGAGATGCTGAGCCACTTGTACGGCCAGCTGTCCGGCCACGCCGGTCGCGCCCAGGACGAGGACGCTCTGCCCGGGTTCGAACGCAATGCGCTTGCGCAGCGCGACCCAAGAGGACATGGCGGGGTTCATCGCCGCGGCCACGGCGATCGGATCGATGTCGTTCGGCAGTACCACGCTGCGGCGGACGTCGATCAGAGTCTGTTCCGCCATCGAGCCGAGGCGGACGTCCGGGACGACGAAGTACCGCAGCCGACCGTCCGCATCGCGGCCGACGCCGTCGATGCCAGGTACCAGAGGCAATTCGCGGTTACTGGCGTAGTGGGAACCGTCGGCCTGCGAGCGGACCCGAGGGTGCAGCCCGGCGGCGAGCACCGTGACGACCATGTCCGTGTCGCTTGCGGGTTGCGGCGCGGGGAAGTCAGCGAACTTCGGTGCGGTGTCGAACGCGGTGACGACGGCTGCCTGCATGACGTGGCCCCCATAATTAGTTTGTATTACCAACAGTTTTAATTGGTGACACCAACGAATGTCAAGTACGATCGGATGATGGTGAGTGCCAGACCGAAGCACGACACGAGCACCCCAGGTCCGGACGCTCTGGTCGACGCGCTGGCCCAGGTCACGTTTCTGACCGCGGCCTTGCTCTCGAAGTTGGCCGCTGACAACGACTTGTCTATGACGCAGTTGCGGGTGCTCGGCATCCTGCGAGATCGGCAGGTCCGCATGTCGACGTTGGCCGCCTATCTGGGCCTCGACAAGTCGTCACTCACGGGACTGGTCGACCGGGCCGAGAAACGCGGCCTGGTCGTCCGCGTAGCGAACGCGACCGACGGGCGGGCGGTCGACGTACGGCTCGCGCCCGCAGGAAGGAGATTGGCCGCTCGTCTGCAGGACCGGAGCGCCCAGTCCTTCTCCACGCTGACCGACAAGCTCAGCGCTGCAGAGCAACGACGGCTACAGGCGCTGCTGTCCCGGCTGGTCGAGACTGGGCGGCCAGACGCCGGGGGCCGACCGTCCGACGCACCCGCCCGGCTACAGCGGTGATCCGCCGCCGCTCGCGCTCGGGGTGATGCGCAGGACCTTCTCGTCGCCCGGCCGTGGTTGGCCCGACCCGTCCTTGTTCGACGTGGTCAGCCACAGGGCGCCGTCGGGTGCGGCCACGACGGTCAGCAATCGGCCGTACTTGCCATCGAGTAAGGCGCTAAACCCGCCGACGGCGCCGGAGGCGGACAGCGGAGCGGACACCAACGCCGTACCGGTCAGCGACGTGACGTAGAGCTGGCCGGACAGCACCGCGCAGTCGCCCGCACCGCTCTTGGCCGTCGGCAGCACGGTCACCGGACCGGCGCCGCCCGCGGCGTAGGACTGCCCGACGGACAGGACATTCACCTCGTCCGGCGTGCCACGCTCCACCTCGAACAAACGGCCGTCCGCCGGGTTCTGGCACAGCCCGTCGACCCGCGTGTGCCCGCTCGTGTAGACCGGAGATCCCGGGTTCGGATTGCCGTCGGCCGGGTGGCCGATCGCGTCGACGCGCAGCACCTTGCCAGCGAGGCTGGTCGGCTGCGCGGCCAGCGCCGGCGTGCCGGCGTCCCCGGTGCCCACGAACAGGTGGCCGGAGCTGTCGAACAGGATGCGTCCGACGTTGTCGCGCGCGCCCCTGGGAATGCCGGTCACCACCGGGGTTACCGGGCCGGCGAGGGTGAAGTCGACGACGCGGTTCTCGGTGGCGGTGGTCAGGTAGGCGTAGATCAAGTTGTCCTCGCCGTAGGTCGGCGACACCGCGAGGTCGAGCAGGCCGCCGTCCCCCGAACCGTCGACCCCGGCCAGCGTGCGCACCACCTGCACCGGTTGACTCGGGCGCGGCTGTACGCGCAGGATGCGGCCCGTCGTGCGCTCGCCAACCAGCGCGGTCCCGTCGGGTAGCAGCGCGAGGGCCGTCGGCGCGTTG
The DNA here is from genome assembly GCA_964245745.1 of uncultured Jatrophihabitantaceae bacterium. Lineage (GTDB taxonomy): Bacteria > Actinomycetota > Actinomycetes > Mycobacteriales > Jatrophihabitantaceae > CAXTNQ01. Next base: position 4,703 of record CAXTNQ010000148.1, read on the forward strand.
AGATTGCGGGCGACGACCGCCGGGTCGTCAGCCGACGAGCTCGGTGACGAACCCGGGGCGCCCGGACTCGATCCGTTGGACGACGAGGGCGGCTGCGGGCCGGGCGTCGGCAGCTGCACCCGCGGTCCCTCGCCACTGAACGACGGCTGCGGGCGCCAGTCCGGCGTCTCGGCTCCGGCCGCCCCACAC
>CAXTNQ010000148.1:4901-5617 GCA_964245745.1 uncultured Jatrophihabitantaceae bacterium
GCGCACGCCGCCAGTGTCCCTGACCGACCTGTGGACGACCGTAGGCTCAGGCGGTGCCGCTCGTATGCCTGCCCGATCGCCAGGCGAGGGACCTCGTCGGGCCGTTGCCGTCGAACGTGGACGTGGTGGAGTGGACGGGCCAGGGCGACGCACCCGCCCCGGCCGCCGAGGTGGAGTTCTGGGTGCCGACGTTCCTGCTCACCGACCCGGCCGCACGGGACGCGGCCCTGCGCGTGCTGCCCGGGGTGCGCGTCGTCCAACTGCTGTCCGCCGGAGCGGAGGCTTGGGTGGGCCACATGCCGGACGGCGTCACGCTGTGTGACGCCCGCGGCGTCCACGGCGGCTCGACCTCGGAGTGGGTACTCGCCGCTGTGCTCGCCGTCTGCCGCGAGCTGCCGAGGTTCGTCCGCGCACAGCTCGAGCACCGGTGGGACCACCACGTCACCGGTGAGCTGGCCGGTAGGCGGGCGCTCGTCGTCGGTGCCGGCGATCTCGGCGACCACGTCGCCACCCGGTTGCGCGCGTTCGATGCCTTGCCGACGATGGTCGCCCGCACCGCCCGAGACGGCGTACACAGCGTCGACGAGCTGCCCCATCTGCTGCCGCAGGCCGACATCGTGGTCCTCGTCGTCCCGCTGACGCCCGCGACCATCGGACTCGCCGACGCGACCTTCCTGGCGGCGAACATGCTGAAGATCGTCTCGGGCGGCTGGTTC
>CAXTNQ010000148.1:5627-7106 GCA_964245745.1 uncultured Jatrophihabitantaceae bacterium
TGTGGGACGCGCCGAACCTGCTGATCACCCCGCACGTCGGAGGCAGCGTGACCGGATTTCCGCGTCGGGCCTACCGGCTCGTGCGCGAACAGCTCGAGCGGTATGTCGGCGGCCGACCGCTGATCAACGTCGTCCACGACGGGTACTGAGCCGGGCTACCGGCGTCGACGTTGAGGGGCGTACTTGGGCGTCGGGGCCGGAAGTGCGGGCAACCGGCCACGACTCGCGGCGGCGACCGCCGACAGATCCGCCAGCCGGACGCACGGCAGCCGTACGGCGCCGTCCGCCGTTACCGCGTAGACGTTGCGGCCGGTCACGGACAGGCCGCGCACGCGCGACCACGGCAGGCGTGTCTGGCCGAACAGCGCGCGCACGGTGATGCCGTCCTCGTCCACCAGGGTCGCCGTTCGGGCGACATAGCCGACTGCCGCGACCGGCACGAGGTAGGCGAGCGCAGCGATCGGATGCTGTACGAGAACCGTCACGCCCAAGGTCAGCAGCAAGATCGGCAGGTAGGCCGTCTTGGGCAGCCGGAACACCCGGGCGGTAGTGGCGGCCACGTTTCGCACCGTACGCCGTAGATTTTGCGACGTGAGCAGTCGCGAGCCCCGTCAACATCGCAAGCCGCACAGCAGCGTCGTCACCGACGGCCTCGAACGCGCCGCCGCCCGCGGCATGCTGCGCGCCGTCGGGATGGGGGACGACGACTGGCGCAAACCGCAGATCGGCGTCGCCTCGTCGTGGAACGAGATCACCCCCTGCAACCTGTCATTGGACCGGCTGGCCACCGCGGTCAAGGAGGGGGTATTCGCCGCCGGCGGCTACCCGCTCGAGTTCGGGACCATCTCGGTGTCGGACGGGATCTCGATGGGCCATGACGGCATGCACTACTCGCTGGTGTCGCGCGAGATCATCGCTGACTCGGTGGAGACCGTCATGCGGGCGGAGCAGTTCGACGGCGCGGTGCTGCTCGCCGGTTGTGACAAGTCACTGCCCGGCATGCTGATGGCCGCGGCGCGCCTGGACGTCGCCGCGGCCTTCCTCTACGCGGGTTCCACCCTGCCCGGACGGTTGGACGGGCGTGACGTCACGATCATCGACGCCTTCGAGGCGGTCGGCGCGTGCCTGGCCGGGCGGATCAGCGCCGCCGAGGTCGATCGCGTCGAGCGCGCGATCTGCCCCGGCGAGGGCGCCTGCGGCGGCATGTACACGGCGAACACGATGGCGTCGGCCGCCGAGGCGCTCGGCATGTCGTTGCCGGGGTCGGCGGCGCCCCCCGCGCCGGACGCCCGCCGCGACGCCTACGCCGAACGGACCGGGGAGGCCGTCGTCCACCTCGTCGACGAGGGCGTGACCGCGCGCACGATCCTCACCCGCGAGGCGTTCGAGAACGCGATCACCGTGGTCATGGCGTTGGGCGGTTCGACCAACGCCGTACTGCACCTGCTGGCCATCGCGCACGAGGCGCACGTGCCCCTC
>CAXTNQ010000149.1:0-7064 GCA_964245745.1 uncultured Jatrophihabitantaceae bacterium
ACCCGGCACTGCCCGCAGACCCGCGAGGGCCTCGCGGGTGATCCGGCTGGCGCCCCCGACCTGGTCAGCGCGCGGACCGACGACCACCGGCCCGTCTCCGAACGTCTCGAGGATGAGACCGGCCGCGCCCATCGGATCCCCGACCTGACCGAGGACGACCACGAGCCGGTCGCCGTGCACACCGGCCAACGCGTCCAGGCGGGCGCGCCGTGTCGTGCGGTGGACCGCGGCGAGCACCTCCTCGGTAGGACGGTCCGGTGCGGAGCCCACCACCGCGGTCACCGGGCCGCTCGCTCGCCAGCCGAGGGCCGCGATCTGGCTGAGTGGCTCGCTGTCCGTAACGTCACCGCGGACCAGGCCGTCGATGACCATCGCCTCGAGGCGCGCGTCCCACGCCCCGCGGCTCTCGGCCGCCCCGGCGTAGACGCGTGCCGCGGCGAACGCGATCTCCCGGCTGAAGCGCAGCAGTTCCTGGCGCATCGCCTCGTCCTCGCCGGGACCCGCCAGCGACGGCACTTGCTCCTCGGCTACGGCGATGGTCTGGCGGACGAGCTCCACGGTCTGCAGCAACGACACCGACCGCGCCATGGCCCGCGGAGCGGCGGCGAAAACGTCGCCGGTGAGCCGAAGTACGTCGTCGGGCGTCCGCAGCCATTCGACGAACGACGCGATGCCCGCCTGCGCCACGAGGGTGACCCAGGAGCGCTGATCGGCGGGCAGCCGGCGGAACCACGGCAGGGAGTCGTCCATGCGCGCGACGCTCTGTGTGGCGATCCGTCCGGCCGCCTGCTCGACCCGTCGGATTGTCGCGCTCGACAGGGCCGGCTTCACCGCACGAGCGTCCCACGCCGCGTTACCGCCGGAGATAGCGTGAAGCCATGGCCGAGCCGCGTGACCCGGTCGCTACGCCACCGGCCCGCCGCGACGCCGTCGCGGACCTGCCGCGGATCGCGTTCCGGCTCGAGCGGGCCAACGAGCCGACGTATCGGGTCCGCGCGTTCCGCTCGGCCGCCGCCGTGATCGCGGCGCTGTCCGCTGACGAGGTGGCCGCGCGGGCGTCGGCCGGGACGCTGCGCGAGCTCGCGGGCATCGGTGAGGTGACGGCGCGTTGCATCGCCGAATCATTGGCCGGCGAGGAACCGGTGTACCTGCGCCGCGTCGAGGCCACCGAGGACCGTCCGACGGCCGAACTCGGTGCGGACCTGTGCGGTGCTCTGCGTGGCGACTGCCATACCCACTCCGATTGGTCGGACGGCGGATCCCCGATCCGGGAGATGGCTGAGGCGGCGCGCGACCTCGGCCACGACTACATCGTGCTGACCGATCATTCGCCCCGGCTCACCGTCGCACGCGGCCTGACTGCCGAGCGTCTCGAGCGGCAGCTCGACGAGGTGGCGCAGCTCAACGCGGAGCTGGCGCCGTTCCGCATTCTCACCGGCATCGAGGTCGACATCCTGGTCGACGGGACGCTCGACCAGCGACCGTCGCTGCTGGCCCGGCTCGACCTCGTCGTGGCGAGCGTGCACAGCGAGCTGCGCATGCCGGGCGAACAGATGACGCCGCGCATGGTGGCCGCGGTCAGCAACCCACACGTCGACGTCCTCGGCCATCTCACCGGACGCATGGTCACCGGCAAGCGGCACCGCCCCGAGTCGCAGTTCGACGCCGAGGTGGTGTTCGCGGCGTGTGCGCAGTTCGGCGTGGCCGTGGAGGTCAACTCGCGTCCGGAGCGGCTCGACCCGCCGAAACGATTGCTGCGGCTCGCGGTCGAGGCCGGCTGTCTGACGTCGATCGACACCGACGCGCACGCTCCCGGACAGCTCGACTGGCAGCCCTACGGTTGCGAACGCGCCGCGGCCTGTGGAGTGTCGGCCGTCAGCGTGGTGAACACCTGGACAGCCGACGAGCTGCTGGCGTGGACGGCGAACCACGCGATCCGCCCGGTGCCCCCGTGAACCCGTGATCCACGTGACGCGGGCGGCCGACTGGTTCGCAGACGACCAGCCAGGCATCACCTCGCGGCACTGCTTCTCGGCCGGCTCGCACTACGACCCGTCCCGTCTGGGTGTGGGCCCCCTGATCGGTGTGGACGAGCACGTGGTCGCTCCGGGAGCGGGCTTCGCCGACCACGCCCACCGCGGCGTCGACATCGTCACCTGGGTACTCGAGGGCGCGCTGACGCACGAGGGTTCCCTCGGGCATCGGGTGGTCCTGCACCCGGGAGACACTGCGGTGCTGCGGGCGGCCCACGGGGTCCGGCACGAGGAGCGCAACGCCGGTGCCGTCGCCGTCCGGTTCACGCAGTCGACGGTGCTCGCGGCCGATGGCTCGGCGGCCTACGCGCAGCTGGCCCCACCGATCGACGGTGGACCGCTCCGGTTCGACATCATCGCGTCCGGTCGGCACGAGCTGCCGGGTGCGTGGGCGCACCTGGCGCTGGTGGCGGGCGAGGCGCGCCTGATCGACGCCACGGGGGACGAGCACCGGCTCACGGCCGGAGACGCGGCCTACGTCGATCCCGTTGCGTCCCCTGCCGTTCTGGACCTCGAAGGAACGGCGCAGCTCTGGACTGCGACACTCCGCGAGTGACCTCGACGAGTTGGCACTCGCGAGTCAGTTACGCCGAAGTGGATCAGCAGCGAATCGTGTTCAACCAGATCGGCGCGAGCGGCATCGTCATCCGGGACGAGCTCGTGCTGAAGCAACCGGGTCCGGTTGACTGACGGTCAACGACGCAGAAGGGAAAGCACATGCGCACGGTCGACCTCGCTGGCTTCACCGTTTCGGCTCAGGGCCTGGGCTGCATGGGAATGAGCGAGTACTACGGGCCGACCGACTGGGACGAGTCGATCGCGACCATCCACCGTGCGCTGGACCTCGGGGTCACGTTCCTCGACACGGCGGACGTGTACGGGTCGGGCCACAACGAGGTGCTCGTCGGCCGGGCCATCGTCGGACGACGAGACGACGTGCAGCTGGCCACCAAGTTCGGCATCGACCGGTCGGCGGGTGACGAGAACCGGGTCATCCGCGGCGAGGCCGGCTATGTGCGCCGGGCGTGCGACGCGTCCCTGTTGCGGCTCGGGGTCGACGTGATCGACTTGTACTACCTGCACCGGCCGCCGGAGACCGCCACCATCGAGGAGACGGTCGGCGCCATGGCCGAGCTCGTCGCCGCCGGAAAGGTGCGGCACCTCGGCCTGTCCGAGGTGAACGACGACTTGCTGCGCCGGGCCTACGCGGTGCACCCGATCACCGCGGTACAGAGCGAGTACTCGTTATGGACGCGCGATCCGGAGACCACCGTGTTGGCCGCGGTGCGCGAGCTCGGCGTCGGCCTCGTCCCGTACTCGCCACTCGGCCGCGGCTTCCTTACTGGCACCGTCGACCCGTCGTCGTTGACCGCGAAGGACTTCCGTAGTCGCAATCCGCGCTTCGCGGGCGACGCCGGACGGCGCAACGAGGCGCTGGCCGCCACCGTGCGTGAGGTCGCCGCAGCCCGAGGCGTTGCCCCCGCGCAGATCGCCCTCGCCTGGGTCCTGGGTCAGGGTGGTCGGTTGGGCGTGCCCGTCGTCCCCATCCCCGGGACCAAGCGCATCAGGTGGCTCGAGCAGAATGTCGCGGCCGCCGACCTCGAGCTCACTCCGGACGAGCTGGCCCGGCTCGATCCGCTGGCCGATCAGGTGGTCGGCGCCCGCTACTGACTCTGGTACCGGCGCGGCCGGTTCGCGAGGCCCGCGGCCGCGAGTGACCGATGGCCGGCCCGAGTGAGCGCCTGCCGCAACGAGTGACGGATCGGGGTGCCGAGTGACGGCTGTCCAGCCGTCACTCGCCGAAGTTGATCGTCACTCGCCGAAGTTGATCGTCACTCGCCGAAGTTGATCGTCACTCGCGCGGTAATCCGTCGTGGGCGCAGCGCGCGCCGCACGTCCTGCGTCAGGCGTCGCCGCCGATCGTGCCCGCCCCGGCAGCGGCCACGTCGAGCAGCTGGTACTTCTCGATCGCCTCGCGCGGGGCCTCGGCCTTGACCTCGCCGGCCGCCACGAGCTGCTCGAGCACGGCGAGGACGATCGACTGCGCGTCGATGTGGAAGTACCGTCGTGCGGCCCCGCGCGTGTCGGCGAACCCGAAGCCGTCGGCGCCGAGCGAGGTGTAGTCGCCGGGTACCCAGCGAGCGATCTGGTCGGGGACCGCACGCATCCAGTCCGAGACGGCCACCACGGGGCCCGGCACGTCGGCCAGGGCAGCGGTCACGTAGGGCACCGGAGGTTCGGCTCCGGGGTCGAGCAGGCGCGCCTCCTCAGCGGCGATCGCGTCGCGGCGCAGCTCGTTCCAGGACGTCACCGACCACACGTCGACGTCAACCCCCCAGTCGTCGCCCAACAGCTGTTGGGCATCCAGCGCCCACGGGACCGCGATGCCCGAAGCCAGCACCTGAGCCCGCGGCCGTCCCTCGACGCCCAGCGCGGGGGAGTAGCGGTGCATGCCGCGCAGAATGCCCTCGACATTGACGTCCGCCGGCTCGGCCGGCTGGCTGAGCGGCTCGTTGTAGATCGTCAGGTAGTAGAAGACGTTCTCGCTGTCCGGTCCGTACATCCGTCGCAGTGCGTCGCGGACGATGTGCGCGATCTCGAAGGAGAACGCCGGGTCATACGCGACGGCGGCGGGATTGGTCGACGCCAACAGCAGCGAGTGACCGTCGGCGTGCTGCAGGCCCTCCCCGGTGAGGGTGGTCCGGCCGGCGGTGGCGCCCAGCACGAAGCCGCGACCCAACTGGTCGGCCAGCTGCCAGAACTGGTCTCCGGTCCGCTGGAAACCGAACATCGAGTAGAAGATGTAGAAGGGAATCATCGGCTGGGCGTGCGTCGCGTACGCGCTACCCGCCGCGATCAACGAGGCCATGGAGCCCGCTTCGCTGATGCCCTCGTGCAGGATCTGACCTTTGGTCGACTCCTTGTAGGACAACAGCAGCTCGCGGTCGACGGCCTCGTACTCCTGCCCGTGCGGCGAGTAGATCTTCGCGGTCGGGAAGATCGCGTCCAGGCCGAAGGTACGGGCCTCGTCCGGGATGATCGGCACGAACCGTGAGCCGATCGACTTGTCCTTCATCAGGTCCTTGAACAGCCGGACGGTGGCCATCGTGGTGGCGACTTGTTGTTTGCCCGAACCTGCGCGCAGCTCCGCGTACACCTTGTCGTCCGGCAGGTCGAGCGGCTTCGATCGGACGACCCGCTTGGGCAACGATCCGCCGAGCGCGGCCCGGCGCTCGCGCATGTACTGGATCTCGTCACTCTTCTCGCCGGGGTGGTAGTACGGCGGAAGGTCGTCCTCGAGCTCTTTGTCGCTGATGGGCAGGTAGAGCCGGTCCCGGAACGCCTTGAGGTCGGCCTTGCTCAACTTCTTCATCTGGTGCGTGGCGTTGCGGCCCTCGAAGGACTCCAGCGTCCAACCCTTGATGGTCTTGGCCAGGATGACCGTCGGCTGACCGACGTGCTCGCGCGCGGCCTGGAAGGCCGCGAACACCTTGCGGTAGTCGTGGCCACCGCGTGACAGCCGCCGCAGCTGTTCGTCGGAAAGGTCCTCGACCATCTTGCGCAGTCGGGGGTCGCCTCCGAAGAAGTGGTCGCGGATGTAGGTCCCGGACTCGACGGAGTACGTCTGGTACTGCCCGTCCGGGGTCGTGTTCATCCGGTTGACCAGCGCGCCGTCGCCGTCACGGGCCAGCAGCGGGTCCCAGTCGCGACCCCAGATGACCTTGATGACGTTCCAGCCGGCACCGCGGAAGTAGCTCTCCAGCTCCTGAATGATCTTTCCGTTGCCGCGGACCGGCCCGTCGAGCCGTTGGAGGTTGCAGTTGATGACGAAGGTCAGGTTGTCGAGCTCTTCGCGGGCGGCCACTCCGATGGCGCCGATCGACTCGACCTCGTCCATCTCGCCGTCGCCGAGGAACGCCCATACGTGCGAGGACGACGTGTCGGCGATGCCCCGCGCTGCTAGGTACCGGTTGAACCGCGCCTGGTAGATCGCACTGATCGGCCCAAGTCCCATGGAGACGGTCGGGAACTCCCAGAACTCGGGCATGAGCCGGGGGTGCGGATAGGACGACAGGCCGTACGGCGCCTTCGACTTCTCCTGCCGGAAGCCGTCCAGGTTGCGCTCGGTCAGCCGCCCTTCGAGGAAGGCGCGCGCGTAGATGCCGGGAGCGGCGTGGCCCTGGAAGTACACCTGGTCGCCCATGCCGGACGACAGGTCCTTGCCGCGGAAGAAGTGGTTGAAGCCGACCTCGTAGAGCGACGCCGCCGACGCGTATGTGGCGATATGGCCACCGACGCCTACCTGCTTGTTGGCCCGCGACACCATGATCGCCGCGTTCCACCGGACGTACGCCCGGATCCGCCGCTCGATGTGCTCGTCGCCGGGGAACCACGGCTCGCGCTCGGGGGGGATGGTGTTGATGTAGTCGGTGCTGCGCAGCGCCGGCACGCCTACCTGGCGTTCACGGGCCCGCTCCAGCAGTTTGAGCATGAGGAAGCGGGCTCGCTGGCGACCGTCGGAGTCGATGGCAGCGTCGAGTGACTCGACCCACTCCCGTGTCTCGTCGGGATCGATGTCGGGCAGTTGGTTGGGCAACCCGTCGGTGATGATGCTGAAGCGATCGCGCGTCACGATGTCTCCCTGCTCCTCGCGCGGGCACTCATCGCCCGGCTCGCTGCGGTCCTCGTGCCTTCGGCCTGGCGATCCTCGCGCACCTGACCAGTGTCCCCTGTCACAAGGCCCCCTGTCACAAGCCTTCTTACGGGCAACTCAACGAGACGCTGCCGAGCCAGGTCGACAGCGCCTTCCGGCCAGGCGCTACCGTCATGACAACGAAGCACACCCGCGCCGTGAGTACGGGAGCGCGGCGGCACGGGGAGTTAGGGGAGGACGACCGGTGACCACCACCCCCTCGTCAGGGGAGCCAGGGGACGCGACGGCTACGGCAGCGCCCGGGCTGGCCGAGCGGATGGGCTTCCGGCCCGGCATGGTCGTCCAGGAGATCGGCTGGGACGACGACGTTGACGACG
>CAXTNQ010000150.1:0-7056 GCA_964245745.1 uncultured Jatrophihabitantaceae bacterium
TGCTGCCGCAGCACGGTGCGGGCCGCAAGCACGAACGTCCCATCGTCCTGGCCGATTGGCAGGAAGCCATCGTCGACGAACACCCGTGGCCACTGATCCGCGGGCTGATCCACTCGGACGGGTGCCGGGCGATCAACACCGTCCGGGTCGGCGGCCGGACCTACAGCTACCCGCGCTACCTGTTCAGCAACGAGTCTCGAGACATCCAGTCCATCTTCACCGCGGCGCTGGATCGCGTGGGTGTCCCGTAGCGCAACAATCGTCCGAACAGCGTGTCGGTCGCCCGCCGGGTCGGCGTCGACCTCCTCGATCGGCACGTCGGCGCCAAGCGTTAGGACGGCAGACTGAGCGGATGACCGGGCACATGACACCGGAACAGTTCCGCCGCTACGGGCGCGACGTCGTCGACTGGATCGCGGACTACTACGAGAGGCTCGAGTCCTACCCGGTGTTGTCGACCGTACGGCCGGGCGACATCCGGGCCAGCCTGCCGGACGCCCCACCCGAGCACGGTGAGCCCTTCGAAGCCGTACTGCGCGATCTCGACGCGGTGCTCATGCCCGGGATCACGCACTGGCAGCACCCGTCGTTCTTCGCGTACTTCCCGGCCAACTCGAGCGGGCCGGCCGTCCTCGCCGACCTGCTCGCGTCCGGCCTGGGCGTGCAGGGCATGTTGTGGGCCACCTCGCCGGCCGCCACGGAACTTGAGACGCACGTCCTGGACTGGCTGGCCGAGCTGCTCGGCCTGCCGGCTCGGTTCCGGTCGGCCGGCCCCGGCGGCGGGGTGATCCAGCACAGCGCGTCCGACGCCGTCCTCGTCGCTCTGGTCGCGGCCCTGCACCGGGCGAGTGCCGGCCGGACGGAGCGCGCGGGCGTCGCCGCGGGACGCTTCACGGTCTACACGTCCGGACAGACCCACTCGTCGGTGGAGAAGGCGTGCCGGGTCGCTGGATTGGGCGCGGATGTGTTGCGCCTGATCGACGTCGACGCGGACCTGCGGGCACGTCCGGATCACCTGCGGGAGCTGCTGGCCGCCGACCACGCGGCGGGATACCACCCGGCGCTCGTGGTGGCCTCGGTCGGTACCACCGGCGTCGGGGCGATCGACCCGGTCGGTGCACTGGCCGAGGCCGCGCACGAGTACGGGGCCTGGCTGCACGTCGACGCGGCGTGGGCCGGGGTCGCCGCGGTGTGCCCCGAGCTACGCGGCATCAACAACGGAGTGCAGGACGCCGACTCGTACTGCACGAACCCGCACAAGTGGCTGCTGACCAACTTCGACTGCGACGCCTTGTGGGTGGCCGATCGGTCCTCGGTGCTGGGAGCGCTGTCGATCCTGCCCGAGTTCCTGCGCAACAGCGCCACCGAGTCCGGCGCGGTGATCGACTACCGCGACTGGCACGTACCGCTCGGCCGGCGGATGCGCGCCCTCAAGCTCTGGGCGGTGATCCGGTGGTACGGCGCAGAGGGGCTGCGAGCGCACATCCGGGAGCACGTCGCCCTCGCCGAGCAGTTCGCGACCTGGGTGCGCGACGATCCGCGCTTCGAGCTCGCGGCGCCGCGTTCCCTTGCGCTCGTCACGTTCCGGTCCCGCGCCGGCGACGACGCCACCCGGGCGATCATGGAGCGGGTCAACGGCTCGGGTCAGCTCTACCTCACGCACACCCTGGTGGATAGGCGGGTGGCCCTGCGCCTGGCCATCGGCTCGCCGCAGACGCGCGAGCGGCACGTCCGCGCCGCTTGGGCGGCCATCCGCGACGCCGTTCCGGGCCCGCACGACTGAACGGCTACGCCTACGCGCTGGGGACGCGCAGCATGCCTTCCTGCATGACGGTCACGACGTGCCGCCCGTCCCGAGTGAAGATCTTGCCGAGCGCCAGCCCCCGGCTGCCGGACGCCGACGGCGAGACCGTGTCGTAGAGGAACCACTCGTCGGCACGGAACGGCCGGTGGAACCACATCGCGTGGTCGAGCGAGGCCAGGTGGATCGGGTCCAAGCCAGGGGCAAGACCGTGATGGATCAGCACGGAGTCGAGCAGGGTGAGGTCCGACGCGAAGGTCACGGCGCAGGCGTGCACGAGCGGGTCGTCCGGCAGGCGTCCGTTCGCGCGCATCCACACCCGGTGCGGGGCGTTGCCCCGTGGGCCCTGCGCGTGCTGCAGCCACGGCGGGTCGTCCACGTACCGCAGGTCGAACGGCTGCGGGAGCCGGCTCAGGAACAGCATCTCGTCGCCGAGCTCGCCGAAGCGGTCGTCGAGGGTCGGCAGCTGCTCGGGCTCGGGTACCGCCGGCATGCGGCTCTGGTGGTCCACTCCCCCCTGCGCCAACTGGAACGACGCCGACAGCGAGAAGATCGCCTTGCCGTGCTGGACGGCGACGACCCTGCGGGTGTTGAACGAGCGGCCGTCCCGGACCCGGTCCACCGTGTAGACGATCGGTACTTCGGGATCGCCCGGCCGGATGAAGTACGAGTGCAGCGAGTGCACCTGACGGTCGGCCGGCACCGTCCGGCCGGCGGCGACCAGCGCCTGGCCGGCGACCTGACCGCCGAAGACGCGCTGCAGGGATACCTGGGGGCTGCGCCCACGGAAGATGTCCTGCTCGATGGGTTCGAGGTCGAGCAGCCGGACGAGTCCGTCGACCGTCTGCTGCCCGCGCTCGACTCCTGGCGCGGTCGAGACGGAAGACACCTCAGCGGTCACGTTGCTGCACATCCCCGATGTGGTGGACGCGCACCGTGTTGGTCGCGCCCGGGGTCTCGGGCGGTGTGCCCGCGACCACGACCACGAGGTCGTCCGGGCGGCAGACGCCGCGCTGCACGAGGGCGGAGTCGACCTGACGCACCATCTCGTCGGTGGTCCGGACGGTCCACACCAGGTAGGCCTCGGCGCCCCAGAGCAGGGCCAGCTGCCGCTGCACGTTCTCGTCCGGGGTGAACACCAGGATCCGCTGCGACGGTTGCAGACGGGAAAGCCGCCGCGCGGTGTCGCCGGTCTGGGTGAAGGCCACGAGGGCGGTGGCGCCGAGGGCGTCGCCGACGTCCTTGGCGGCCTTGGCGATCGCTCCGCCTACCGTGCGCGGGTTGTGGCGTAGTCCTGGCACGTGGACGCCGACCTCTTCCACCGACCGGATGATCCGGGCCATGGTGGTCACCGTCTGCACGGGATACGTGCCGACGCTCGTCTCTCCAGAGAGCATCACCGCGTCGGCGCCGTCGAGCACGGCGTTGGCCACGTCGGACGCTTCGGCGCGGGTCGGACGCGAGTGGCTGATCATCGACTCGAGCATCTGCGTGGCCACGATCACCGGCTTGGCGTTGTCCCGGCACATCTGCACCGCACGCTTCTGGATGATCGGAACCTGCTCGAGCGGCATCTCGACCCCGAGGTCACCGCGCGCGACCATCACGCCGTCGAACGCCAGGATGATCTCTTCGAGGCGCTCGACCGCCTCCGGCTTCTCGACCTTGGCGATCACCGGCCGGCGGACGCCGACCTCGTTCATGATCTTCTGTACCAGCTTGATGTCCTCCGGGGCCCGGACGAACGACAGCGCGACGAAGTCGACACCGAGGGACAGGGCGAACGCCAGATCGTCGGCGTCCTTGTCCGACAGTGCCGGCACACTCACCGCCACACCGGGCAGGGACAGTCCCTTGTTGTTGCTGACGACTCCGCCTTCGGTGACGTCACAGACCACGTCGGTGCCGTTCTCCACGTCGACGGCGACGAGCGCCACGTTGCCGTCGTCGACGAGTAGCCGGTCGCCGGGGCGCACGTCGTCGGCCAATTGCCGGTAGGTCGTGGACACCCGGTCGTGCGTACCCATCACGTCCTCGACCGTGATGCGGACGCGCTCGCCGGTGGCCCACACCACCGGGCCGTCCGCAAAGCGTCCGAGACGGATCTTGGGGCCCTGCAGGTCAGCGAGCACGGCGACGTTGCGCCCTGCGGCCGTCGCCGCCTGCCGTACCTCGCGGTAGCGCCGGCCGTGGTCAGCGTGTTCCCCGTGGCTGAAGTTGAGCCGCGCAACGTCCATCCCGGCCTCGACGAGCGCCCGCGCCCGCTCCGGCGTGTCCGTGGACGGGCCGAGCGTGCACACGATCTTCGCGCGACGTATCACGCTTTCAGCGTAGGGGTTAGGACGGACGTCCTCTTTCGTCGTCCCCTCGCGGCTCCCGCCGCGAACTCGCGCGAGGCGAGGACGGACGACGTTGCTTGCTACCCCCGAGCGGCCGCCATGACCGCGGCGTCCACGTCCTCGCCGTTGGCCCGCGCGTGCCGGCTGGCCTCCATCACCCGCCGGTAGTCGCGTGGGATGACCTCGGTGAACCGGCGTCGCGCCTGCGACCAGTCGGCGAGGAGCGACGTGGCCACGGCCGATCCCGTGAGCTCGCGGTGCCGGAGCACGGCCGCGTGCAACGCAGCATCGTGCGATACCGCCGACAGGTCGACCAATTCGGCGTTGACCAAGGTCGGGTCGAGGTCGAGGACGAACGCCGTACCGCCCGACATGCCGGCCGCCACGTTGCGCCCGGTCGGGCCCAGGATCACCGCGAGGCCGCCGGTCATGTACTCGAGCGCGTGGTCACCGGTGCCCTCGACGACAGCGGTCGCTCCCGAGTTGCGCACGCAGAAGCGCTCCCCCACCACGCCCCGCAGGTACAACGCCCCGCTGGTCGCGCCGTAGCCGATGACGTTGCCCGCGATTACGTTGTGCTCGGCCGCGAACGACGCCCGCTCGTCCGGACGGACCGCAATCACGCCGCCGGACAGGCCCTTGCCCACGTAGTCGTTCGCGTCGCCGATCAGCCGCAGTATGACCCCGCGGGGCAGGAACGCGCCGAACGACTGCCCGGCCGAGCCGCGGAACGTGATGTCGATCGTGCCGTCGGAAAGCCCCTCCGCGCCGTAACGCTTGCTCACGTACGAGCCGAGCATGGTGCCGACCGCCCGATTCACGTTGCGGACCGGCAGATCCAGAGTGACCGGCGTCGCGTCGAGCAGCGCGCCTTCGCACAGATCGATCAGCGTGTTGTCGAGGGCCCGCTCCAGGCCGTGGTCCTGCTGCCGGGTCTGCCGGCGTGCGACGCCGGCGGCCACGTCCGGCGGGGCGAGGATCGGCGAGAGATCCAGGCCGTCCGCCTTCCAGTGCGCCACGGCGGCTGCCGTGTCGAGCAGGTCGACCCGTCCGACCGCCTCGTCCAGCGAGCGCAACCCGAGCTCGGCCAGCAGCTCGCGGACCTGCTCGGCGATGTACTCGAAGAACGTCACCACGAACTCGGGACGACCGGTGAACCGTTGCCGCAGCACGGGATTCTGCGTCGCGACCCCGACCGGGCACGTGTCGAGATGACACACCCGCATCATCACGCAGCCCGAGACGATCAGCGGTGCGGTGGCGAACCCGTACTCCTCGGCGCCGAGCAGGGCGGCGACGACCACGTCGCGGCCGGTCTTCATCGCGCCGTCGACCTGCACGGTGATCCGGTCACGCAATCCGTTGAGCAGCAAGGTCTGCTGCGTCTCGGCCAGGCCCAGTTCCCAGGGCAGGCCGGCGTGCTTGAGCGAGGTGAGCGGCGCCGCCCCGGTGCCGCCGTCGTGCCCGCTGATCAGCACGACATCGGCGTGCGCCTTCGACACGCCAGCGGCCACCGTGCCCACGCCGGATTCGGCGACCAGCTTGACGTGCACCCGGGCCTGCGGGTTGGCGTTCTTCAGGTCATGGATCAGTTGCGCGAGGTCTTCGATCGAGTAGATGTCGTGGTGCGGCGGGGGCGAGATGAGCCCGACGCCGGGCGTCGCATGCCGGGTACGCGCGATCCACGGGTAGACCTTGAAACCCGGTAACTGGCCACCTTCGCCCGGTTTCGCGCCCTGGGCGACCTTGATCTGCAGGTCGTCCGCGTTGACGAGGTAGTGGCTGGTCACCCCGAAACGTCCCGACGCCACCTGCTTGATCGCCGACCGCCGCGAATCGCCGTTGGCGTCGACCCGATAGCGATCCGCGTCCTCGCCGCCCTCACCGCTGTTCGAGCGAGCGCCGATGCGGTTCATCGCGACGGCCAGCGTCTCGTGCGCCTCAGCCGAGATGGAGCCGTAGGACATGGCCCCGGTGTTGAACCGACGCACGATCGAGGCAACCGACTCGACCTCGTCGAGCGGGACCGCCGGACGTTCACCGGTCCGCAACGCGAACAGCCCGCGAAGCGTGCCCCCGGCGCGGTTCAGCGTCTCGATCTCGTCGGTGTACTCCCGGAAGACCTCGTAGCGGCGCTCGCGCGTGGCGTGCTGCAGCAGGAACACCGTCTCGGGATTGAACAGGTGCAGTTCGCCCTCGCGACGCCACTGGTACTCACCGCCCGTCTCGAGCCGGCGGTGGGCACGCGCCGACGGGACGAGCGGGTAGGCCACGGCGTGCCGAGCGGCGGCCTCGTCCGCGATGACGTCGAGACCGACTCCGCCGAGCCGGGACGGCGTCCCGGTGAAGTGCTCGTCGACCACCTCCTTGGACAGCCCCAGCGCCTCGAACACCTGCGCGCCGGTGTAGAACTCGATGGTCGACATAACAATAAAAAAAATCACCTTGAGTACGCCCTTGTTGAGCGCGGTGACGAAGTTGCGAATCGCCGTCGCACTGGACAGGCCGGTGATCGCGCCACGGACGATGAGGTCGTCGATCGACTCGAAGGCGAGATAGGGGTTGACCGCCGCCGCGCCGTAGCCGACGAGCATCGCCGCGTGGTGCACTTCGCGCACCTCGCCGGTCTCGACGACCAGCCCGACCTGGGACCGTTGCCCGGTGCGCACCAGGTGGTGGTGCACGGCGGAGGTCAGCAGCAGGGACGGAATGGGGGCGTGGTCGGCGTCGCAGTCGCGGTCAGACAGGATGAGGATCCGGGCACCCGCCTCGATCGCCGCGGAGCACTCGCGGCGGACCCGTTCGAGCGCACCGGCCAGCGCCTCGCCGCCGCCGTGCACCCGGAACCGGCCGTCGACGAGGCGGCAGGCGAAGCCCGGCAGGTTGCCGTCGTCGTTGACGTGCCAGATCTTGGCC
>CAXTNQ010000151.1:0-7054 GCA_964245745.1 uncultured Jatrophihabitantaceae bacterium
ACCTCGGCGATGCCCGCCGACTGCGCCTCGTACACGGCGCGATAGACGCGTAGTTGTTCGGGGGAGTATGCGCCGTTGACCGGCAGCGTGCGTGTGACGTCCGCGGTGTAGAGCTCGTCGGTCTCGACGCCCATGTCCGCGAGCAGTAACTGGCCGGCCTCGACCGTGCCGTTGTCGCGCCACCAGTGCAGGACGGTGCCGTGCGCGCCGGCACCCACGATCGACGTGTAGCCGACCTCATTGCCTTCCAGGCGGGCGCGCCGCCAGAAGGTGCCTTCGAGCCAACGCTCACCGCGCCGGCCGCCGTGCCGCAGAAGCACCGGCAGCTCGCGGACGACGTCGGCGAACCCGCGGGCGGTGGCGTCGCAGGCGTGCTGCAGCCGCGCGATCTCCCACTCATCCTTGACGAGGCGCAGTTCGTCGAGGGTGCGCGCGAGACCGTCGTCGACGGCGTTGGGCAGCAGAGCATCCACGGACGAGTCGACGCCGTCGAGCAGAATGACCGCATCCGCGCGGTACGCGGCGAGGTCGTCGGACAGCTGGTTCAGCGGTCGCGTGGGCAAACCGAGCACGGCCTCGGTTTCCTCCGGCGTCGGGACATTCCCCACCCAGAGGGCGCCGTGCAACCGGCTCGTGAAGTAGGCCAGCTCGCCGGGCCCGGCGTAACTACGGATGTAGAGCGTGGCGTCGTGCCCTGCCGACGTCGGCGTCATGACGAGGACGGCGTCCTCGACGGTCTCGCCGGTCAGGTAGGTGAACGCGCTGCTCGCCCGGAACGCGTACTCGGTGTCGTTGGCTCGGGTGCGTAGCGAACCCGCGGGTACGACGATCAGACGTCCCGGGTACGCGGCGCTCAGGGCGGCGCGCCGCCGCGCGGTGTACGGCGCACCGTCTGGACGCGCGGGATGCGGCATGACTGGAGCTGGCTCCCAGTCCTGCGCGATCGCCGCGCGCAGTTCGTCGGACATCGGGATGTCGTGCGAGATACGCGCCGGCTCTTGCGATCCCGCGCTCGTCTCCGGTAGCTGTTCGGGCTGCTCGGTCATGTCCTGAGTCTAAGGACGGTCCGGGAGGCATTCCGTCGCCGCGTTCGGCGTCGACGGTGCGGCGCGGTGCGTTCCGGTCACGCTCGTCTGTGCCTAGCCTGTGCAGGGTGCGACGGTCCAAGGGTGTCCTCATAGCGTTCATCGCCGCTGTCCTCGAGCTCGTGCTCGTCGCCGGCGTCAGCAACCAGTGGGTGACGAAGCGGGTCCTCGAGAACACGACCAACTCCGATATCGGTGACGCCATCGTGCGCGGCGCGACCGCCTTCGGGTGGCGGTTCAATCCGCAGGGCGGCCGAGACGCCATCTGGGCCGGTCAGCTGATCGGCATCGGGGTGCTGGTCGGTCTCGTGTTCCTGTTCGTCTGGGCGCTGACCGGACGCAGTAGCCGTAGCTTTCTGGGGACGTTCGTCGGCATCTGGGGCGTCACCCTGCTCGCGGCCGTCATCGCCGCCGTCGTCGCCACGGTGATCGCGTATCCCGACCTGTTCCGGGGAAGGGACCAGGCAGGTCGCGGACGGTGGGCCCACGCCCTGGTGGAGGGACCCAACTCCACCGTGGTGATGTTCGGGGTGCTCAGCGGGTTCGTCGTTGCGTTGATCGCGGCGATCGTCGCGGTGTCGACAGCACGCGAGGTCGAGCCGGTCGTGGTCGTCGCCGAGCCTGAGTCCGAAGAGCCGGTGTGGTCACCCGACACGGCGCCGCCCTGGGGCAACGAGTACCCGCCCGGGTATACCGCCCCGTTGCCTGAGCAGGGTTACGCGCCTGGCGCCAATCCCGAACTGGCCACCTACGCCTCCGAGCGGCCGCCGACGGCGACGCAGCCACAGCCACAGCAACAGCCACAGCCACAGCCACAGCCGCAGTCGGAGCCGCAACCACCGCCCAACGAGCCTGCTCGCCCGGAACCGTCCCGCGAGACGGCGGAACGCCCGACGCGGGACACCGTCGAACCGCGCGCCGCCGAACAGACGCGGCGGCTACCAGCCACCGAACGCGCAGAGGTGGCAGAGGGCGATCGGCCGGCCGAGAACGCGCCGCCTGAACGCTCCGCCCCCCTCCGCGAAACCACCGAACCGGCCCCGGAGTCTGGCGACCGTCCGGAGCAGAGGTAGCGATCTTCGAGGCGACACGTAGTTGTCACCTGGGAGGCCTTGAGCTCGTTCGGCGGGGGTGAGTAGCGTCCACGCCACGGCGTGAGACAGGCGCAAGTGGGCTGGTTGCGGGAGGGGCAGCCATTCGGCGTTCGATCTGCCGACCGTTCCACCCATCCGTGCGCTCGTCCGGCTCTTGATCTGCGTGCGGGTCACCCGTTTTCATCGACGCAGACAGGACTGCCGTGGACGACACCGCCGAAGCCCCTCCCATCGGATTCGATCGCATGCGCGCCATGCTCGCCCGTGCTTCTGACGTACGCGCGGACGAGCAGCGCCAGGTCGTCGACCTGCTCGACGAGGTCCGTACCCGCCTCGGCCCGCTCGAGGGCATCGCCGAGGACAGCCGTAGCCGCCTGTCGGCCACCCACGAGTCGGTGGCCTCGGTCACCGAGCGGCTGTCCCAGTTGCCCGACCGCACCGAGGTCAGCGTCATCGCCGAGCGGCAGGACGAAACCCTGTCGCGCATCGACAGCCAGGACGCCGTCCTGGCTGACGTCGTCCGAAGGCTCACCGAGCTCTCCGACCGGGTTGGGCGTCCGCTCGACGCGCTGGACGCCCGGATGGACGGCGTCTCCGGCCGGTTCGAGGGCGTGGCCGGTCGCCTCGACGGGCTCGACGATCGGTTGCAGCACCTGCACGCCCGGCTGGACGAGCTCGACGCTACGGTCGGGCGGCTACACGGACAGCTGAACGACCTGCCGGGTCAGTTGGACCCGGCGTCAGTCCACCGTCGCTTCGACGAGCTCACCGACAATGTGCAACAGCGGTTCAACGACGACTTCGGCCGAGTGCACACCCGCCTCGAAGACCTCGTCGGTCGACCGGCCGTCGACCCGACGGAACGGCTGGAGTCGTTGCGCGGCCAGCTCGACCAGCTCGGCGATCGGATGGAGAGCACGTCCGGACGCGTCAAGTCGGTGGAGGACAGCGTGCGCAACAACGCCGGCACCCTGTCCGGCGCCATCGAGCAAGGCGTGGACAAGCTGCAGGGGTTGATGGTCGAGCGTCCGGACCGCGACGACGTCACCCGCGTCCTGCAGCGGACCCAGCGCGAATCCGAGCTGCGGATCACCCAACAGTTGGACGGGGCTCTCGCCGACTTCGCCGAGGTGATGATCGGTGCGAACGTGGCGCCCCCTCCGCCGCCGGTACGGGCCGCTCGCCGGGGTGGCCGTAAGACGACGGAGGACGTCGAGTAGCCGGTCGTCAGGTCCGCGGGCCGGTCTCTGGTCGATGCGGCGCACAAGCACGCGGACGCTGCGTACGTGACGATCTACCGATAATCGGCCCAGATCCTGCGCTGGACGCCGTCCACCGTCACCGACCCGCCGGCCCTGGGCCGAGATGCACCTGCGTCGAGCCCCCGTAGAAGGCGGCGACGCCCTGCGTCCACAGCCAGGACAGCAGATTCGTGTTGTCGCTGTACCCGAGGAACGGCTTGGGATCGGTACGGACCACCTGGGGGTCCAGGTGCGGTACGACCGTGATCTGGTCCTCGCCACCGATCGTCGCGAGGACCGCACGAATCTGTGGGTCGGCGAACGCTGCGTTGAGGTCGGCTGATCCAGGCGGCGACGGTCCATACCGCGACGACCGTGACAAGCGTGATCCACACCCAACCGAACGGTCGAATGTGCCTGGCCATAACCGCCCTGGTGAGTAACCAGACGACGTAGCCCACCGTGAACAGGCTGGCCAGTCCCTGCCATGACCGCCAGGGCCGCTCACGGTCGATCACACCGCGGGTGAAGGCGTTGACGGTCCACACGCCGGTAGGCGCCGCGTCCGGTGTGACATTTGGCGGGGTTGTCACCGCTGTATCTACGCCGTCGACACTGAGCTGATACATGGACTCGGCCAACCGAAGCTGCACCTGGCGCCGTACGGGGATGCCCGACGGCTCGACCCGCACCCGCGTCTCGGCGTCCGCGTCCACCTGCACAAGGAGCGTCGGACTACCGAAGAACACCATCCGCCCAGAGGCCGGCACATCCCGCCCGACCTGGACCCGGTGCTCGCCAGCAGATACCCGACATTCGACCGTGCCGCCCGCAGACAGCCGGCCACGGACCCGCCCGTCCACTCGAACGTCGGGGCGACCGCGGTTGTCCGACCACCGCCCCGACGGGCGATAGACGATCAGCCGACCCGCCTGCGCCACCTCCGGACTGTAAGGCAGTGCTCGGCCGGGTGAGTTGCCTGCGGTTATACGGTCGCGCCGTGGAGCGAGCGGACGCGTACGGCCGGGTCGGGCGGGCTATGCCCTGGGCCGGTGTACGGACGCGATGAGCGGGGACAGGCGCGTCATGACGCCGACAGGACGGTGAACCGGATGCCGGCATCGATCAGACGGACGGTGAGCGCGTCGCCCATCGCCACGGCGGTGGTGACCTGTCCGGCGGTCTCCGGAAGTTCGTCAAAGGCGAGCGCCAGAGCCGACTCGGCGAGCATCTTCGCGGTCTCGTCGTAACCCGGATCGCCGCCGGACACCTCGGTGACGACGGGAGGCAGATCGGCAGCCCGTCCGACGAAGCGCACCCGAAACCAGGCAGCGGCACGCTGCTCGGCGGACGGGCCGCTTCCTGCGGTCACCCGCTGCTCAATGACTCGGCGGGCCGGCGGGAGCTGCGCCAGTGCGGCGATGCCGCCGACGGCGCCGACCGCACCGACCACCGTCGGCAGGTGACGCACGGCCGCGTAGTGCGAGTACCGGAAGTCGGGGCCGTACTGCGACAGCGCCAGGGCCGAGCGGGCGACTATCTGAGGATCGATCGTGGGCAGTGGTACGGCCCAGAACGCCCGGCCGTCGGCGGCGTGCTCGCGATGGATGCTTCCCCGCTCGGCGCGCGCGGACCGTCCGGCGGGCCGAGGCTCGACGCGGCGACGGTCCCGCGCCGCGCTGATGTGCTCCGGCACGCGCGACACCGCGGTGAGTGCCGATGCGAGCGTGCCGCCGGAGAACCGTCCGGAAGCGCGCACGAACCCATCCACCCGCAGCGGCACATCGTCCGGCAGCTGCCCGACGGTGAAGTACGCGCCGAGGTCGTGCGGCACCGAGTCGAAGCCGCAGCAGTGGACGAGGCGGGCGCCTGTGGCGACAGCACGCGCGTGGTAGCGCACGTACATCCGGTCCACGAACTCCGGCTCGCCGGTGAGGTCGACGTAGTCGGTCCCCGCCTCGGCGCATGCCGCGACCAACGCCTCGCCGTATCGGGTGTACGGCCCGACCGTCGAGATCACCACGCGAGCCGACCGCGCCAGGTCGTCCAGAGAAGGCCGATTCTCGACGTCGGCGGACAGCATTGGCAGGTCGGCTAGGGAAGGGTTCAGCGATGCGAGCCTCACGCGGAGGGCTTCGAGCTTCGCCCACGTGCGGCCGGCGATGGCCCACCGGCTGTCTCGCGGGGCGTGCCGCGCGAGGTATTGCGCGGTCAGCTCGCCGGTGAACCCGGTGGCGCCGAAGAGCACGATGTCGTAGTCACGGTCAATCGGCACATCGTCACTCTGGCAGACGAAGTGGTTCCTCGGCCGGGACCCGTAACCGACCTCGGCTAGAAGGTGGCGATCGGATTCACCGGAGAGCCACTGCCGAATCGAATCCGCAGCGGTGCCACCGTGAGCAGGAAGTCCGACCGGTGATAGCGCTCGCAGGCCGCGTGCAGATCAGCCAGCCGTGGCCAGTCGAGCAGGGCGAGCCCCATAGCGGCGATCCCGACCTGGTGCAGGGGCAGCATGAGAACCGGGTCGCTGATCGGTAGCCGCTCGACGCAGTCGCCGGCGAAGACGGCGACGTCGTGCTCGCGCAGCCAGTACACCGAGGCCAGGTCGACGCCGGCACGCTCGACCAGGTCGGCGGCGTCTCGGTCTCCCGCTCGTCGCTCCAGCCCGGTGTGGACGAAGATCGCATCTCCTGGCTGCACGCGAAGGCCGGCCTGTTCTTGCGCTGCGTCCAGATGCGCAGGCGTGACCTCCTCGTGCGGCTCGAGCCACGGCCGCCCGACGGCCGCGGCCACGTCGAGGAGGACCCCACGGGTGAAGATCCCGTCCCGCATCGCGTGGATGCTGTTCGCCTGCAGGCCGAGCTCCGTCACCACCTCGTCGGACCGCCGGCCGTTGTAGCCATGGCCCTCGAAGTAGACGTGGCCTACGGCGTCCAGATGCGTGCCGACGCCGTGTATCTGCAGGTGGATGCTGTCGTGCACGGTGTCCGGCAACGAGCGCTCGAGGTGCATGACATGCCACGCCGGTCGCAGGTTCAGCTCCCGTTGGACGGTGTCTACGTCGCTGCCCAGCGATACCGAAACGCCCTCGACGACCAGGGCGGCCGCTTCGCGGCGCTTCTGGGGAGTGATCAGGTTCAACGTCCCGAGCTCGTCGTCAGCGCCCCACCGGCCGGCGTTCGTGCAGCGCGTCATCGCCTCGATCGCCTGGTCGTGAGTAGTCACGACACGAGAGCCTAAGAGCATCGGCGGTGAGACGATCGGCGAATGCAGGTCGGCTTGCACGCGCTCGGCATCGGAACGGGTGCCGGCCGCGAGGTCATCGACGCGGTCGCCTCCGCTGCGCAGGCGTGCGGCTTCGCCAGGCTGTGGGCCGGCGAGCACGTCGTCATGGTGGACGCGTCCTCCTCGCGTTACCCCTACGCCGTCGACGGGCGTATCGCGGTGCCGGCCACGGCCGACTGGAACGACCCGATGATTACGCTGAGCTTCGCCGCCGCCGCAACGTCCACGATCGACCTCGCGACCGGCGTGCTGCTACTACCGGAACACCATCCGGTCGCTCTGGCCAAGCGGGCGGCCAGCCTCGATCGGCTGTGCGGCGGCCGTTTGACGCTCGGTGTAGGCGTGGGGT
>CAXTNQ010000152.1:0-805 GCA_964245745.1 uncultured Jatrophihabitantaceae bacterium
CCTCGTGACGCGCGAGGCGCACAGCACGTACAGCGGGATCGACAGCAGCTCGAGGCCGATGAACAGCGTGATCAGGCTCTCGGCACCGGCGAGCACGACCATGCCGGCGATCGAGCCGAGCAGCAGGCAGAAGACCGCGTCCTCGATCTGCTCATTCTGGCCGGCGACACCGCTCGCGACCGCGGCACCCGCTCGCGTGCGCTGCTCGCCGTCCTCGACGGGCTCGACCGGCTTGCTCTTACCTGCGCCACTGTCGCCGTGGTCGACACCACCGAGCACCGCGACCTCGTGCCGGCGCGTTACCGCCCCAAGGTGGTGGTGGCGCCGGTGGGGGCGAGCGCCGACTGGTTCGCGGCCGGCGCTGCCGCCGTCCCGGCCGGGGGCCCGCTGCGCGTGGTGTTCTACGGCCTCTACACCCCGCTGCAGGGCGCGCCGGTGATCGGCGCGGCGTGCGCCGAACTGGCCGATCGTGACGACGTCACGGTGACCATGATCGGAACCGGCCAGGACCTGGCGGCCACCCGACAGGCGGCGAAGTCGGCCGACAACGTCACCTGGCTGGACTGGGTGCCCGCCACGGACCTGCCGGCGTGCGTGGCCGCGCACGACGTCTGTCTGGGCACGTTCGGGACGACGCCGAAGGCGGCTCGGGTGGTACCCAACAAGGCGTTTCAAGGCGCCGCCGCGGGTTGCGCGGTGGTCACCTCCGACGCGGCGCCGCAACGCCGAACTCTCGGGGACGCCGCGATGTACGTGCCGGCCGGCGATCCGCGGGCGCTCGCGGCGGCGCTGCGCTTGCTGGCCG
>CAXTNQ010000152.1:815-2003 GCA_964245745.1 uncultured Jatrophihabitantaceae bacterium
CTGGCCGAGGACCGAGCGCTGCTCACGACGCTGCGGACGTCCGCCGCCCAGCGGGCCGCGGACAGGTTCACGTCCATCGCTGTGACCGGTGAGCTCTCTGACCGGATCCGGCGGGTGCGCGCATGACCCGGCCTGCGCTGCCGCCCAATGCCGCGCTGCGATGGGCCGTCGTGCACCGCATCGTCGAGGACCTGCGTCCGGCCACGGTGCTCGAGATCGGATGCGGACAAGGCGCCTTCGGAGCCCGCCTCGCCTCCGGACGTCGCTATCTCGGCGTCGAACCCGACGCCACGTCCTACGCCGTCGCGCGGTCGCGGATCGGACCAGCCGGCGGAGACGTGCGAAACGTCGCGGTCGGCGACCTGCCGGGCGACCAGACCTACGACCTGATCTGCGCCTTCGAAGTGCTCGAACATTTAGCTGACGACGCGGCAGCTGTGCGGACGTGGCGGCGGTTCGTTCGACCCGGCGGCCATCTGTTGTTGTCCACGCCCGCGTGGCCGGAGCGGTTCAACGCCTGGGACGAGCTCGTCGGCCACTACCGGCGCTACACCCCGTCGCACCTCACCGCGGTATTGACCGCAGCCGGGTTCGCCGACGTCGACGTGACGGTGTACGGCTGGCCGCTCGGATACGCGTTGGAGGCCGTGCGGGGACGCGTCGCGCACCGGCGGGGCGTGGCCAGTGAGGACGGCGAGGCGGCAGCCCGCGCACCCGAGGCGATGGACGCGCGGACGGCCCGCAGTGGACGGCTGCTCCAGCCCACGGCGCTCACCGGAGCCGTCCTGCAGGCCGCGACCACGCCGTTCGCGTGGCTACAGGCCCGGCAGCCGACACGCGGAACCGGGCTCGTCGCGGTGGCCTGCTCGCCGTGAGCGGCGCCGGCCCGGAGTGGCTCATCCTGGCCGCATGTACGGCACTGCTGCTCGTCGTCACCGTCGCCCGCACGTCGTGTCCGCTGTGGGTCTCGCTCGCCATCGCAGCCGTCCTGCGGATCGGCTTCGCCGCCCTCTCGTCCAACGACTTCACGCCACACGACGTGCGGGCGTACTTCCGGTCGACCGGCTCTCTCGTGCTCGACGGCCAAGACCCGCTGTTGCACCTGCCCGACCACCAGTGGAACTTCCTGGCCCTAATGCCCTACATTCACGCGCTCGAGCTGAAGTCCGGGTTGCCGTGGGTGTACGC
>CAXTNQ010000152.1:2013-2771 GCA_964245745.1 uncultured Jatrophihabitantaceae bacterium
TGGCCCTGGCGTTGGCGCTGGGCGGCCTGGTCGCGCGACAGCGGGCACGTCCCGGCCTCGGTGGCAGCCTGCTCGGACTGGCCATCGCGGCCAAGACTTGGCCGGTCATCATGGCCGTCGCCGCCCTGCCGTGGCGGCCGCGATCGGCGACCGTGCGGTACGTCGCCGGCTGCGTACTGGCCCCCGCGCTGGTGCTGCTGTCCGCCGTCGTCCTGCTCGACAGCCACGTCAGGACCGCCCTGCGTCACCTCGCCAGCTACCAGTCCTACGTGTATGAGTGGACGTGGTCGGGCACGCTCGTAGCCACCGGCGATCGCGCCGCCGCCGGCTACACGTCGAGCGTCGGCCGGCTCGGCACCATCCTCGTGGTCGCCGGGGTGGTCGTCGCGCTGCTCGCTTTCCGCCACCCGTCACCCACGGTGCGTGCGGCGGCGGCCATCAACGCCGCGCTGCTGTGTGCCGCCGGCTTCGGGCCGCAATACCTGCTGTGGTGCCTGCCGCTCCTCATCGCGCTGGGCGGCGGGCTGGCCGTCGCCTACTGCCTCGTCGCGGCCTTCGAAGCCGGCGTGTTCTACCTGGCGCACTGGGGTTTGGACGCCCGGGTGGCCCTGTCGTGGATCACCTTTGCCGTGCTCCTCGCCGCGACCGTCCAGCTGTGGACTCGGACGCGTCCGGACCGGGCGAACGCCCAGCCGCCGGAGCTTTCCGTCCCGGCCAGCGCGGGCTAGGCCCGAGCGCCCAGAGCGGCGTCCACCAGG
>CAXTNQ010000152.1:2781-7030 GCA_964245745.1 uncultured Jatrophihabitantaceae bacterium
CCGGCGGTGTTCGGGCCGGCGGTCGTGTCGATAGCGTCCACCAGGATGCCGACCATCTGCTCGAAGTCGACGGTCGGCGCCCAGCCCAGCACTCGATGCGCCTTGTCGGCCTCGCCGCGCTGCTCGGCGGCGTCCGCCGGGCGGCCCTGAGCCGACTCAACGACGACCTGAGGCCGCCAGTCGGCGATGCCGACGTGCGTGAACGCCGCCGCCACGAACTCCGCCACCGAATGACTGACCCCGGTTGCGACCACGAAGTCGTCGGGACGCTCGTGGGCTGCGATGAGCCGCAGGGCGCGCACGTAGTCGGGTGCATAGCCCCAATCACGCCGGGCATCCAGATTGCCGAGCCCGAGCGGCCCCTCCGCACCGCGCGCGATGCCCGCAACGCCGCGGGCGATCCGCGCACTCACGAAGGTCGCCGGCCGGCGTGGTGACTCATGACTGAACAGGATCGCGGACGCCACCCACATCCCAGCCTCGCGGTACAGCCGCACAACCTGCTGTGCGTAGGCCTTCGCGGCGCCGTACGGCGACACCGGGGCCAGCATCGTGTCCTCGTCCTGCGGGGCCGGCGCGTCACCGAAGATCTCCGCGCTGGACGCCTGGATGAGACGCACGGTCTCCCGCCGGTCCGTCCGACGCACAGCGTCGACGACGCGCAGCAGTCCGAGCGCGGTGACCTCGGCGTTGCCCACCGGGTCCGACCACGACCGTGCGACCGAGGACACGCTGGCCAAGTTGTAGATCTCATCCGCGTCCGCCGCGGCGACCGCCTCCTGGATCGAGCGAGAGTCGGTCAGGTCGCCGACCAGTGTTCGCGTCCCGTCCGGGACGGCGAGGTCGGTGCCAGGGCGGACGAGTCCGTAGACCTCATAACCGTCGGCCAGCAGTGACTGCGCGAGGTACCAGCCGTCCTGTCCCCCAACGCCGGTGATCAGCGCCCGACGGCGATCGGTCACCCTCCGGCCGCGCGCATCTCGGCCAGGTCGGCCTCGACCATCATGGTGATCAACTCCTGAAACCCGACCGTGGGCTTCCACCCGAGCATCTCGCGCGCCTTCGCCGCGTCGCCGACCAGCAGGTCGACCTCGGCCGGCCGCAGCAGGCTGTCGTCCTGTACGACGTACGGCGCCCAGTCGGACAGCCCGGCGGCGGCGAACGCCACGTCGAGCACGTCCCGGACGGCATGGGTCTCCCCCGTCGCCACCACGTAGTCGTCGCCCTCGGGCTGTTGCAGCATTCGCCACATGGCGTCGACGTAGTCGCCCGCAAAGCCCCAGTCGCGACGCGCCTCGAGGTTTCCGATGCGCAGCGTCTTCTCGCGACCGCAGGCGATGGCCGCTACCGCCCGCGTCACCTTGCGGGTCACGAACTCCGGGCCACGCCGCGGCGACTCGTGATTGAAGAGAATCCCGCTGGACGCGTGCATCCCGTAGGACTCGCGATAGTTGATCGTCATGTAGTGGCCGAACACCTTGGCCACCCCGTAGGGCGAACGCGGCCAGAGCAGTGTCTGCTCGGTCTGTGGAATCTGCTGCGCACGACCGAACATCTCGGAGCTCGATGCCTGATAGAACCGCGGATCCCGACCGCTGGCGGTGGCGTGCATCCGCACCGCCTCGAGGATGTTGAGCACGCCGCGGGCCGTGACGTCCGTGGTCAACGCCGCCTGAGCCCAGGAATGCGCGACGAAGCTCACCGCCGCGAGGTTGTAGACCTCGTCCGGATCCGTGACCGCGACGGCGCGGATCAGGCTCGGCAGATCCGTCAGGTCACCGGCCAGCAGCTGCACATCGGGCACCAGACGGGCGACCCGTTCGGCCTTCGGATTGTTTTGCCCCCGGATCAGCCCGAACACTCGGTATCCCTTGCCGAGCAAGAGCTCGGCCAGGTACAGGCCGTCCTGCCCGGTGATTCCGGTGATCAACGCTGTGGGCACGTGGCCTCCTCCTGCGGTCGGACACCGCAGCGTAGCCGCGGGTATGCCAGGAACTGGGCGAGCGGTCGGTTAGTTTGCTCGCGATGCGATCCGTCCTGGAGGGGGACACGGGGCCATCCACCTCGCCGGGAACCGGCGTCGTCGTGCCGGTGACTCGGAGGATGAACGACCGCTGGCCCGGCATGGTGCTCGCACTGGTCGTGGCCCTCGTCCACACCGCGAGCCGGGTGTCCCAGTCCGGCGACTCACGCCTTTCCGCGTTGACGGCGTGGAGTGTCCTGCGCCACGGTGACCTGCGGCTCAACCGCTACGCCGTGGTTCGCGGGCTCAGCAACCAAGGCGATCTTTACCAACACCATGGATCACTTCTGCCGGCCTTCCCGTGGCCGCCCATGCTGCTGGCCGCGCCCGCGGACCTGGTTGCCGCGGCGCTACACCGCACTCCGTCGGTGCTCGATCCGGCGAACGTGCTCTGGATCGAGATCCCGACGGCCAGCGTCCTGGTCGGGATGACGGCTTGGCTCGTTTACCGGTTCCTTCTCGACACCGGTTACGGCGTCCGCACGGCGTTCGCGAGCGGAGCGATGTTCGGCTTCGCCACGAGCGCCTGGTCGATCGGCTCGAGAGCGCTGTGGCAGCAGACGGTCTCCATGCTCCTGCTCACGGCCGCTGTCCTGTTGTTGCAGCGATGCTCCTTGGGCCTAGGACGTGCGATCGCTCTTGGAGCCGTTCTCGGACTGGCGTTCGTCTGCCGTCCGACGAACGTCACATTCGTGGCGTTCGCTCTGCTATGGCTGGTGATTCACCGCCGGGCGCTCATCGGGACGGCGGTTGGTCTCGCCGCGGTAGTCCTCCCGTTCCTGCTGTTCTCGCACGCGCAGTACGGCGCGTGGCTGCCGCCCTACTACGTGCCTAGCCGCCTGCAGGACCCGTCGCACTACTCGTTCCTGGACAGCCTGGCGCTGGTCCTCGTGTCCCCGGCTCGCGGGCTGCTCATCTACGACCCGATCATCCTGTTGGCGGCGGTGGGCGTCGTGCTGAAGGTCCGCCGCGATCGGTTCTCTGCCGTGGACGTCTTGATGGTCGCGACGTTCTTCGGGCAGCTGGCGATCATCGCGTCCTACGGGTCGACGAACGGATTCACCTACGGGCCACGTCTGATGCTGGATGTCGTGCCGTTCCTCGTCATCCAGGCCGCTCCCGTGCTGTCCGCGGTCCTCAACCACCCGGCATGGCCCGGACCGGCCCCGACGCGGCACGCGCTGGCTATCCTCACGGTCGGGGTGCTGACGTGGTCGGTCTTCGTCAATGCCACAGGCGCTGTCTTGCGCGCAGCCGTGTGTTGGAATGAGGTGCCGGTGTCCGTCGACGAGGCGCCCGTGCGGGTGTGGGACTGGTCGGACCTGCCGTTCACCCGCCCGTACCGGCAGCTGGCCGATGGCCGCTCGCTACGTGACGTCGCCGTCGGGCCCTGCACGGCCTGACTTTGCCAGCAGCGCCCGGTAGAGCCGCCAGGCGCGGGCGGCGACGAGGTCCCAGTCGAACTGCCCGGCCCGAGCGCGGCCACGGGTGGCCAACTCCGCTCGCCGCGTCGTATCACCGAGCAGCGCACCGATGACGTCGGCCATCGCCGCGTCGTCGTCGACGGGCACGATTTCGGCCGCCGAGCCCGCGACCTCGACCAGGGCCGGCACGTCCGTGCAGACGACGGGCGTGCCGACCGCCATCGCTTCGGCGACCGGCAGCCCGAAACCCTCGGCCCGACTCGGCATGACCAGAACTGCGGCGCGACGAAGTACGACACCGAGGTCGCGGTCAGCAACTCGCCCTAGAACGCAGACCCGGGGCCCGACTCCGGCCGCCGCCGCGACCGTTGCGACGTCTACATCGCCCCATCCCCGCGGCCCGACCACGACGAGACGGGTGCCGTCGTCGGACAGTCGGGCGACGGCGCGGATGAGCACGTCCAGTCCCTTGCGCGGTTCGAGCGTGGCGACGGCGAGCACGAACCGCTCCGGCAGTTCGAGCCGACGCGCGACCACTTGGTCGAGCTCGGGCGATGGGGGCACGAGCAGATCGGGCGCCACCCCCGCGCCCAGGACGATGACCTCCGCATCCACATCTGCCATAACGGCATCATAGTCGCCGAGCGCCGCTGCGATGTGCGTCTTGCATGCTCGGCGCTTCGTTGCCAATGCGCGGCATCAAAGATGGTGATTGATCCAACATCTCTCTCCTGCCGTTCCGGCACCAGAAGCCGGAGCGTTGAGCGCTGTCGTGGATCGAGCAGCACAATGGGTGCACTTG
>CAXTNQ010000153.1:0-3270 GCA_964245745.1 uncultured Jatrophihabitantaceae bacterium
CCACTACCCACGGTCAACGACATCCGCTCCACTTGTCGTCCGATAGAGCGGCGGTGCAGGGTTCGCCTCCCAGCTCGCCCTCAGCCACGGAAGGGAGCGCAGACGCAGCAGGTCGGCAATACTCGTAGGCACATCGCGCGGCACCCGGAGACCGCGCGTCACCGACGATGGGTGGGCCGCGTGGAGCAGACCTTCCGAGCCGACGGCGGCGCGACCGCGACGGACCGGATCGCGCTCGACACTGTCGCCGGCACCGACGTGGCCGCCGCGGCCCGACGGATTGCGGCCAACATCGAGCAGGTCATCGAAGGCAAGCCGGACACGATTCGCCTCGGCCTGACCGTCCTGCTGGCCGAGGGTCACCTGCTGATCGAGGACGTGCCGGGCGTCGGCAAGACGAAGTTCGCCAAGGCGCTCGCCCGGTCCATCGACTGCTCGGTGCGGCGCGTGCAGTTCACTCCGGACCTCCTACCGAGTGACGTGACCGGCGTGAGCATCTACAACGCCGACACCCGCGAATTCGAGTTCAAGCCCGGCCCGGTGTTCGCGAACATCCTGGTCGGCGACGAGATCAACCGCGCGTCTCCGAAGACCCAGTCCGCGCTGCTCGAGTGCATGGAGGAGCGTCAGGTCACCGTCGACGGCGTGACCTACGGGCTCGAAGCGCCGTTCATGGTGCTCGCCACGCAGAACCCGATCGACATGGAGGGCACCTACCCGCTGCCCGAGGCGCAGCGCGACCGGTTCACCGCCCGCATCTCGATGGGGTATCCCGATCGCACCGCCGAGATCGCGATGCTGGCCGAGCACGCGGCTCTCGACCCGCTGGATTCCTTGACTCCGGTGTCGGACGCCACCGAGGTCCGGACGCTGATCGAAACGGTCCGCCGTGTCCACGTCGCCGACTCCGTCAAGGCCTACGCCGTCGATCTGGCCGAAGCCACGCGTCGCTCGTCGGACATCCGGCTCGGTGCGTCGCCGCGCGCCGTCCTCCAATTGTTACGGGCGGCGAAAGCCTGGGCGACCCTGGACGGGCGGGACCACGTCCTGCCCGACGACCTGCAGGTGTTGTTCGTTCCGGTGCTGGCCCACCGGATCCTGCTCACCGCGGAGACGCACATCAGCGGTCGCACGGCGGACGACGCGCTCAACAAGATCATCGGTTCCGTGCCCGTCAGCGGGCTGTCGGGTCGCTAGGCCGGCATGCGCCGGATCCTCGGCCACTTCACGACGCGCGCCCGCTGTCTGCTCGCCGGCGGCGCCGCCGCCATCCTCTTCGGCTTGGTATTTGGCTCGACCGACCTCGTGCGGGCGGGCGGACTGCTCGTGCTGGTGCCGTTCGTCGCCTACCTCGTCGTCAGTCGCTCGCAGGTCACCATCGCCAGCCGTCGCGCCCTCGACCCGGCTCGGACGACGGTCGGCGGGGACGTCGAGGTCCAGCTCACGGTGAGCAACCGCTCGGCCCTGCCGGTCGGCGCCCTCATGCTCGAAGACCGACTGCCGACGCAACTGGTGGGGCGGGTCCGGTTCGGCCTCGAGGGATTGGCCGGACGCGAGTCGCGCACCATCGCCTACAAGCTGCCCACTCCCCGCCGCGGCCGCTACACCTGCGGTCCGTTGCAGGTCCGCCTGACCGACCCGTTCGGGCTGATCGAGCTGTCTCGGTCCTTCACCGCGGTGTCGGGCTTCGTGGTGACTCCGGCCGTCGACGCGCTCCCGGACAGCCGTACCCCGACGTCGGTCGATGTCGGCGACAACGCGGGCAGCCACTCGATCGGCACGCACGGCGCGGACGACGCGTCCACTCGCGAATACCGCTACGGCGATGACCTGCGCAAGATCCACTGGCGGTCGACGGCGCGGACCGGGGCGCTCATGGTCCGCCTTGAGGAGCGGCCCTGGCAGGGACAGGTGACGGTCCTGCTCGACACCCGGACCTCAGCGCACCTGGAGTTGCCGTTCGCGACCGGCGTCGACCCGCGGTCGGTCAGCAGTCTGGAGTGGGCGGTGAGCGCCGCGGCCAGTATCGGCAGCCAGCTCCTGCTGCGCGGACGCGAGGTTGGTCTCGTCACGACGACGGCGCCGGGGACCCGCATCGGGTTCTCCTCACCGAGCGGGTTCGTCGATCAGCTCGCCGACGTCAACGCCACCGACAGCCGCGACCTGGCGCCCGTAATTCCGCAGCTGCGGGCCGCGGCCCGAGACTCCACGGTGATCGCTCTCCTCGGCGCCCTGGACGACGCCGACGTCCAGGCGGTCGCAGACGCGCGCGCCCGCGGATCCGCCGCACCGGCGTTCGCTCTGTTGCTGGACCGCGGTAGCTGGCGAGCGAACCGGCGAACGAATCCTGGCCAGGCGAGCCTCGAGGCAGAGCGGCTGACCGACACCATCGCCGAGACGCTGCGGGCCACCGGCTGGTGGGTGGCCGTGGCCCGAGCCGACGACTCTGTCGGCGCTACGTGGAGCCGACTGCTACGCCAGCGGGCGTTCGCCCTCGGCGATCCTGCATGGTCAGCCGAGCGGCCGACCGACGAACGGATCGGACTGTGAGCACTCGCGGCGCGGACGCCGTCACCTCGTCCGCCACGTCGCCGGGCGCCGCGCCGGCCCGGGTGGCGACGAGCGGCGCACGCCGCACGATCATCGCCCTGATCGCCTCGTGTCTGGCCATCCTGCCGTTGCGGCAGATGTTGACCGACTGGACCTGGGTGGTCGATGGCTGGACAACGATGGCCGTGACCATCCTCCCGGCGGCCGCCTTGCGGATGCGCTTCGCGCCGCGGGCCGTTCAGCTCCTTCCCGGCGTGGCCCTCGCGATCGGTCTGGTGACCTGGCGCTACGTGCCCGATCACGCGGTCGCACAGG
Organism: uncultured Jatrophihabitantaceae bacterium; assembly: GCA_964245745.1. GTDB lineage: Bacteria > Actinomycetota > Actinomycetes > Mycobacteriales > Jatrophihabitantaceae > CAXTNQ01. The sequence goes on from CAXTNQ010000153.1 coordinate 2,866, forward strand.
TCCTGCCGTGGCGTGGCGCGTGGTCAGACATCAGCGTGCTGTCCGACCAGGTCGGCCAGACGATTCGCGACGGTACGGCGCCGTTGGAGTCCACGCCCGCAGTGCGCCTGATGCTGTGCGCTCAGTTCGCCTTGCTCGCGATCGCGGTGGATCTGCTCGCCGTCGTCGCCCGCCGGCCGGCACTGGCCGGGATCCCGTTCCTGCTCATTTTCACTCTGGCCGGTGCGGTCCCTCGGCACGCAGTCGACTGGGTGTGGTTCGCCGTCGCCGCCGGCGGTTACCTGCTCCTGCTGTCCTCGGACAGCCGCGACGAGTTGGCCGGGTGGGGTCGGCTCATGCCGCGCACGCATATCGGGCGGGCGAGCGCCGTGCAGGCGTCGGCGGGGCGCCGGATCGCGCTGGTGG
>CAXTNQ010000153.1:3280-4569 GCA_964245745.1 uncultured Jatrophihabitantaceae bacterium
GTACCGGGTCGTTCGGGAAACGCCATCGCGGATGCCTTGCACAACGGCGGGAACGGCTCCGACAACGGCAGCGGCAAGGGCAGCGGGGTGGCGCTGGGTGCCTTCGCCTCGCTCAAGGGCAAGCTGACCCGGACCTCGCCCGTCCCGTTGTTCCGGGTGCAGACCAACGCGGACGGGCGGCCGTTCTACCTGCGACAGGAGGTACTCGACAACTACACCCCGGCAGGCTGGACCGCGGCCGGTAACGGCGCCGTCGAGCCCGTAACCCGCACCTCCTACGTCTCCGCCCCCGGCCCACACACCGACTCAACCCGGACCTATCAGGCAACGATCACCATCGATCAGCTCGTCGGCAACGCCCCGATCTTCGACACACCGTCGGCAGTCACCGGTCTGCCTCGCGGCTACGGGTGGAGCGATAACACCGGGCTTATCGCCGGCAACGGCATGCGCAAGGGCACCGTGTACACCGAGCGAGTCGCGCAACCCACACCGTCGGACGCCGAGCTGACGGGGACCGGCGACGCCTCCGGCCCCACGGTCAGCCGCTGGCTTACGGGGACCGATTTGTTGCCGCCGCAGGTGATGGCCACCGTGGCGCAGGTAACCCAGGGCGTCACGTCGCCGTACTTGATTGCGCGGGCGCTTTCCGACTACTTCACGAATCCCGCTAACGGATTCGTCTACAGCTTGCAGACGAAGGACGGCGACTCGGGCAGCGACCTGGTCGATTTCCTGACCAACAAGACGGGGTTCTGCCAGCAGTACGCGGCCGCCATGGGCGTGATGTTGCGGTCGGCCGGTATACCCGCCCGCGTGGTGCTCGGCTACACCCACCCGGCTCCCGACGCGCAGGGTCGGTTCACGGTCACCACCAACGACGCACACGCCTGGGTCGAGGCCTACTTCGCCGGTGTCGGCTGGATCCCGTTCGACCCGACGCCCCTGGTCGGCGGCGACGCGGCGCGCGCGGTGACCCTGCCGTGGGCGCCGCATCCGACCGGGTCGACGAGCGCGCAGGCGACCGACCCCAACGCCCGCCGCTCGGCATCGGCGGCCGCAAGTTCCGCCGCCGCCTCGGCGAGCGCCGCCGCGGCGACCACGACGACGCGCAGCACACCGTTCGGGTTGGACGGATGGTTCACCCTGTTGCTCATCAGCCTCGTCGGCGTGCTGCTCATCGCCGCACTGTTGCCGGCCGCGATCCGAGCTCGTCGTCGACGAGCCCGGCTGCGCGACGCGGCGGCCGGTCCCGACCCGCTCTGGTCCGAACTCGCCGACACCGCGGT
>CAXTNQ010000153.1:4579-6728 GCA_964245745.1 uncultured Jatrophihabitantaceae bacterium
ACCTGGGCTACGTCTGGTCCCCTGTCCGCACGCCGCGCCAGGTGGCGACCTGGCTGGACGGGCAAGGTCTTCCGGAGCCGGCGTCGGCCTCATTGCGCACCCTGGCCGGAGCCGTCGAACAGGCTCGCTATGCCCCGACCCCGACCTTGCCCGACCACGACCGGCTGGTGCGCCAGTTGCAAGACGTGTCGGAAGGTTTGCGGGCGCGCCGCACCCGCCGGGAGCGGCTGCGGGCTGTGCTGTTACCCGCGTCGCTTCCAGCGGTGCGTGCGCTGCTGAGTGCGCGCCGGCGGCACTAGCCCGAGCCTCTCAAGTCGCCTGGTCGTGTCTCCCGCCGCGACTCGCGCTCCCGCGCGAGGAGACTGGTCCGGCATTCCTAACGTCCGGCGTGGACGTCTGGGTCAGTTCTCGTCGAACCGGCGGCGGAGCCGATCCTCCATGCGCGACCGGACGCCGGACTTGCGTGACTTGACCGACGCGGTGCCCATGGGTCCGGCTGCTGGTGCCGCACCGCGGCGTCCGCGCAGCATCGCCGCCGTGTAGGCACACGACGCGACGATCAGGACGAAACCGAGCACGCCGAGGAAGATCAGTTTGGCGGCCAGGCCGATCATGACGACGCCCAGGCCGATGATTACTCCGGCCACAGCCAGGACGATCCATCGACGGGTACGTTTCCGGGTCCGCGCCGACCGCACGGCCGAGGCGAACTTCGGGTCCTCGGCGTACAGCGCCTGCTCTATCTGCTCGAGCAATCGCTGTTCGTGTTCGGAGAGCGGCACGGTGCCCTCCTTCGTTTCGGGATCAAACAACCAGGTGACTACGAGCATACGAGGCGATGTGCCGGCGCGAAAGTTGCCGCGGAAAGCGGTGAGTGATACGCACCGGCGACGCCTGGCCAGACCCCGCGCCGGCGACGGTTGGCTTACCGCTGCGCGCTCATCCGGCGGGTGCTTCGTCGGCCGGTTGCCTCGATGGGAACAGTGCCGCGGGCTGTACGGCCGTTGTGCCGAAGCGGGCCCGAGCCGCGTCGCTCGCCCGTTCGACGTCCCGGACCACGTCGCGAGCGCCCGCATCAGGAGCGGCGTCCAAGGTCAACTGCACCGGCGCGAGCCCTCTCGGCCGCAGGTTCTCACACTTCACGCCGACCAGTCGCACCCGCGGACGATCGAGGTCCAGGCTCCGGTACAGCTCGACGGCGGCCGCATACATCGCCGCCGAGTCGTCGACCCAGTCCGGCAGGGTGCGCACCCGAGTCACCGTGCGGAAGTCGGCGAATCTGATCTTGATGCCGACCGTACGCGACACGAGATCGCGTTCGCGCAGGCGGTAGCTCACCTCTGCCGAGAGCCGCAGAAGCTCTTCCTGCACGTCGGCTTCGTCCACGAGGTCGGTGCCACTCGTGTGATCTGAGCTGATCGATTTCTCGGGTTCGCGGTCGCTGACCTCGCGCGGGTCACGACCCCACGCCAGGTCCCAGAGTTGGGCCGCCGCGGACCCGCCCACCGCGCGCCGCAGGGTGTCGTCAGGGAGGGCGGCGAGGTCGCCCACCGTCCGCACGCCGAGGCGCTGCAGCGGCTGCGCGGTGCGCGCACCGACGCCCCACAGCGCCGTGACCGGCAGCGGGTGCAGGAAGGTGAGGACGTCGGCGGTCGGTACGAGCAGCATGCCGTCCGGCTTGCATCGGGCCGACGCCAGCTTGGCGACGAACTTCGACGCGGCAACGCCCACCGAGCACGTCAGGGTCAGCTCGGCTCGCACTCGGGCGCGGATCTCGGCCCCGATCGCCACCGGCCGACCCAGCCGCCGCTGCGCGCCGGTCACGTCGAGGAAGGCCTCGTCGAACGACAGCGGCTCGACGTGCGGGGTCACGTCACGCAGGATCGCCATCACCTGTCGTGACACCGCGGCGTATTCGCGGTGGTCGGGCCGGATGACTATCGCGTGCGGGCACAGGCGGACCGCCTGACTGGTCGGCATCGCACTGCGCACCCCGAACCGGCGCGCCTCGTAGGACGCCGCCGACACCACTCCGCGGGTCCCGCCGCCCACGATGACCGCCCGTCCGCGCAGCTCCGGACGGCGCCGGATCTCCACGCTGGCGAAGAAGGCGTCCATGTCGACGTGCAGGATCGGGCAGCCGGTGTCG
>CAXTNQ010000154.1:0-236 GCA_964245745.1 uncultured Jatrophihabitantaceae bacterium
CTGTACCCGGGCACGAAGCTCGGCATCGGGCCACCCATCGAGAACGGTTTCTACTACGACTTCCTGCCTGATCGGCCGTTCACCCCTGAGGATCTGGCCGCGATCGAGCAGAAGATGGGCGAGATCGTCAAGCAGGGTCAGCGCTTCGTCCGCCGTCCTATCACCGACGACTCAGCACGAGCCGAGCTGCACGACGAACCGTTCAAGCTCGAGCTGATCGACCTCAAGGGCGGCGC
>CAXTNQ010000154.1:246-6617 GCA_964245745.1 uncultured Jatrophihabitantaceae bacterium
GGCCGGACCGCCGCCAACGCACGTGTTCATGCAAGCAGGAGTGGGTGGCGCCGCCGCGGCCGTATCGTCGCCGCAGACCCAAGGAACCTCGACCACATGATCCTTTTCCCTGCCATCGACCTCAAGGGCGGCGCCGGCACCGAGGCGTCCGTCGAGGTCGGCGCGGATGCCCTGACCATGTACGACAACGTCGACGCCCGCTCCGGTGAGCGGGTGTGGACCGACCTGTGTCGCGGACCGCATCTGCCGACCACGCGGCGCATTCCGGCGTTCAAGCTCACCCGCATCGCTGCGGCCTACTGGCGCGGCGACGAACACAACCCGCAGCTGCAGCGGATCTACGGAACCGCATGGGCGACCCGCGACGACCTGAAGATCCACCTGCAGCAACTCGAGGAGGCGGCCAAACGCGACCACCGCCGACTCGGCGCCGAGCTCGACCTGTTCAGCTTCCCCGAGGAGATCGGCCCCGGTCTCGCGGTGTTCCATCCCAAGGGCGGCATCCTGCGCAAGACGATGGAGGACTACTCGCGGCAGCGGCATCAGGACGCGGGCTATGAGTTCGTGTACACGCCGCACCTCACCAAGGCGGAGCTGTTCAAGATTTCCGGCCACCTCGACTGGTACGCCGAAGGCATGTACCCGCCGATGCACCTCGACGCCGAGGTCGACGCGAACGGCGTGGTGCGGCGGCCCGGCCAGGATTACTACCCCAAGCCGATGAACTGCCCGATGCACATCATGGTGTTCAAGGCGCGCGGCCGGTCCTACCGCGAGCTGCCGCTGCGGCTGTTCGAGTTCGGGACGGTGTACCGCTACGAGAAGTCCGGGGTAATCCACGGCCTGACCCGAGCCCGCGGCTTCACCCAGGACGACGCGCACATCTTCTGCACGCCTGAGCAGCTGGCCGACGAACTGGCCAGTCTGCTCGCGTTCGTGATCGGCCTGCTACGTGACTACGGGCTGACCGAGTTCAGCGCGGAGCTCTCCACTCGTCCCGACAAGTTCGTGGGCGAGGTGGCGGACTGGGATCGCGCCGAAGCCGCCCTGGAGGCCGCGTTGCAGACCGCCGGTGTCCAGTACCAGATCGCCGAGGGCGACGGTGCGTTCTACGCACCGAAGATCGACGTGCACGTGCAGGACGCCATCGGTCGGCGCTGGCAACTGTCCACGCTGCAGGTTGACCTCCAGTTGCCGCAGCGTTTCGGGCTCGAGTACACGGCCGCGGACGGCAGCCGCCGCCGTCCCTACATGATCCACCGGGCCCTGTTCGGCTCGATCGAACGCTTCCTGGGCATCCTCGTCGAGCACTACGCGGGAGCGTTCCCGGCCTGGCTCGCGCCCGTACAGGTCGTGGCCATCCCGGTCACCGACGCGCAGATCCCATATTTGCAAGGCGCTGTCGCGAAGCTGACCGACGCGGGTATCCGCGCCGAGGTCGACGAGTCCGACGACCGGATGCAGAAGAAGATCCGCACCGCACAGCGCAGCAAGGTGCCGTTCATGCTCATCGCCGGCGCGACGGACGAAGAGGCCGGAGCCGTGTCGTTCCGTTACCGCGACGGCGAACAGCGCAACGGTGTCGACGTGGACGACGCGGTGGCCGAGATCGCCCAGTTCGTCGCGCGTCGGGTCAACGCCTCGCCGACGGCCGCGGACTTCGTGTGAGCGGGCGCGGGTGACCGAGCCGGAGATCGCGGCCGCTGAGCAGTTCGCGGGTGAGCCGGACGGTTTCGGCCGGCTGTGGACGCCGCACCGGATGGCCTACATTCGCGGCGAGGGCAAGCCGGGTCACGGCGAGGCCGGCGACGAATGCCCGTTCTGCCGGGCGCCGACGATGTCCGACGAGGACGCCCTGATCGTCCATCGGGGCCGGCTCGCCTATGCGGTGCTCAACCTCTACCCCTATAACGCCGGTCATCTCATGGCTGTCCCGTATCGGCACGTCGCCGACTACGTCGATCTCACCGACGCCGAGGTCGCCGAGGTGGCGTACGTAACCCGAGTGGCCGTGACCACCCTGCGCGCGGTATCCGGTCCGCACGGGTTCAACATCGGCATGAACCAGGGGTCGGTCGCGGGCGCCGGGATCGCTGCCCATCTGCACCAGCACGTCGTCCCGCGGTGGGGTGGGGATACGAACTTCGTGCCGATCGTCGCGCACACCCGCGTCCTGCCCGAGCTCCTCGGGGAGACGCGCAAGCGTCTTTCCGAGGCGTGGTCGTTGTCGCCGGCCGGCGAGTCGTGAGCCCGAATGCGCTGCATCTGCGCGGCGTGTTCCTGCCCGACGAGGTCGAGCGTGACGCCTGGATCGTCGCCGGCCGCCTGACCTTCGACCGCCCGCAGGCGTCCGTCGACACCATCTGTTCGCGCGGCTGGGTCATCCCGGGTTTCGTTGACGCCCACTGCCACATCGGCCTCTCGCCGGAGGGCACCGTCGCCGATCCCGACGGCCAGGCCGAGCAGGCCCGCTCGGACCGGGACGCCGGCGCTCTGCTGTTGCGCGACGCCGGATCGCCGGTCGACAACACGAGCGTGCAACGGCGCGACGACCTGCCGCGCCTGATCCGCGCCGGACGGCACATCGCTCGCCCGCAGCGCTACCTGCGCGACATCGGAGTGGAGGTCGAACCGGACCAGCTGGTGGCCGAGGTCGAGCACCAGGCGGCACGCGGCGACGGCTGGGTGAAGCTGGTCGGCGACTGGATCGACCGCAGCGTCGGGGATCTGGCGCCGCTGTGGCCGGACGACGTCCTGGCCGCGGCCGTCGCGCGGGCGCACGAACTCGGGGTGCGTGTCGCGGCGCACGTCTTCGGCGAGGACGCGCTGCCCGGGCTTATCCAGGCCGGCCTCGACTCGATCGAACACGGCACGGGACTGACGCCCGACCTGGTGGACGAAGTGGCCCGGCGCCACATCGCGGTCGTGCCCACGTTGATCAACATCGACAACTTTCCGGAGATCGCCGACCAGGGTGAGGCGAAGTTCCCGACCTACGCCCGACACATGCGCGCCCTGCACGCGACGTCCCGAGACCGGGTCCGGGCGGCGTGGGAGGCCGGCGTCCCGATCTATTCGGGCACCGACGCAGGCGGCTCGATGAAGCACGGCCTCATCCGCGACGAGATCCATGCCCTGACCGACGCTGGGTTGCCGGCGAGCGAGGTGATTGCGCAGTCCTCGTGGCGCGCCCGCGAATGGTTGGGCCTGCCGGGCCTGGCCGAGGGCGCGCCGGCCGACCTGCTGGTCTTCGAGGCCGACCCGCGGCTCGACCCGTCCACGATCGCCGAACCGGTACGCACCGTCCTACGGGGCGCGGTGCTCTGACTGCTAAGACTGAATATCAGGTTTACGTCTGGACAATGGCTCTTGTCTTCGCGATGACGAGCCGGTAGACATTGCGCTACGCCGCTCCGCGAGGAGAGGCGGGAACGGGGCGAAAGCAGGCTTGACCCGGCGGGGCGACCCGCGGGAGCGCGGGTGACGACGCGTGAGCCGGTGGACGGTCCGGGACAGATCCGATGATCGTCACGCGCGGATCGATCAGTGGGGCCCCTCGAACTCATACTTCGAGGGGCCCCACACCTTCGTGGTGCCACTCGCGACCACCGCTCACCGGCCGCACATCCTTTGTACCGAGCCTTTGTACCGAGTAACACGTCGTTGTGAGCGAAGGCGCGCCCGGCCTGGGAGCATGCGCGCCGATACGTCCGTGGTTCGCGTCCGGTTCGTCCGGACCGCAGCGGTTCGGGTCGGGTGGCGTCCATGGCAGAATGGCGGGTCGAGCACGCCCGGTGCGCGAGCCGTTCTCGTCCCGGGCGATCCGCCGAACCACCCGGACAGCGGCGTCGCGGATGTTGCATCGTGACGCCGGTTCGGTCCCTGCAACCCTGGAGCACGTCACCCGTGGCAACGAAGATCAAGCTGATGCGGCTGGGCAAGATGCGCGAGCCGCACTACCGCATCGTCGTGGCCGACGCGCGCACGAAGCGCGACGGCCGGTCCATCGAGACGATCGGTGAGTACCACCCGAAGAAGGACCCGTCCGTCATCAGGGTCGACGCCGACCGCGCCGCCTACTGGCTCGGCGTCGGCGCCCAGCCGACCGAGGCCGTGGCGGCCATCCTGCGGGCCACGGGCGACTGGCAGAAGTACCGCGGTGAGGCGGCTCCCCCGCCCCTCAAGGTGGCGCCCCCGAAGCCGGACAAGCGGGCGCGCTTCGACGCAGCCCTAGCCGAGACCAGCGGCGAGCCGATGGCCGAGGCCACTACGCCGCGCAAGCGGCCGGCCAAGAAGGCCGCCGAGCCCGCCGCCGCGTCGGACTCGACGTCAGCTGACGCGTCCGGCGAGTCCGCGGAGAGCTGAGGTGCTCGAGGAAGCCCTCGAACACCTGGTGCGTGGCATCGTCGACCACCCGGACGATGTCCGCGTCGACGAGATCAGCAACCGGCGCGGACATCGGCTCGAGGTGCGAGTGCATCCCGATGACCTCGGGCGGGTCATCGGCCGCAACGGGCGTACCGCGAAGGCGCTGCGCCAGGTGATTGCCGGAGTCGGGGGTAAGGGCATTCGGGTCGACGTCGTCGACGTCGACCGCGGCTGACCCGTCGCCGGAGCCGGCCGTGCCGACGGACGACGCCGACGACTGGGTCGTCGTGGGACGCGTCGGCGCCCCGCATGGCGTACGGGGCGACGTGTTCGTGGTGCCGTGGACCGATGTACCCGAGCAGCGATTCTCGACCGGCACCGTGCTGCGCACGGACCGTCCGGACTCACCCACGCTCACGGTCGACGTCGCGCGTGATCACAGCGGACGGTTGGTGGTCCACTTCGCAGGCGTCACCGACCGAGCCGCCGCGGGAGCGTTGCGCGGGACGCATCTCACGGTCCGTGCCGGTGACCGTGACGCGCTCGAGGACCCCGACGAGTTCTACGACTCCGACCTGGAAGGCCTGTCGGCGGTCACGCCCGACGGCCGGTCGCTGGGTCGCGTGACGGGGGTGGTCCACGCACCGGGCAGTGACTACCTCGTCCTTGCCGCCGGGACTGCGGACGAGGGACCCGAACGCCTGGTCCCGTTCGTGGCGGCCATCGTGCCGACCGTCGACCTCGCGGCGGGCCGAGTCGTCGTCGATCCACCCGAGGGTCTGCTCGATCTGTGAGCGCTACCCCGAAGAGCTACGAGAAGCGATGAACGCCGGTTTGACGGTCGACATCGTCACGATCTTCCCCGAATACCTGGCGCCGCTACGCCAGTCGCTGCTCGGCAAAGCCATCGAACGCGGCCTGATCACCGTGCGCATCCACGACCTGCGCCGGTACACCGACGACGTCCACCGCACGGTCGACGACACACCGTACGGCGGGGGTCCTGGCATGGTGATGCGTCCCGAACCGTGGGGCCGCGCACTGGACGAGATCGTCCCGGCTGACGCGGATTCGGCCATGAGGCCGCCGCCGCGGCTCGTGGTGCCCACGCCCAGTGGCCGGCCGTTCACCCAGGGCCTCGCCGCTGAGCTGGCGGCGAGGCCCTGGCTGGTGTTCGCGTGCGGGCGCTACGAGGGCATCGATGCCCGCGTCGTCGAAGACGCCCGTCGCCGGATGCCGGTGGACGAGATCAGCCTGGGCGACTACGTCCTGGCCGGCGGCGAGGTGGCCGTCCTCGTGATCATGGAGGCGGTGGGCCGGCTGGTGCCTGGGGCGCTGGGCAACGCGGACTCGACGGGCGACGACTCCTTCGGCACGGGCACCGGCGGCCGGCTCGAGGCACCCGCGTACACCCGGCCGCCCTCGTGGCGGGGGCTCGACGTGCCGCCCGTCCTGCTGTCCGGACATCACGGCGACATCGCCCGGTGGCGGGACGAACAATCTCGCGAGCGCACCGCGCAGCGCCGTCCTGAGCTGCTCTAAGGCGGCGGTTTCTCGCCCTGCGCGACGGTATGGCACCATGGAACGGTTGCCGGCGGGCCGAGAAGTTCGTCGCAGCCACCGCCGAACCACCCTCCCGAGCCGCCGTGCGCGAACGTCTGCCGGCGCGCCGCGAGGAACCGACTGTGCGAAGGACGCGCCCCCATGAATACCCTCGACACCTTGGACGCCGAGTCGCTACGCGACGACGTGCCGGATTTCCGACCCGGCGACACGCTCAAGGTGCACGTGCGGGTGGTGGAAGGCAGCCGCTCGCGGATTCAGGTCTTCCAGGGCGTCGTCATCCGCCGGCAGGGCGGCGGTCTGCGCGAGACGTTCACCGTGCGCAAGGTCAGCTTCGGGGTCGGCGTCGAGCGCACTTTTCCGGTGCACACCCCGGTGATCGACAGGATCGAGATCCTGACCCGCGGCGACGTCCGGCGCGCCAAGCTGTACTACCTGCG
>CAXTNQ010000155.1:0-6560 GCA_964245745.1 uncultured Jatrophihabitantaceae bacterium
CTAGTCGCGCCACATCCCGGCCTCCGTAACGCTGCATCTGGAGCGCTGGGCTCCCTGACATTGCTCCACTCATAGCCGTCCGCCGGGGTCGGCGAGGTGCGCTGCGCGGCGCCGGTCGCCGTCGGCCATGAGCAGTGGGGCCCGCTCCAAAGCCGTCGATCCCACGACTGCGGCGTCATCGTCTTTGGTTCCGCACATGACGCCGATAATCGACATTATGTCAGCTCACGTCTTCGCGGGTTGACGAGCTCGCGCGGTTGGTGCGCTTCCCGTTGCTTACCGCAACAGCGGCGCGGCTGGCGGGATCCGAGTCGATCCGCCTGTGGCACGACCAGCTGCTCTACAAGCCGGTCGATGCGCCCGGCACTACGGCGAACGTTGGGTGGCACACCGACCGTCAGTACTGGCTGACCTGTAGTTCGGTCGAGATGCTGACCGCCTGGGTGGGATTTCATGACGTCGACGAGGTCGGCGGTTCCGTGTCGGTGCTCGACGGCACGCACCTGTGGGACATGAGCGGTCTGGATTTCTACGACCAGAACCTTGAACACCTCGAGCGCGAACTCCGCCGTTCCGGTCGTGTCTTCGACAGGCGTCCCATGACCGTGCGTCCAGGTCAGGTGAGCTTCCACCACTGCCGGACCGTGCACGGCAGTGGCCCGAACTACTCCTCCGCCCCGCGCCGGTCGTTGGCCATCCACCTGCAACCCGCCGACAACCGCTGGCAGGCGATCGAGTTGCCCGACGGCACGTTGGCCGAGCACGCCAACGACCAGTTCGTCCGCCGGGTCGCCGGCGTGCCGGACTACACCGACCCGCGACTGTGCCCCGTCCTGTGGCGCGCAACGTGAGGTGAACGCGGGACGTTTCATGTCAGTGCCCCGTTGGACACTGCGCGAGTGACCGTTCTGCGGCTGACCCCTCGCGGTCCGTTCAGCCTGGGTGAGAGCAGCCGCTTCCTGGAGATGTTCCCGGCCGGTACGGGCGCGCAACCCGAACAGATCGATCTGGCTTTCCCGATCGACGGCGACTGGCGAACGGTCGGAATCCGCGTCACGCAGCAGGCGCACCGCGTCCAGGCGGCGGTCCACCACAATCCGGACGGCGTACCCACAGCGCTCATTCGCGGCAACGTCCAACGCGTCCTCTCCCTCGATGTCGACGCCCGCGAATATCCGGGCGTCGGTCGGCGCGACCGTGTGGTCGGTCGCCTGCAGGCCCGCTACCCCGGGCTACGTCCCGTGTTGTTCCCGACGCCGTACGAGGCCGCGGCTTGGACGATCATCGGCCAGCGCATCCGGATGACGCAGGCGAGCACGATCATGAGCCGGCTGGCTGAGGAACTGGGCGTGGACGTGCGCTTCGAGAGCCGTCGACAGGCCGCCTTCCCCTCCCCCGCTGTTCTTGTCGATCTTCGTCCGACGCGTGGGCTGACGGCGCGCAAGGTTGCGCAGCTGCGTGCGCTCGGCCGCGCCGCGCTCGACGGCGTTCTCGATGCGAGCCGACTCCGGGCCATGGCACCTTCCGAGGCGCTCGCCGCGCTGACCGCCCTTCCCGGTATCGGCCCGTTCTCGGCCGAGCTGATCTTGCTGCGCGGCGCCGGCGATCCGGACGCGTTCCCGCGGCACGAACGTCGCCTGCACGAGGCAATGGGCGGCGCCTACGACCTGCCGCACGCCACGATCGGCGAACTGGAGCAGATCGCTCAACGATGGCGGCCGTTTCGCACCTGGATCGCCGTGTTGCTGCGCACCGCCATGGCCGCCCGGCCGGCGGACTGATCGACCGACGAGAGGACCACCTCATGTTCCTGGGATTGCGCACCGTGATCTATCCGGCGCCCGACCTCGACGCCAGCAAAGCCTGGTTCAGCCGCGTCCTCGGCATGCCGCCATACTTCGATCAACCCTTCTATGTCGGGTTCCAGGTCGGCGGCTACGAGCTCGGACTCCTGCCCGACGGGCAGCGGACGACGACGTACTGGGGAGTGACCGACATCGACGCTGCGGTGTCGGAGCTGACGGCGGCGGGCGCCACCATCGGGGACGCCGTCAGCGATGTCGGCGACGGGATCCGCGTCGCGTCTGTCCTCACTCCGGCCGGTGTGGTCGTCGGCGTGATCGAGAACCCGCACTTCCAGCTCAGCGACCCGCCACGCGGCAGCGACGGTCCGGGGCGCTGACGGCGAGGGTGGCTATGCACCCTCCTCGCGCGAGCGCGAGTTCGTGGCGAGGGCCGCGACCGGGCGACTATGAGATGTCCTAGTCCCAGCTGGCGTAGAGCGGACGGCCCTCGGTAAATCCGGCCAGACTCTGCACGCCGACCAGGGCGCGCCGGGCGAACTGTTCGAGGTCGGACGCGCCTGTGTACGTGCACGCCGATCGCACGCCGGCCGTGATCTCGTCCAACAGGTCCTCGACCCCCGGCCGCGAGGGGTCGAGGTACATGCGAGCGGTCGAGATGCCTTCGTCGAAGAGGGCCTTGCGGGCCCGGTCGAACGCCTCGTTACCGCTCGTGCGATTGGCGACGGCGCGCGCTGACGCCATGCCGAAGCTCTCCTTGTAGAGCCGTCCGGCCGGCGCGTGCTGCAGGTCGCCCGGCGACTCGTAGGTCCCGGCGAACCACGATCCGATCATGACGGCGGACGCGCCCGCCGCGAGGGCCAGGGCGACGTCGCGGGGATAACGAACGCCACCGTCCGCCCATACGTGGCCACCAAGGGCCCGAGCCGCGGCGGCACACTCCAGAACGGCCGAGAACTGCGGACGCCCGACCCCGGTCATCATGCGGGGCGTGCACATGGCACCCGGCCCGACGCCAACCTTGACGATGTCCGCGCCCGCCGCGAGCAGGTCGCGGACACCGTCGGCCGACACCACGTTGCCGGCCACGATTGGCACCTGCGGGTCCTGCTTGCGGACCGCCGTCAACGCATCGAGCATCCGCTGCTGATGGCCGTGCGCGGTGTCGAGGACCAGGACATCCACACCAGCGTCGAGCAGCGCGGCCGCTTTGCCGCCGACGTCCCCGTTGACACCGAGGGCCGCGCCCACTCGCAATCGGCCGTGCGCATCGACGGCGGGGCGGTACATCGTGGCGCGCAGGGCGCCCGTCCGGGTCAGGACGCCGCGCAGCCGACCCTGCTCGTCGACGACCGCCGCGAGCCGGCGGTGCGACGCGTCCAGAAGTTCGAAGGCACGACGTGGGTCGACCGTGTCGGGGACCGTGAGGACGGGCGCAGACATGACCTGGTGGACCTGCGTGAAGCGATCGACGCCGGCGCAGTCGGCCTCGGTCACCACCCCGACCGGTTGGTCCTTGTGCACGACGATCACGGCACCCGTAGCGCGCTTGGGCAACAGCGCGAGCGCATCGCTGACCGTGCTGTGCCGGGACACGGTGAGCGGCGTGTCGAACACGACGTGCCGAGTCTTCACCCAGGACACCACCTCGGCCACCACCTCGGCCGGGATGTCCTGCGGCAGAACCGTCAGGCCGCCGCGACGTGCCACGGTCTCAGCCATCCGACGGCCGGCGACGGCTGTCATGTTGGCGACCACGACGGGCACCGTGATGCCGCTGCCGTCCGAACTGGCCAGGTCGACATCGAACCGCGAGCCGACGTCCGAGCGCGCCGGGACCATGAACACGTCGTCGTAGGTCAGCTCGTACGGCGGCACCGTGTCGACGAAGCGCACACGTCATCGTAACGACGGGGCTGGTCGCTACCGTGGCGGCGGTGAGCACCCGATCATGAGTGTGGCGGTCTTCGACGTGGATGGCGTCGTCGCGGACGTTCGCCACCGCCTCCCCTTCGTGCAGCGTCGGCCGAAGGACTGGCGCGCGTTCTTCGCGGCGGCCGTCGATGACCCACCCTTGGAAGCCGGCTTCGCCCTCCTACGCGGTCTCGCCCGCGCGCTGGACATCGTTTGGCTGACCGGGCGACCGTCGTCGCTACGCAGCGTCACCGAAACCTGGCTGACCGCCGCGGGCGTCACGGTGGATGAGCTGTACATGCGTCCTCCTCGAGACTTTCGGCCGGCCGCGACCTTCAAGCTCGAGGTGCTCGGCACGTTGGCGACGCGCCCGGTCGCGGCGTTCGTCGACGACGACCCCGAGGTCGTGGCCGCCGCCCGGGCGGTCGGCATCCCGTCCGTCCTCGCGGATTGGGTGCCTCGCGAGCCCGTGCTGCGTGAGGTTCAGGATCGCCTGGGCCGCTCCTAGGAGGCAGGCATGATTGTGGCCGTTACCAACAATTGATGTCCGGAAAGAGCGCTTCGTTAGCTTTTGGCGGTCCACAGGCCGGCGTGCCGCGTTGGCAGATCGGGTCAACACGGAGCACACTTGAGGACGCACCAGACCGCAAGCGATTACGGGGACTTACCCACGATGATCACTGAAACACCTCGCGCCTCGCACGACGGCCACAGCCCGCACGTCTGTGACCACAGCCCGCCGTGTCCGTCGGCGGACGAAGTCGACCGCGATGGCGCCCACGTGATCGTTGCTCATCCCGAGCAAGGTTGGAGCCTGCTGTGCAACGGCGTCGTCCTGTTCGAGGACACCGGCGAGCTACTGCCGAACGGTCAGAGCATCGCCGCGCGGCGTCGTGAGCTGCTCGCGGCCGCCGCTCACCGCAAGTAACAACTACGCGTAGGCCTCGGTAGGCGGACAGGCGCAGATGAGATTCCGGTCACCGAACGCCTGATCGATCCGGCGCACCGGCGGCCAGTACTTGGACCGTGGGTCGACTCCGGGCGGATATGCCGCCTCCGCCGGGGCGTACGGGTGCTTCCAGTCCTCGATGAGCGACTGCGCGGTGTGTGGAGCGTTGACCAGCGGATTGTCATCGGCCGGCCACTGCTCGGCCGCCACTCGGTCGATCTCCGCCTTGATGCTCACCATGGCGGCGACGAAGCGATCGATCTCGGCGAGATCCTCGGACTCGGTCGGTTCGACCATGAGCGTGCCCGCGACCGGAAAGGACATCGTCGGTGCGTGGAAGCCGTAGTCGATCAGCCGCTTCGCCACGTCGTCCACGGTAACTCCGGTCCGTTTGGTGATCTCGCGTAGATCGAGGATGCACTCGTGCGCGACCAGACCGTGCGCGCCCGTGTAGAGGACCGGGTAGTGCGCGGCCAATCGGTGGGCGATGTAGTTGGCCGAGAGGATCGCGGCTCCCGTCGCCTGGACGAGACCGTCGGGACCCATGAGGCGGAGGTAGGCCCAGGTGATCGGCAGGATGGATGCCGAACCCCACGGAGCCGCCGCCACCGGTCCACAGCCGGTAGCCGGCCCCGCCGCGGGTTGTAGCGGGTGGTTCGGCAGGTACGGCGCGAGGTGGGCGCGAACCCCGATGGGGCCGACACCCGGGCCTCCCCCGCCGTGCGGGATGCAGAAAGTCTTGTGCAGGTTGAGGTGCGACACGTCCGCGCCGAAGCGACCGGGACGGGCTACGCCGACAAGGGCGTTGAGGTTGGCGCCGTCGATGTACACCTGGCCGCCAGCGTCGTGGACGAGCTCACACACTTCGCGCACGTGGTCCTCGAACACTCCGTGCGTCGACGGATAGGTGATCATCAGAGCAGCGAGCTCGTCGGCGTGCGCGGCGATCTTGGCCCGCAAGTCGTCCAGATCGACTTCGCCCTGCTCGCCCCCGGTGCGGACCACGACGACGCGCATGCCCGCCATCACCGCACTGGCCGCGTTAGTGCCGTGCGCGCTGGCCGGGATGAGACACACATCGCGGTGCACGTCCCCACGGGCCCGGTGGTACCCACGGATGGCGAGCAGCCCGGCGAACTCCCCCTGCGATCCGGCGTTCGGCTGCAGGGACACGGCGTCGTATCCCGTGATCTCGGCGAGCCAGCGCTGCAGGTCGTCGAAGATCTGGCGGTACCCCTCGAACTGGCCGTCCGGGGCGAAGGGGTGCAGGTCGGCGAAGCCGGGCAGGGTGATCGGTTCGAGCTCGGTGGTCGCGTTGAGCTTCATCGTGCACGAGCCGAGCGGGATCATCCCGCGGTCCAGGGCGTAGTCGCGGTCGGCGAGCCGGCGCAGGTATCGCAGCATCGCCGTCTCGGAGTGGTGCGCCGCGAAGACCGGGTGAGACAGGTACGGCGACGTGCGTTCGAGGTCCGCCGGCCAGGACGGCGATCCGGCCACCTCTGCGTCCAAGCGCTCGACGTCGGCGTCGCCTAGCTCGGCCCCGAACGCGCGCCACACCGCAACGACGTGCGACCGAACCGTCTTCTCGTCGCACGCCACGGCGACGGTGTCAGCGTCGACCCGTCGCAGGTTGATGTCGTCGCCCAGTGCCGCAGCGACCACGGCGTCAGCGCGTCCGGGCACCCGCACGGTCACCGTGTCGAACCGGGCGACGGTCGCGACGTCGAGCGATGCGGCGCGCAGGCCGGCCGCGAGCAGGTTCGCGAAGCGGTGTACGCGCTGCGCAATCGCGCGTAACCCGTCGGGACCGTGGTACACGGCGTACATGCTGGCCAGCACCGCCAGCAGGCCCTGAGCCGTGCAGATGTTGCTGGTCGCCCGTTCGCGCCGGATGG
>CAXTNQ010000156.1:0-6470 GCA_964245745.1 uncultured Jatrophihabitantaceae bacterium
AACCCCGACACCCAGTGGGCCGACGCCGCCGACGGCTCGATAAAGCTCGAGACCTTCGTGACCGGCCCGGTCGTCGCTGCGGTCGAGGGCGCACACCGCCGGACCGCCGGCCAGCGGGCGATCGGTGGCTTCTCCCTGGGCGGCTACGGCGCGGCCATGCTGGCGCTGCGACATACCGACCTGTACGGACAGGTCGTAGCCCTGGCCGGCTACTTCCGCATCGACGACCCGGCCGGCGTGTTCGGCGGCAACCCGTCGGCCGAGGCCGCGCACGACCCGACGGCGCTGATCGACCAGGCCGCTCACCTGCGCTGGCTGCTCGTCGAGGCCGCGTCCGACGACCTCGAGCTGACCGCGCACGACGCCGAGCGGTACGCGAAGTTGCTGTCTGCCCGCGGGGTGGACGTCACCGTGCGGGTCACTCCCGGCGGCCACTCCCCGGATTGGGCGCGCCAGCAGCTGCCCGCGGCGGCCGTCTGGCTGACCAGCGGCTGGGCAGCGAGCCGCTGAGCCGCGCCCTCAGGCGGCGGTCAGTTCGGCCGTCGGCATGTCGACGGCCGCCGTGCTCGTCCGGCCCGGAAGGAGCAGGGCACCGCCCGCGCCGACCAGGCAGACGCCGGCGGCGACGAGGCTGGCGACGTGGAAGCCGGTCATGAACGAGGTGTGTACGCCGTCGAGCAGCTGCCCTCGGGACCCTGCCGGCGCCCGTGAGACGGTGGCGAGAGCGGCGGCGACCGAGTCCTGCGCGGCCGCGGCCACGCGCGCCGGCAGCCCGGCGAAGGCGGTGGTGCTCAGCTGGTGGGCGAACAGGGTGGTGAAGATGCTGCCGAGGACGGCCACGCCCAGGGTGCCGCCGGCTTCGCGCGTCGCGTCGTTGACGGCGGATCCGACACCGGCCTTGGCCGGCGGGAGGACGCTGAGGATCGATTCGGTCGCGGGCGCACTCGTCAGACCAAGGCCGAGACCCATCAGCACCATCTGCCCGACAATGACGGAGTAGGGCATGAACGTCGACGACACGGCAATCCAGGCGAAGGACGAGCCGAGCAGGATGAGCCCGGTCGTGACGACGCGGCGGGTGCCGACCCGGCCGGCGAGGAGCACGCCGCCCACCGACCCGACGGCGATCGTGACGGCCACGGGCAGGATTCGCACTCCGGTTGACAACGTGCCGAAACCGCGCACGAACTGGAAGTACTGCGTCACCAGGAAGATGAACCCGAACAGGGCGAAGAACGCGACGGTCACCGAAGCGCTCGCCGCGGAGAAGGCCGGCGTGCGGAACAGCGCGACGTCGATCATGGGACGGGCACGGCGCCGCTCAACGGCGGTGAAACCGACGGCCAAGGCGGCCGCACCGACGAATCCGGCCACGCTGGCTGGGCTACCCCAGCCGCGTCCGGACGCCTCGATGATCGTGTAGACGAGCAGCCCGATCGCCGTGGAGGACAGGACGAGGCCAGGCAGGTCGAGCCGCGCTTCGGAGGGGTCGCTGGACTCGGGCACCCAAGCCCACGTCGCGACGAGCGCCACCACCGCGACCGGCACCAGGGCCACGAACACCGACGGCCAGCCGAAGTGCGCGAGGAGCAGGCCTCCGGTGAGGGGTCCGACGGCGACGCCCAGACCGGTCACCGCGCCCCAGACGCCCATGGCCCGGGCCCGCTCCCGACGGTGGGGAACGGCGTTGGTGATGATCGACAGGGTGGTCGGGAAGATCACGGCCGCCGCGGCTCCCATCACGAAGCGGACGGCCACTAGGGCGCCGGCCGAAGACATCGCCGCTCCGATCCCGCTCGCCAGGGCGAAACCGGCCAGGCCGACCAGCAGCGCCGGCCGCCGTCCGAACCGGTCACCGAGGGATCCCGCGGTGAGAACGAGGGCGGCGAAGGCCAGGTTGTAGCCGTCGACGATCCACTGCAGGTCCCGCGTTGTGGCGCCGAGCTGCCGGCCGAGGTCCGGGAGGGCGACGTTCACGATGGTTGTGTCGAGGTTGATGGCGAACGCCGCTAGGCACACGGTCGCCAGGACGAGCCACCGTCGACGGGTGGTCGGTTCGGTCATGGCGAGCTCCTTCATGTTGACGGTGACAACATTGACGAGCATGCCCGATTGTGTGGACACTGTCAACATGCAAGCGGGACAGCACGACCGGACCGGCTACCACCACGGGAACCTGCGAGAGGCGCTGGTCACCGCGGGCGTCGATCTGGCGCGAGTCGGCGGCCCTAGCGCGGTCGTGCTACGGGCCGCTTCGCGGCAGGCCGGCGTCTCGCACAACGCCGTGTACCGGCATTTCGCCAGCCAGGAAGATCTACTTGCCGCGGTGGCCGAACGGTGCATGGCGAGGCTCGGCGAGCTGATGATCGAGCGGACCGATGCAGTCAACGAGCGCGGGCCGGTCCGCCGGGCACGCGCACGGCTCGAGGCGATCGGACGCGCCTACGTCGATTTCGCGCGCACCGAACCTGGCTGGTTCCGCACCGCGTTCAGCTCGGCGCGACCGCACGAGGCACCGTCACCCGCGCCGCGCTCCGCGGAGTCGGACGCGGACCCGTACCAGCTACTCAGCGCCCGCCTGGACGAACTTGTCGCCGTCGGAGCGCTGAGCCCCCGAAGGCGGCCGGGCGCGGAGTACGCCGCCTGGTCGGCCGTCCACGGCCTGTCCAGCCTGCTGCTCGACGGGCCGCTGCGCGACCTGCCCGAACCCGAGGTCGAGCGCGCGATCTCCACCGTGCTTGCGGTGGTCAACCGCGGACTGCAGTAGCGCTACGCGCCGGCGAACCAGCCGATCAGTCGCGTGGGCGACGGCCTCGCCGCCAGCGGACGATGAGCGTGGCCAGCACCCCGAGGGCTGCGGCGATGAGCAGCGCGAGGTAGAGCGGCGCATCGACCTCGGGCCCGATCAGCCGCATGGTCACGGTCCGGGTGTTCTCGGCCAGGAACACGATCAACAAGATGACGAACAATGCGCTGATCACGAAGCGTGCGCTGATCCGGCGCTTCTGCGGCTCGTTCGGCGGTTCGCTGCCCGGCGGCCCGACCTGCGGATACTGGCTCGTCATGCGGTCCTCTCGGTGACCCGGGGCCACCCACGAGAACGTTCCCAGCGACCCGGCCGTGCGTCAAGATCGCAGGTCCCGGAGATCCGGAGCGACCGACTTCAGGGTCTGCAGCAGCGGGAAGATGTCGGTGCGCAGCCGCTCGGCGAGCTCCGGCACCTGATCGATCATGGTGACGAGGGCGTCCACCTCGACCGGACTCGTGGTCTCGGCCAGCCTGGCAAAGTCGGTTCGAGCGCCACAAGGGCGGCCTCGAACTGGTCGAGCAGCACGGCGACTCGTCCGGTCACCACGGCGGCGCGGTGTCGCCGGCCAGCCGGATCACGTCTACGGCGGCGCACGGGAGACACCAGCTAGCGCTTGGCGGGACGCCAGACGAGCAGGGCCGTGGACGGGCCGCGCGTCTCGTCGAGCACCTGGTAGGCGCGGTTGAGCTCCTCGGTCAGCTCGGCCATCCGCGCGCGCAGCGCGTCGACGTGCGACTCGAGCTCGATGATCCGCTTGATCCCGGCCAGGTTGATGCCCTCGTCCTGGGACAGTCGCTGCACCTCGCGCAGCAACGCGACGTCGCGCGCCGAGTAACGCCGGCCGCCACCGACGGTGCGGCCGGGCGTGACCAGGCCGAGCCGGTCGTACTGGCGCAGGGTCTGGGCGTGCATGCCGGCCAGCTGCGCGGCGATGGAGATGACGAAGACCGGAGCGTCCTCGGGGACGTCGGCCCGGGCGGCACGCTCAGGCACGGGAGCTCCCGGCCGGATCGCCGACCGCCGAGCTGATGTGCGGGCGCGGGTCGTCGAACTGGGCGAGGCGGTATTGCTCCAGGGCCTCGCGCGCCTTCGAGGTCATGTTCTGCGGCACGGCCACCTCGACGGTGACAAGCAGGTCGCCGGAACCGCCACCGCGCTTGGCCACGCCGCGGCCGCGCACGCGCAGGGTGCGACCGGACGGCGTGCCGGCCGGGACCTTTAGGCTGACGGAACCGTCGAGGGTGGGTACGCGCAGCGTCGTGCCGAGCGCCGCTTCGGGGAAGGTGATTGGCACGGTCAACGTGAGGTCGTCGCCACTGCGGGCGAACAGCTCATGACTGGTGACGTGCACCGTGACGAGCAGGTCACCGGCCGGTCCACCGCGTCGGCCCGGTGTGCCCTTGCCGGCTATACGTAGCTTGGCCCCGTCCCGGACGCCGGCCGGTACCCGCACGGTGATGCTGCGGGTCTGGGTCGTGACGCCGGCGCCGTGGCACTCCGGGCACGGCTCGTCGATGATCTGTCCGGTGCCCTGGCAGTCGCGGCACGGCTCGCTGAACCCGAACGCGCCTTGATTGCGGCTGACGAAGCCCGAGCCCTGACACGTCGGGCAGGTGTGCGGGGCGGTGCCGGGCCGGGCGCCGTTGCCGCCGCAGGTCTGGCACGGCCCGGGACCGGACAGCTGCAGCGGCAGCGTCGCGCCGCGAGTCGCCTCGTCGAAGCCGAGGGTGATCTCCGCGTCCAGGTCGGCACCGCGGGTCGGGCCGGTGCTGCGCGAACGGCTGCGGCCGGCACTGCGTCCGTTGCCGAACAGGCCTCCGAACAAGTCACCCAGCCCTCCGCCGGACGTCGTCGTCGCGTCGCCGAACAGGTCGGAGACGTCGAACGTCGCGCCGCCGCCCGGGAACCCGCTGCCCGCGCCGCTCCCGGCACCCGGGAAACCGCCGCGGTAGGCACCGCTCGCGAACAACGAGCGCGCCTCGTCGTACTCCTTACGCTTGGCGTCGTCGGAGAGGACGTCGTAGGCCTCCGACACCTCCTTGAAGCGGGCCTCGGCCGCGGCGTCGCCTGGGTTCTTGTCCGGGTGCAGCTCGCGAGCCAGCTTGCGGTACGCCTTTTTGATGTCGCTGGTCGACGCGTCCTTGGCGACGCCCAGCGCCTGGTAATAGTCCTTCTCGAGCCAGTCCTTCGTACTCATCGGCTTGGCGTCACCTCCTCTGTGGTTGCGTTGGATGGACGGTCGGTGTGCCCGTACTCCGGGCGGTCAGGCTTGATCCCTCCGTACGGGCACACCGACCGTCCTTTCGATGCTCACCAGCGGCACCGGCCGGTCCGTCCGTCCGAAGGCTGGCGTCTCGGCGGCAAGCGTTTCGGTGGTCGATGTACGGGGTTTCTCGGCGCCTTTCGGAGGGATCAAGCTGACCGCCCGGAGAAAGGCGCCGGGAAACCCCGACCCAAGGTGACCACGAGGGCTAGGCCGGCGAGTCCGCACCATCAGGAGTGGGCGGACCGGCGGGGTCCGTCACCCCCACCATGGCCGGACGCAGCAGGCGCTCGCCGTGGCGGTACCCGCGTCGCATGACCGTGGTCGTGGTCGGCCGGTCGATGCCGTCGGTACCGTCGCTCTCGGCGTGCATGACGGCCTCGTGGATCGAGGGATCGAAGGCGTCCCCCACCTCGCCGAAGGCGACGAGGCCCTGCTTGGCCAGGACAGCGTCGAGCTGATCGGCGACGGCTTTGAACGCGCCGGTCAGGTCGCCGTGCTCACGCGCACGGTCGATGTCGTCGAGCACCGGCAGCAGCGCGGCCAGCGCGCGGCCGGTCGCCTGCTCGCCGAGCACGACACGGTCGCGATCGACCCGCTTGCGGTAGTTGGCGTACTCGGCCTGCAACCGCTGCAGGTCACGAGTGCGCTCCTCGAGTAACAACGCTTCTGCCTTCGGGATGTCTTCAGGAGTTTTCGGTTCAGCTGGTGAACCGAAAACTCCCGAAGACTCGGGGTCGGGCTGTCGGGCTTCGCCGGTGACCGGGTCGATGCGCCGCTTGTCGCGGATCACGACCCGGTCCGGCTCCTCTATGTGAGTCACGTGCGGTCCTCGCTCGTTCGAGATCGACTGGGCCGGCTACTTGTTCTCCGGGCCTTCGTCGACCACCTCGGCGTCGACCACGCTGTCGTCGGCCGTCGGGGTACCGGCAGCTGGGCCGGTGGGCTCGCCACCCGCGGCGTCCTGCTGCGCCTGGTACATCGCGCCCCCGGTCTCCTGGGACACCCGCGTCAGCGCGTCCTGCGCCGACTTGATCCGGCCGTAGTCCGCACCGTTGAGGGCGGTCTTCAGCTCCTCGAGCGCCGACTCGAGCTCAGTCTTCTTCTCGGCCGGGATCTTGTCGCCGTTATCGGCGAGGAACTTCTCGGTCGAGAACTGCAGGGTCTCCGCGGTGTTGCGGATCTCCGCCTGCTCGCGCCGCTCCCGGTCCTCGTTCGCGTGCGCCTCGGCGTCGGACATCATCCGGTCGATCTCGTCCTTCGACAGGCCCGAGCCACCGGTGATCGTCATGCCCTGTTCCTTGTTGGTGGCCAGGTCCTTGGCGTGCACGTTGACGATGCCGTTGGCGTCGATGTCGAAGGTGACCTCGATCTGCGGCACGCCGCGCGGCGCCGGCG
>CAXTNQ010000157.1:0-2769 GCA_964245745.1 uncultured Jatrophihabitantaceae bacterium
GGATACACGTGTTGCTCGCGCACGGCCGTCAGTGCGGCGTAGCCGGGGCGCGCGGCGAACGTCGCGGCGCTCTGCTGGCAGCACTTGGTGTCGGCGAGGAATACCAGCTGCGGGTTCGCCTTGATCAAGTACTCGGCCGACAGCTGCGGGTAACCGCCGCCCTTGGTGTCGGCCGCATCGGCGATGTTCTGCAGGCCGGCCAGCGCGTAGACCTGACCGAGGAACGTCTTGGACGTTTCGCTGTACAGGGTCTGGTCGACCTCGTGGTAGTACGTCAACGGCGTCGACCGTGGCGGAACGTCCTTGCGCAGTTGGGTGATCCGGTCGCGCATCGACGTCGCCAACTTCGCTGCGGCGTCGTGGTGACCGGTCTTGTCGCCCAGCCGGTCGATCTGCTGGTAGGCGTCGTCGAGGGTCTGGGCGGCGGGCTCGACGTCGACCGCGATATGCAGCGCACCGAGTTGCGCGCTGAGGTTCTTCGCGTCGTCGGAGATCACGACCAGGTCGGGTTGGTACTTGGCGATCGCTTCGACGTTGGGCTGGTAGCCCGACAGTGCGGTCTTCGGCGCTTGGGGCGGGTAGTTCGACTGGTCGTCCACCGCGACGACCTGGGCGCCGGCGCCGATGGCGAACAGGTCCTCGGTGGCGGTTGGGGACAGAGACACGATGCGGTGCGGCCCCGCGGCGGCGGTGCCGCTCGTACCGCTCGTACCGCCTGCGGGCGCGGCGGTGCTCGGTGTGGACGTGGACGTGCTGCTGCAGCCGGCCAGTGCGGCCAAGGCCGCGGCGGCCAGCACGATGCGGATCTTCATGTGTTCCCCTCGGTCGTCGAGAGGTAGGGACGCTCGACGACAGAGGCGCCTGTCGCGCGAACCGATGCCCATTCCTCGAGGCTGGTTCGTCACGCGCCGAGCAGGCGACCTGGCTTGCCTCCCGGGGGAGGACCACAGTTGCGGGACAGCGCCGGGTTCACACCGGACTTCGCTGCGCGGAGCAGACGCGAGGACGCTACTGCCCCGGGTGGCTACGCGCAATCGGCACTCAGGCCAGGATGAGCGGCGTGCACCACGCCGTCGACTGGTGCGCGCGCGCCGACGAGCTGGAGCGCGACAGCGAGCTCGGCCTGCCGTGGATGGAAGCCGCGGTGCAGTGGCTGGTCCCGCGGTCCGACCCGCACACCCGTGATCGATCTCGGTAGCGGGCCGGGCGTCGCCAGCTGTGTACTGGCTGCCGCCTTCCCGCAGGCCGAGGTCACCGCCGCTGATGGGTCGCCGGTCCTGCTCGAGCGCGCCCAGCGTCGAGCACGACGGCTCGACGTCCGCCTCCGCATTCATCAGATCGATGTGGTCGACGAGGTGTCGGGACTCCCGACGACCGACCTCATCTGGGCGAGTCGGGTGTTGCACCACGTTCCTGACGTCCAGGGCGCGCTGGCCGCACTCACCGATCGCCTCCGTCCTGGCGGCGTACCTGCCGTCGTCGAGGGCGGCTTGCCGAGCCGGTTCCGGCCCGACGAGTGCGGCGTCGGCGAGCCCGGCCCTGCTGGCCCGGTTGGACGCCGTCTCGCCGAGCGGGTGGGCCGCCGCGATGGGACACGGTCGGCCGCCGGTGCGGACGTCCTACGACTGGCCGGTGCTGCTGTGGGAGGCCGGTCTGCACGACCCGGCCACGCGTTCGTTTCTGCTCGACCGGCCGGCGCCGGTCGGTGACGACGTCCGCGACCACGTCACCGCGCGGCTCGAGCACGTCCGCGACCTACAAGGCGACAACCTCAGCGCGTCGGACCGCGCCGCGCTCGACCGGCTGCTCGACGCCGACCACGCGCTCGGCGTACGGCGACGCGCCGACCTGTTTTATTTTGCCGCCTACACCGTGCACCTGGCCCGCAAGCCGTAGCGGCCGGCTCTTCTTTAAGCCGCTCCTTACCGAGGCGCAGTCGTCTCGTCGGCTCAGGCCTCCAGGCGTCTTTCGAGGTCTTCGAGAGTGAGTCGGGCGGCGTCCAGGTCGGCGGAGGGCAGGCCGGCAGCGATCCGGTCGGCCCACTCGGCCTGGGCGGTTTGAATCGTGCGCAGGGCCGCTCGGCCACGTGCGGTCAGTTCCAGAAGTTTCGCTCGCTGGTGCTCGGGATTCGGCTGGTAGCGCGCGAGACGATCGGTCACGAGCAGGTCAGCGACGCGCTGCACGCTCTGCCGCGTGTGGGACAACGCACGGGCGATCGTGGCTACCGGTAGCGGCTCCTCCTCGACGGCCGCGAGGACCTGCCAACGCGCGGACGTCTGGCCAGCGGGCTGCGCGAGCGCGTTGCCCGCTTCCTCAAGCGCGGCGGAGAGCTTGAGTACCTGTACGACCAAGGCGCTGAACGCATCGGCGGTGGCTCCCCGCTTGACAGCATGCTGTCGTCTCGGTACGGTCACATTCATGACAGCAGGCTGTCATATTGTTCAGCCGGACACAACCATGAAGAAAGGAAATCAGTCGTGGACATGAAGCTCGAACTGATCGCCGTGCCGGTGTCCGACGTCGAGCGCGCCAAGACGTTCTACGTCGAACAAGTCGGATTCCGGGCCGATCACGATCAGACCCTGAACGAGCACGTGCGGTTCGTTCAGCTCACGCCCGTCGGCTCGGCCTGCTCGATCACGATCGGCGCCGGCGTCACCGATGCCGAGCCGGGTAGCGGCGCCGGCATCATTCTCGTGGTCCCGGACATCGACACGGCCCGCGCCGAGTTGGCGCAGCGCGGTGTGCCCATCAGCGAGGTGCAGGACA
>CAXTNQ010000157.1:2869-6468 GCA_964245745.1 uncultured Jatrophihabitantaceae bacterium
ACGGCCCGCGCCGAGTTGGCGCAGCGCGGTGTGCCCATCAGCGAGGTGCAGGACATGCCCTGGGGAGCGCGCCACGCGCACTTCACCGATCCCGACGGCAATCCGTGGGACCTTCAAGAACGGCCAAACCGCGGCTGAGGGATGGGAGTCGCAGATCTATCTCGTCGGGCCGGTGGTACCTGCTGACCGGCAGCTTCGCGACGTCGATCTTGATCTACGCCGGCCTCTTCGCCGACCCGGACCAACTCGAGGACGGGCAGCGCGTCACCGTCCCGACGGCGTTTGCGGACATGGACGATCCGCTGGTTCCCACCCCTCCGCGTTCCCTCGTCGAGAAGGCGTTCAACGTGGTCGCCTGGACGACGCCCCGAACGGGTGGCCGCCTCGCGCCCTTCGCCGCACCCGACGTGTGGACCGCCGATCTTGTGTCGTTCGCCGAACGGCTCAGGACGAACGATCAGAAATAGACGCGGCTGACCGTTTCGGCAACACACGCCGGTCGAGAGTCGTCCAGGCTGATCGTGTGCGACACGACCAGCTGCACGCCCCCGTCCACGTCGGTCACACCGTCGATCCTGGCTGTGTCCGTCAGCGTCGCGCCGACCGGGACGGGCGCGATGAACCGCACCCGGTTCAGCCCATAGTTGATCACCATCCGGGCGCCGTCGAAGGTCAGCAGCTGCGCCACGAACGAGGGAATCAGCGACAGCGTGAGATAGCCGTGCGCGATCGTCGTGCCGAACGGGCCGTCCTTGGCGCGCGCCTCGTCAACGTGGATCCATTGGTGATCGCGGGTTGCGTCCGCGAATAGGTCGATGCGTTCCTGGTCGACGACGAGTCGATCACTGGGCCCTAGAGTCTCGCCGACGGCCTCGCGAAGCTCTTGAGCACTGCCGAAGGTGCGCACCACCGGAAGCTACCGCGACGCGAGACGATCGACAGCGTGCCGTCGGCGAACGCCTGGATTCTGCACCTCGACCTCGACCAGTTCGTGGCCGCCGTCGAGGTCCGGCGCCACCCGGAGCTGCGGGGACGTCCGGTCGTGGTCGGAGGTAACGGCGACGCCACGCAGGCCCGGCAGGTGGTGTCCACGGCGTCCTATGAAGCCCGCGAGTTCGGCGTGCACTCCGGGATGCCGCTACGGCTGGCTGCCCGCAAGTGTCCGGACGCGGTGTTCCTGCCGACCGATCGCGCGGCGTACGAGGCGGCCTCCTCCGAGGTCATGGCCGTGCTGCGCCGCTTCGGCTCGGCGCTCGAGGTCTGGGGATGGGACGAGGCGTTCATCGCGGTGGAAACGGACGACCCCGAGGCCACGGCTCGCGCCCTGCAACGAGCAGTGCACGACGAGACCGGACTGCACTGCTCGGTCGGCATCGGCGACACCAAGCTGAGGGCCAAGCTGGCCGCCGGCTTCGGCAAACCGGCGGGCGTCTACCGGCTCACGGCGGCGAACTGGTGGACCGTCATGGGCGGGCGTCCGGTGACGGCGCTGTGGGGGATCGGCCGGCGCACCGGCGCGCGTCTCGCCGAGCGGAAACTCGACACCGTCGACGAGCTGGCCAGAGCCGACCCCACGACGCTCGCCGAAGCCTTCGGGCCGCGCATCGGCCCATGGCTGATCATGCTGGCTCGCGGGGGCGGCCACGACCCGGTGCGCGCCGAGCCCTGGCTGGCCCGCTCGCGCAGCCGGGAGACGACGTTCGCCACCGACCTGGTCGACCGCACCGCAGTTGAGCAGGCGGTGCGTGAGCTCGCCCGGCAGGCCGCGGCCGACGCCTTCGCCGAAGGACGTCCCGCCGTCCGGGTGGCCGTCAAAGTGCGCTTCGCGCCCTTCTTCACCCAGACCAAGATCAGCAAGCTGCCGACGCCGACCCGCGAGCCGGGCGAGATCGAGCAAGCCGCCGTGACGATCCTCGACCGCTTCGAACGTGACCGGCCGGTGCGGTTGCTGGGCGTCCGGGTCGAGTTGGCTGCATCCGAGCCGGCGAGGCCCGAGCCGGCCGCGCCCGAGCCGGCCGCGCGCGAGGCGCTGTCGGTCGACGAACCCTCAGAACCCCAGGTGGGCGAGTCCCTGCTGTAGGAGTACGCCCTGCCCGCCGGCCATTTCGTCCTGCAGCTGCTTGGACTTCGCTTCCTCGGGACGCAGCCAGGCCAGTTCGAGCGCGTCCTGCTGGGGTTCACAGTCGCCCTCGACCGGCACCACGTACGCGAGCGACACCGCGTGCTGACGTGGGTCGTGGAACGCGGTCACCCCGGGCGTCGGAAAGTACTCGGCGATGGTGAACGGCTGCGGGGACGGCGGGATCTGCGGCAGGGCCAGCGGGCCGAGATCCTTTTCGAGGTGGCGGAGCAATGCGGCACGCACCCGCTCGTGGTAAAGCACGCGGCCCGACACCAGGGCCCGGGTGATCGTGCCGTGCCCCGTCGCTCGAAGCAGCAGACCGATCGACGTGACCACGCCGTGCGCGTCGACCCGCACCGGGATGGCGTCGATGTACAGGATCGGCATGCGCATGCGCAGATCCTCGATCTCGTCGCGGGTCAGCCAGGCGCCCTGCGGCTCGGTGGTCTGCGTCATGTGCCCTTCTTAGCGTGCCCCGACTCGGCGCGGATAACGTGGGCCGATGGACGAGAACCGGGCCCGGCACGTGGTCGACGCCCTTCGCGCCCGCGGCATCGACGGCCGGGTCGCCAAGGAAGGCGTGTACCAGTTCGGCATTCGCATCAACCTCGGTGACGGGCGCGAAGCGGTGTGGGACTCCGACGGGACGGCCGGACTCGAGGCTCAGGTCATGCGCGACGGCATGCTCGTCGGCTTCGTCCCGTCCATCGAGGGATCCGAGGACTTCGACGAGGCGCAGGTCGTCGACGCCATCGCGCGGACGGACTACAACGCGCCGGTCGCCCGCCAGCGGTCCACCGCACCGCCGCCGGCGGCCCCGCTCAAGCCCGCGGGCGGAGTCTTCCGGCGGTTCCTGGACGGCTTTCGCGACCACTGACCCTGCTCTTGGGAGCATGGCGGCGTGCACCGATGGCGGCGTCCGGCCTGGCTCGACGAGGGCGATGAACCGGACTACCGCTTCTCCCTCGCCAACGAGCGCACGTTCCTGGCCTGGATCCGCACCGCGCTGGGCCTACTGGCGGCGGCGGTCGCCGTCGTTCAACTCGTGCCCCGGTTCTGGGTGTCGGGCGTGCGCACCGCACTCGGCACCGTGCTGGCCGTGCTCGGGGCACTGCTGAGCGGACTGGCCTACTACCGCTGGGCATCGGTCGAGCGGGCCATGCGCCGCAAACGCCCGCTGCCGTACAACCGCCTGCTGCCCGTCCTGGCTGTGGCGCTGACCGTCGTCGGCGTCGTCATCGTGCTCGTGGCCCTCCTCGGCGGGACGTGAACGGCGTGGAGCAGCCGGACCCGGCCGCGGCCGGGCGCCGCACGTCCCTCGCCTGGACGCGCACGGCGCTGTCCGCCACGGTCGTGGCCGCGCTGCTGCTGCGGCTCGGCGTAGCGCAGTCGCGCCCCCTCGATCTGACCGCTGCCGGCGCTGCGGCCGTCCTCGCCGGGTGTGCGTGGCGCTCGAGTGCCCAGGCGGAGCCGACGG
>CAXTNQ010000158.1:0-6447 GCA_964245745.1 uncultured Jatrophihabitantaceae bacterium
GGCGGAGAGTCTCGCCACGGCCTCGCAGCGCGCCGACCCGTCGTTATCGCGCATCGTCGTCGAGCTTCGGCCGTGCGCACATAGATCGTTCTTGAGGGACTCGCAACTCACGACTTTGCCGATGTGAGGGCGTCGGATCCGGTGACTAGCCGAATAGTCGCTGCATGTCCGGGGAGCTGATCGCGCCGTCGAGGAAGCCGAGCGTTCCCGAGTCGTGCAGCTCGCGGGCCGCGTGTTCCAAGGTGCTCAGCGCTGCCCGGGCGAGACTGCCGCCGAGGCTGACCCGCGTGACGCCAAGCAAGAACAGCGTTGGCGCGTCAATGGCGTTCGCTAGCCCGGCCACGATGTTGAGCGGGCCAGGGATGGCGGCGGCGAGCCGGCGGATCGTGTCGGCTTCGGCCACGCCGGGCACGAAGACGCAGTCCGCGCCCGCTTCGAGGTAGCGCGTGGTTCGCTCGACCGTTTCGGCGAACACGTCACCCTCGACACCGACGAAGTAGGTGTCGGTCCGGGCATTGAGCACGAAGGTGCTGCTGGGTGCCGCGGCCCGGGCCGCCGCGATTCGCTCGACGGCCTCGTCAATACCGAACAGGCCACCATCGACGGCGTCCTCCAGATTGCCGCCGACCGCCCCGGTGTCCACAGCCCGGGCCACCGTCTGCCCGACGGCATCCGCGGTGGCGCCGTATCCAGATTCAAGGTCGGCGGTCACCGGCACCTTGACCGCAGCCACGATCCGACTAACGCGCTCCAGCATCGTGTCGCGGTCCAGCGCGCCTCCGTCGGAGACTCCGCACGACCAGGCGATGCCTGCGCTGGTCGTCGCGATGGCCGGGAAACCCACTCGCTCCAGGATTCGGGCCGAGCCGGCATCCCACGCATTGGGCAGCACGAAGCCTGGACCACGATGCAGCTCGAGCAGTGCGGCCGACCGGTCAAGTGAGGGCATCCCATCCCTGTACACCGCGCCATCATCGGCGCTCCAAGTCAGTCGCACCAGTCTGACTGCTGTTGGTTGGCATCAGCTTCCGCCGCTCGTCGAGCGACCGGCCGCATCGCCGCCGCATTGCCGAGTCTTGGGCTCGGCCCCAGGACGGTGAAGGGCAGCGCTTGCCTTCAGCCAAGGTCGCGATCAACCCACAACGCCACGACAACCCGCAGCTGGAACGTCTAGTCCCTAGTCAAGAAATGACGAGGATTCGTCTATCACCAGGGACCCTCTGCCAAGACGCCGCGGAATCCCGTGCGCACTCGGCAGCCGGTAACCGTCGATAGCGAGCACATCGACCGCTGTTGATCGCGGTGCAGATCGATCGCTATCGCGCGGCATCTGTCGCGTTCGACGTTGCTTCAGCGGGCGCTCAACTGGACCGGTCTTGCGGACGCGATCGCGATCGAAAAGCGTGCTGCACTGGCGCCGATCAGTCGATGACCAGTGGACGTTCTTCAAGTGACCCGCCACGCGCGACGGACCGGCCACGTCAGACAGACGACCGATGCCGGGTGTGTACTGGCCGGGTGACTGAGGCGCACTCGACGATGCCCAAGTGGTGATCCGCGCCAACTTCGACTACCGCGACTCGGTGCTGCGGCAGTTCACGGCAACCTTCAGCGAGCCGACTCGGTTCCGCAAGCACATGATGGTCGTCGCTGACCTGAGCACCGGCGACGCCGGCGCAATCGCGGACGCCCTAGAAGCGGCCTGGATCAGGCAAAGCGCCGATCAAACCGCCAGCGCCTCCGGAACCGGCAGGCCGCAGGAATCAACCTGACACCATCCGTGCCGACGCATGTCCGGCCGCCCGTGGCCCTGCCGCGAACGTGCGAAGTCTGCGTCAAGCCGCTCCACATGGGGCGCCAGCGGAGAGGCATCCACTGCGGCCTCGCACTGCGCGCTAGTTACGGTGGCCTGGTCGCCGCGGCCCGCGGGAAATCATGGCGCGCGACCCAGGTTGCGATCTCGGTCCGGCCGGTGAAGCCGAGTTTGGCGAGAATGCTGCGGACGTGGGTCTCGACGGTGCGCTCGGAGAGCACGAGCCGGTCGGCGATATGGCGGTTGGAGAGGGCCTGTGCGACGAGCTGTGCCACCTCCTGCTCACGGCTTGTCAGCGGCGCGGGAGCTCTGCGTCGCATTTCGAGGGTGTGCTGCACGTCACCGGCAGCCGCTAGGGCTCCAGGCATGTCGAGTCGGCGGAACTCGGCCGCTGCGGCCGAGACGAGCGGGCCGGCCTGATCAAGGTCGTCTCCGTGCGCCAGCAGCGTGCGGGCCCGGCCTAGGCGGGCTAGTGCCGCTGCGGGCCGCGCGCCGATACGCAGGTCCATGGTGATCGCCGCGTCGTACTGTGCGGCGGCTTCCTCGGTACGTCCGGCGGTGAGGGCTAGATCGCCGAGCAGCAGTCCGTTACCGCCGAGACTGAAGACCGCGCCAGATCCGTCGCCGCTGTAGTAGGGGGTGAAGCGGGCTACCCGGTCGTAGATAGCGGCCGCGACCTCGGCGTCGTCGAGCAGGATGGCCGCCAGCCCGAGCATGGTCATCGTGCCCCACCACCGCGTCCCGTGCGCGAACTCGGCCGGGACGTGCCGGAACGGTTCGAACTCCGCACGCGCCCGATCCAGATCGCCTTCGACGGCGGAAACTATCGGTTGGGTAACGAGCACCAGCGGTATCGCCGGTGCCCTGACGAGCAGCTGCTCCCAGTTGGGCACGAGCTCGCCGGTGTCGCCGCGCCATATCGCGAGGTGTAAACGGAAAGCCATGGACATGCCCATCAGCGACACGTCGCCCACTCGGGCGGCCAGCTCGTTGGCGGCGACATCGGCGCGCCGCGCGGCTGGGAAGTCACCCCGCAGCGCGGCGAGGGCAGCGGTGAAGCGGAGGAAGTGCCACCGCGCGAGGGGCGAGCCGCGGTCGCGGGCCAGCCGGTCGAGCTCGCTGAGTTCATGGTCGATCTGGTGCGTGGTGCCCAGCTGCATGGCGGCGTCCAGCCGCCAGAGCCGGCCAAGGAGGGGGGCGAGCGGGCGCGTGGGAACGTCCAAGGAGACCGCGCGGCGCCCCAACTCGAGACGTTCGGCCACCGTGTCGGGCATGCAGATCGCGATATGCCGTGCGGCGATCGCGTCGAAGATCACGGCGGGATCTTCGGACGCCTCAGCCTCGGCCAGTGCTGCGGCGGCGAGCTCGCCTGGAACAGGGCCGCCTTCCGACTCGGCGAGGCAGACCGCGAGTTGGGCGGTCAGACGTGCGCGAACGGCTCGGTCATCCTCCGGCACCAACTCCAGCGCTCGGCGGCACAACCGCAGCACCGCGCGCTGGACCACCGGATGCCCGGAGCCCTGGATGACCAGGGCAGCGGCGGCGACCAGCTCCGGGCGTCCGGCCGACTCGGCCAGCGCGCCGGCCTCGGCGCAGACGTCCGCGGCCGCCTCGATGAACCCGTCGAGTGCACGCGCTTCGGCCAGCTCGACGAGCAGCGCGGCGACGACCGCCTCGGGCTCGCCGATGTCTCGGGCGCAGTTGACAGCCAGGTGTGCATACCGGGTGGCGTCGTCGCACGCGAAGCCGGCCAGCGCCTGGTCGCGCGCGCGGCGCGCCCACCTCAGGCACTCGACAAGGTCGCCGGCCCGCTGCCAGTGCATCGCGATCCACCCTGGCGCACTGTCGACCGCGACGAGCGCACGCGCCGATGCGGCGTGTAGCTCGGCCCGACGTTGCGCTGGCAACTGCTCGTATACCGCGTCACGCACGAGCGCGTGCTCGAAGGCGAGCCCACCGGTGTCGCGGAGGATCCCGCCTCGACAGGCCCGGTCGAGCAGCTCGGCGAGGTCGGGCCGGCCAGTCATCGCGGCGAGCACGTCAGGACGGATCCGCTCGCCGAGGACGCTGGCCGCGTCCAGGACGTCTTGCACGTCCGGCCCGAGGTCGGCGACCCGGGCAGCGACGAGCCGGCGCAGTTGCGGCCGGTGCGTCATCAGTCCGGCCAGACCCCCGGCGGTCGTGACGTCCGCCGCCACGAGACGCACGAGCAACGGGTTGCCGCCGGTGACCTCGTGCAGCATGCGGGCCAGTTCGGGATCAGGGCGGCCGCCGCTCGACTCGGCCACCAGCTGCGCGACCTCCGGGGTCTCCAGACCGTCCAACGGCAGCAACGCGGTGCTGCCGAACCGCACCAGCTCGGGCAGTACGGCATCCAGACCGCCGTCACCGGACCGCCCGGTAACGACGACGACGAGGGGCAGATCCGCCAGCTCGGCGGCGAGGTGCTCGAGCATCAGCAGCGAGCCGCGGTCGGCCCACTGCAGGTCCTCGAGCACGATCATCGCTCCGGTCGGCATGGCCCACTGCCGGATGAGGTCGGATATGGCAACGAGCAGGCGGAACCTTGCCGCGGCGTCCGACTCGCCGACGGTACCGATCGGTAGGTCTCCGACTCCCGGGCAGCGACGCAGCGCCCGCAGCCACGGCCACAGCGGCGGTGCGCCCGGGTCATCAACCGCGTAGCCGCGGGCAACCGTCAGGCCTCGCTCCTTCGCTGTTTCGGTGGCCGCCTCCGCAAGGCGGCTCTTGCCTATACCGGCCGGTCCGGTGATTGCGATCAGCCGACCGCGGCCGTCGTCGGCGTCGTCCAGGGCGCGCGCCAGCTGCGTCAGCTCGGCGGCCCGTCCGACCATCGCCTCCATCGCGTCAGTATCGCGGCGAGCCGACGAAACCAGTACTGCCTTACGTGGTGGTACTGATGTCGCGAGCTCGTCCCTCCGCGACCGTTGTCGCATCACATCCGACCGAGGGAGGACCTCATGTACGCGCAGTTCACCTACTTCGACGGCCCGCGCAGCCCCGAGCTGGTCGCCGCGGACGACCGGGCCGGCACCGAGCGCATCGACCCCATGCTGATGAACGACCCCGTGGTGGGCCAGCAGCTGGTAGCCCTACTGGTGTGCCGACGTGACGACGGCGGCCAGATCGTCGTCAGCGTCACCGAGACCCGCGAAGCTCTCGAGCGCGCCCGCGACCTCATTATGACCAGCGAATTGCTCCCCGGCGAAGACCCCGCGCTGCTACCCGGCGCGGACCGCGTCGAGGTGCTATCGGTGGTCAAAGCCAAGATCCCCGCAGGGTTACCGTCATGACCCGAGCACTCACCACCCGCTGGGACGTGCACATCACCCAATCCAGCGCCAGTTTCGCGGTGCGCAATTTCGGCCTAAAGACCGTGCGAGGCAACGTGCCGATAACCGTGGGCTGGGTCGACATCGATGCCGACGGCCGTCCACTCGCCATCCACGCCGAACTCGACCTCACCGCCCTGGAGACCGGGAACCGGACTCGCGACCGTGACCTACGCAAGCCCAAATTGCTCGACACCGACCGCCATCCAACCCTGGCCTTCGACACGAGGGCAATCGTCGGCACCGCACCCCAATGGGACGCGCACGGCATCCTGACCGGACGCGGACGCGCTACCCCGGTCGTACTCGCCGTCGCCGCCGAACAAGCCGGCGACGCGACGCGAGCGGTCGCCACGGCCTGCTTCGACCGCCGAGACCTCGCAATCCGCGCGCCACGCCTCCTCATCGGCCGCCGCATCCACGTCACGATCGACGCGCAACTCCGGCCCCACTCGTAGTCCGGTTCCGGAGCAAGGCTGCCACCACCACACCGCCCATGAACGCATCAACACCTCGGGCATCGCTCAACATTGCTGACCGCAGCGAGCGTCGTACCCATGTTGTCCGAGTTAGCGGTGATCGACAGACCAGCAGCGGTTTCCGTTGCGTGGCTGTCAGCCGAGTCCGCGGGCGGTGGCGTTCAGCGCGAAGACGAAGATGGGCACGGCGATGAACCCGGCGAATGCCGCCACCGGCGCGACCACGCCTATGAGCCCGAGAACGACGGCCGCGCCCAGCGAGACACGTGAGGCCTTGGTGTTGCGGCGAACCCAGGATTGATCCCGTGGACGTTCGAGCAGCGGGGGACTGCGCCGGAAGTGTCGGTTGACCAGCACCCACACCGCGGAAACGAGGATCGAGACCAGCGTGTACACGATGACGGCCGCGACCTCGTTTCGATGCACGCCACTGTTAAGCGCAGATCAGCGCGGTCGGCCACGGCACCAGTGTGACGCCTATAAGCTGGGCAAGGTTCAGCAGCAGAGCGGTCTGATCGACCCGTTGGACCCTCGAGTACAAGTTGTGGTGGCTGAGCCAGATGCTGGCAATGGTGAGGAACGAAACCAGGAACGCCAGATACGCGGGCCAGTCGGCGAGCAGGGCAGCTGGATAGTTGTTGCTATTGGGTGCTTTTAGGTCGAGCACGAGCAGCGTTAGAGCGATCGCGAACACGCCGTCGCTGAACGCCTCGACCCGGCCGGTTTCTGTCGTACGCGCTGGTTTGGGTTCTGCCACAGGATGATCCTGCCCGTTTCGGGCCGTCGACTCGGTGGAAAGCCG
>CAXTNQ010000159.1:0-4373 GCA_964245745.1 uncultured Jatrophihabitantaceae bacterium
CGAGCCGAGCGCGAGCACGCTGCCCAGCGTCTCGTCCGATGTCGGCGAGCCGGCGTCGTCGAGCGGCGGGCCGGCGAGTAAAGCGATCCAGGCGCCGCCGAGCGGCGGAAGCGTGAACGACGTTTGGCTGCTGGTCGGGCTCATTGTCGGGTTCACGGCAGCCGTCGGCGCGGTCGTCTACGTCGGCGGCCACCGCAGCGCCCGTCGACGGTCCTGATCGGCCTGATAGAACACGTCGATGGACATGAGCCGTGCCGAGGACGAGGTCTCCGGCCTGCTCAGTGAGCTGATCCAGATCAACACGTCGAACCCAACGCACCCGGAACGGCCCGCAGCGGAGTGGGTGGCCGGCAAACTGGACGAGGTCGGCATCCAAGCCGAGATCATCGAAGCCGGGACGCGCATCGGCGGTGGCTCGGATCGACGGTAGCGATGGGACGCGACCAGCTCTACTCATCCACGGTCACCTCGACGTCGTGCCCGCCGACCCGGCGGAGTGGACAGTCGACCCATTCGCCGGAGAGGTCCGCGACGGCTACGTGTGGGGACGCGGCGCCGTCGACATGAAAGACATGGACGCGATGACGCTCGCCGTCGTCCGCGAGTGGGCGCGGACGGGACACCGTCCACCGCGCGACATCGTGCTGGCCTTTGTCTCCGACGAGGAGGCCGGCGGGCGGCAGGGCGCGCACTACCTCGTCGACCACCACCCCGGCCTGTTCGACGACTGCAGCGAGGCGATCAGCGAGGTCGGTGGTTTCAGCGTCACGCTGCGCCCGGACCTACGGCTGTACCCGATCCAGACGGCCGAGAAGGGCATCGCCTGGCTACGCCTGCGGGCTCGGGGGCGTCCCGGGCACGGCTCGATGCTGCACGACGACAACGCCGTGACCCGCCTCGCCGCAGCGGTCTCTCGGATCGGCGGCTACGACTTCCCGATCGAGGTGACGGACACGGCCCGCCGGTTCCTGGCCGAGACGGCCGAGCTGACCGGCCTTCAGATCGACGTCGACAACCCCGGCCCGGGCCTGGCGCGGCTCGGCGGCGTCGCGCGCATGATCGGTGCGACCCTGCGCAACACGGCCAGCCCCACGATGCTGCGGGCTGGTTACAAGGAGAACGTCATTCCGTCGTCGGCCGAGGCGACGATCGACGCGCGCTTCCTGCCGGGGCGGGAGGAGGCTCTGCTCGCGACGATCGACGACCTCATCGGCGACGGCGTCGAGCGGGAGTTCGTGGTCCACGACATCGCCGTCGAGACGACGTTCGACGGGCCGTTGGTCGACGCGATGGCGGCGGCCTTGCATGCCGAGGACGCGTACGCGCGGCCGGTCCCGTACCTGATGAGTGGCGGCACCGACGCGAAGTCGTTCTCCACGCTAGGCATCCGGTGTTTCGGCTTCTCTCCGCTGCAGCTGCCACCCGACCTCGACTTCTTGGCACTGTTCCACGGCATCGACGAGCGCGTTCCCATCGACGCGTTGCGCTTCGGTGTCCGGGTGCTCGACCGGTTCTTGAACGCCTCCTGAACGTGTCGTAAGCCCCGTGCCAGGGTGAAGGCATGCGGTTGAGCCAGGTTGTCGAGGTGTCGGCCGCCGTGGCGGACACACCGGCCCGCACGGCAAAGGTCGCTCAGCTCGCCGACCTCCTGCGACGGACCGGCGCCGCCGACGCGGGCACCGTGGTCGCGTGGCTCTCCGGAGCGTTGGTGCAACGACAGATCGGCGTGGGATGGGCCGCCCTGCGGTCCCGCCCGCCACCCGCCGGGGAGGCGACGCTCACCGTCGCCGCCGTGGACGCGGCGTTCGCCGACATCGGCCGGACGGTCGGTGCGGGTTCGCGCACCCGCCGCACCGACCTGTTGGCGACCCTTTTCGCGACGGCCACCGCGGCCGAACAGGATTTCCTCGGTCGCCTGCTTGGCGGTGACCTCCGGCAGGGCGCGTTGGCCGGGCTGATGACCGATGCGGTCGCTGCGGCCAGTGGCGTCCCGATCCGGGACGTTCGACGCGCGGCCATGCTGCGTGGCGACTTGGCTGCCGTGGCCGCGGCCGCATTGGGCGCTGGCGCGGAGGCTGTCGCCCAGTTCCGCCTCGAGGTCGGACGGCCGGTCAGCCCCATGCTGGCGCAGACCGCCTCGGA
Source organism: uncultured Jatrophihabitantaceae bacterium (assembly GCA_964245745.1). Lineage (GTDB taxonomy): Bacteria > Actinomycetota > Actinomycetes > Mycobacteriales > Jatrophihabitantaceae > CAXTNQ01. The sequence goes on from CAXTNQ010000159.1 coordinate 2,143, forward strand.
CGTATCCGACGCGCTTGCTCGGCTCGACGGCCGTGCCGCGTTGGAGTGGAAGCTCGACGGCGCCCGCATCCAAGTCCATCGGTCCGCAGAGGTGGTGCGGGTTTTCACCCGGACGCTGGACGACATCACGTCTCGAGTGCCGGAGATCGTCGAGGCGGTACGGACCTTCCCGGCGGATGTCTTCGTTCTCGACGGCGAAGCAATCGCAGTGCGCGCCGACGGGCGACCTCATCCGTTCCAGGTCACGGCGTCCCGGATCGGCCGCCGCGACGGGACGCAGGCGACAAGGGCGCTCACCCCGTACTTCTTCGACGTACTGCATCACGACGGTGCGGACGTGCTCGACCGGTCGGCCGACGAACGCTTCGAGGTGCTGCGCGCGATCGTCCCGGAACCGTGGCGGATCGTCCGCCGAGTGATCACCACGGACGAGGACGCTCAGGTCTTTCTAGAGGAGGCTTTGGCACATGGTCATGAGGGAATCGTCGCCAAGTCGTTGGACGCGCCGTACGAGGCGGGGCGGCGTGGTGCGGGCTGGCTGAAGGTCAAGCCGGTACACACGCTGGACCTCGTCGTGCTCGCGGTCGAATGGGGTTCGGGCCGCCGGCGGGGGTGGTTGTCCAACATCCACCTGGGCGCCCGGGATCCGTCGACCGGGACGTTCGTGATGCTCGGTAAGACGTTCAAGGGCATGACCGACGCCATGCTCGTCTGGCAGACCGAGCGCTTCCGCGAGCTTGCGGACGGGCCGACCGACGGCTGGGTGGTGTCACTACGGCCCGAGCAGGTCGTCGAAGTCGCCTTCGACGGCGTTCAGCGTTCGTCGCGCTACCCGGGTGGCGTGGCGTTGCGTTTCGCCCGTGTGGTGCGGTATCGCGACGACAAGACGGCCGCCGAGGCCGACACCATCGATACCGTGCGTGGTTTCGGCGACGCCTGACGCGTAACGAGACGTGGCGCTAGGACAGACCGACTCAGACGCGCGGTGCCGGCAGGGGCAACAGGCCACCGGCGCTGCGGCGGCGGCGCAGCCACACCCGGCGGCTGCCGTCGGTGTAGCGCAGGACGCGAGCCAGCTCCCAGCCTTCGAACTCGGCACGCAGGGTCAGATGCACCGCGGCGGCGGTCCGGGTGACGTCGGCCGGGATCCGCAGCGGTGCGTACTCCCAATCGGGATCGGCACCGGTCTCCACTGACGTCGCGGCCGTCATAACGGGCCATTGAACCCCCGTTCGCCGCAGAAGACCAGACGGCGCTCAGGCCGTCACGTGCTCCTGCAGCAGTCCACGCAGCTGCGTGCGCCGAGGTCGGGCGCCGACGTCACGGATGGCGTGGGAGAGCGCCGGCCCGACCGCGTGGACGATCGACAGGTGCCGCTGGGCACGAGTCAGCGCCGTGTAGACCAGGGGACGCGAGAGCATGGTGGCCGCCTCAGGTGGGAGCACGACGACGACCGCGGGAAACTCCGAACCCTGTGCGCGGTGCACGGTCACGGCCCAGCCGTGCAGTAATTCGGTCAGCGCCTTGCCCTTCACTTCGGCGGGGCCGGACGCGAACTCGACGGTCACCGTGCCGTCGCTCTCAACCTCGGCCACGACCCCCACTTCGCCGTTGGCGTAGCCGAACGGTTCGGCTTCCAGGTGGTTCGCCGTAGCCACCACCCGGTCGCCCTCGTCGAAGCGTCGACGGCCGGTTCCCGGGTTGAGCTGCGCCTTGAGGGCCGCGTTGAGCGCCTGCGTACCCGCTCCGCCACGATGCACCGGAGTCACCACCTGAACCTGGTCAGGCGCGATGCCGAGTACCCGGGGGATCGAGTCGGTAACCAGTTGGATCACCCGTCGCGTGGCGTCGTCCGAGCCGCGGGCGGCGACCGCCACCACCTCGCGGGTCGGGTCGTCGACAGGGGGCAGGTCGCCACCCCGGACGCTCGTCGCCAGTCGGGCGATCGCGCCGCCCTCCGCCTGCCGGTACAGCGTGGTCAGCTCGGTGACCGGGACGACGTCGGCGTCGAGCAGGTCGCCCAGCACCCGTCCCGGGCCGATGGACGGCAGCTGCGCGGGGTCGCCGACGAGCACGAGGTGCGTGCCGTCGGCACAGGCGTCGAGCAGGGCCGCGGCGAGCTGAACGTCGAGCATGGACGTCTCGTCGACGACCACGACCGTCTCATCGAGGGGCGTGGACGCATCGCGGGCGAAGCCACCGCGGAAGCTGACTTCGTCCCCGTCCTGCCG
>CAXTNQ010000159.1:4383-6326 GCA_964245745.1 uncultured Jatrophihabitantaceae bacterium
GCGCACCCAACCGCCGGGGCAGGGTCGCGGCCGGGGCCTGGCACAGCTCCTCGAGTCGTTTGGCCGCCCGTCCGGTCGGGGCGGCCAGGGCGACGGGACGGTCCGCGGCCGCGCAGGAACTGACCAGAGCGGCGACGGTGCGGCTCTTTCCGGTGCCGGGGCCGCCGGTCAGAACGCTCACCCCGCACCGCAGCGCGTTGGCGACCGCCTCGCGTTGCCGCTCGTCGAGCGCGGCATCGTCCGCAGGTTCCGCCTCGATCGGTTCCGCGCTCGCCGCCAGCCGGGCGATGCCCTGGGCGATGGCGTCTTCCGCGACGGCGTACTCCAATAGGGCCACAGTCGGCGGCGCGGCGCCCGGCACCGGCTGCACCTGCCCGGAGTCGACGGCCGCGGCGACCGCCGCCGCGCCGTCGGACACCCCGAGCGCAGCCAGCTCCGGCAGTAGGGCGTCCACGGGCGTGACCGTGTGTCCGTCGCGGGCCTGCCGCGCCAGCAGCCAGCCGACCAGCGACCGACCGCGACGGTCGTCGTCACGCCGCACGCCGGGCACGGTGTGGACGGCGAAGCGGTCCGCATCGGTGATGGTCACGCCGGTCAGCGTGAGCAGGCGCCACGGGTCCTCGCGCAGCAGTCGCGCCGCAGGCGGACCCCAGCTCTCCACGGCCCGGCCGGCCAGCCGAACATCGAGGCCGGCCGCGACCACCAGCTCGGCCGTCTCGTAGGTCGGGGCGGCCGCGAGAAACGCCGAGAACAGCCGGCCGGCCCGGGTGGCGCTGACCTTGGGCAGTCGGGTCAGCGCCCGCGCCGACACGTCCGCTGGCGCGCGAATGTCGGCAGCGTCCAACCCGGCCGCAAGCGCGCGGCCGAGTCCAGGCCAGAGGCCAGCCGCGCAGAACGCCGCGAAGACCGGATCGGCGTCGCTCAGGTGTCGATCTCCGGATAACTCATCGCCGGCGCCGACACATCGTCGAGTGCCGAACGGATCTCCTCCGGCAGGTGCAGTGTCTCCGCGGCCAGCGCGGCCGTCAGCTGACCCAGGGTCCGCGGCCCGAGGATCGGGGCGACCACGCCAGGCCGGTCGCGGACCCAGGCCAGGGCTACGGCGACGGCGGACGTCGCGAGGCCGTCCGCCGCGGTCGCGACCGCCTCGACCACGCCGACCGTCGCGGGAGCGTCGAGAGGCGCGATGTGACGTACGCCGGCCGCCGCACGGGAGTCCGCGGGGACTCCGGCGCGGTACTTACCGGACAGCACGCCGCCTCCCAGCGGCGAGTACGGCAGCAGACCGATTCCGAGGTCCTCACACGCCGGCACCACCTCTCGCTCGACGCCGCGGTCGAGCAGCGAGTACCGCATCTGGTTGGCGACGATCGGCGCGCCGCCGGTGACGACCTGCCGGGTGGCGATCTGCGCCGTCCGCCACCCGGAGAAATTCGAGATCCCGATGTAGCGAACCTTGCCCGACGCGACGGCCGTGTCGACGGCCGCAAGCGACTCGTCAATGCGCACCGTGGGGTCGAAGGTGTGCAGCTGCCACAGGTCGATGTGTTCGACCCCGAGCCGGCGTAAGGACAGATCGAGCCCGTCCAGCAGCGCGCCCCGCGAAAGATCGACCTGCATGTCGTCGCCGCGCCAGCGAACCCCCGCCTTCGTCGCGATCACGACCTCGTCGCGCGGGACGACGTCGGTCAACAGCTGGCCGAGAATCTCCTCGGCGGCACCGCGGCCGTAACTGACCGCCGAGTCGACGAACGTCCCGCCGGCGTCCCGGAACGCGAGCAGCAATGCGGCCGCCTCGTCCGCATCGGTTTCCCGACCCCAACGCCAGGTGCCGAGGCCGAGATGGGAAACCCGCAGCCCGCTCCGCCCGACGTTGCGCTGTTCCACGCTGGAACAACCTACGGGTCGATCCCGCGCGGCTGTAACACCCGATACGTCGTCCC
>CAXTNQ010000160.1:0-2393 GCA_964245745.1 uncultured Jatrophihabitantaceae bacterium
GCTCGGCGTGGCCGAGGGTCTGGGTGGCGTCGACGACGAGCGGCACCGAACCCAGCCGATCAGCCACCGCGTCGACGGGCTGGGTCGTGCCAACCTCGTGGTTCGCGGCCTGCAGGGCGGCGGCGGCCACGTCCGGACGATCCGCGGCGGCGACGAAGTCGTCGACGTCGACTCGGCCGACGTGATCCACCGGAACCGACACCACCTCGCCGCCGGCTGCGCCGTGCCACGCCGCGGCGTGCAGCACGGCGGAGTGCTCGACGGCGCAGTGCACGAAAGTCGGGCGGCGGTAGCGCGCCCGCAGCACTCCGAGCACCGCTGCGTGCAAGGCCTGCGTGCCGTTCCCCGTGAAGCTGATCTCGTCCGGCCGCACGCCGAGGACGTCAGCCACGGACTCCCGGGCGGCGTCGAGCAGTAGCCGGGCCCGCCGACCGGCGGTGTAACGGCGCCCCGGATCGGCCCATCCGTCGTCCGCTGCGGCGGCCCACGCCTGGCGCGCGACAGGGCGGAGCGGCGCACCGGATGCGGCGTCCAGGTAGCCGGCAACGCTCATCGCTGGCGACGATAGACCGGAGTCCACCCATCCCGCCCGGGCGGCGATTCGTCCAGTACGCTCGGCCGAAACGGGCGGAATCGGCAACGTCCGCCCAGCCACCGGAAGACAGCGAACGGCAGCGGAAGGCGGTTGGCGTGCGGCGCAGGCGTTGGACGCGGGGCACGCGGGTGGCGCTCCTGGTTGGCTCCGCGGCACTCGTCCTGGCCGGCTGTTCGACCAGTTCGGTCGAGGACAAGCTGCGTTTCGGTTTCCCCTCCGGCGTCACCAAGCAGGCGGACCGCATCCGTGACCTGTGGACGTGGTCGTCGGTCGCCGCGCTGGCGGTGGGCGTCCTCGTCTGGGGCCTGATGTTCTGGTGCGCTGGGCGCTACACGCGCAAGAACGAGGCGTTGCCGCGCCAGACCAAGTACAACCTGCCGCTCGAGATCGGGTACACCATCCTGCCACTGGTGATCGTGTCCGGACTCTTCTACTTCACGGTCCGCACCGAGAACTACGTCGACGCCCGTTCGAAGAATCCGTCGGTGGACATCCAGGTCAACGCGTTCAAGTGGAATTGGCAGTTCGAGTACCACCAGTACCAGGGGCAGGAAACCCGTTACGCCGTAGCTGATCAGGCGGGTCAGCCTACCTACGTTTCGACGGTGGGGTCCTCCGGCGAGATCCCGGTGCTCGTCGTCCCGCGCGGCCAGACCGTGCGCATCCACGAGCACTCGCTGGACGTCATCCACTCGTTCTGGGTGCCGGAGTTCCTGTTCAAGCGAGACGTCCTGCCCTACGGGCCCGAGGACAAGAAGAACCAGGCCGTTCCGACCGGCAGCACGAACTCCGACGCGCGCGACAACCAGTTCGAGTTCACGGCCACGGTGGACGGTTCCTACGTTGGCCGCTGTGCGGAGTTGTGCGGCACCTACCACTCGCAGATGAACTTTGAGGTCCGGGTGGTCGAGCCGGCCAGCTTCCAGGCCTACGTCACGCGGTTGAGCCAACTGGGGCCGGCCAACCCGGCGCGGCAGTCGATCGCCTTGTCCAGCATCGGTGGAGCGCCCTGCGCGACGACCACCCATCCGTTCACCACCGACCGCACCGCCCGCGCGGAATCGGAACCGCCGGGGGGCTGCGTATGAGGATCGAGGCCCGCATCTTCCTCGGGCTGGCCGGGTTCCTGTGGCTGGTCTCGATCATGTACGGCATCTGGACCGACAAGACGCAGGGCAGCGTCGAAGTCGCCGGCCTTGCCGCACTCATCCTGTCCGGCGGCCTGCTGTTCATCGCCGGCTCGTTCTTCCTGTTCGTGTCTCGGCGCATCGACGCTCGGCCGGAGGACCGCAACGATGCGGAGATAGCCGAGGGCGCGGGCGAGTTGGGGTTCTTCAGCCCGGGAAGCTATTGGCCGTTCGGCATCGCGCTGTCGGCGACCGTCACCGGTTCCGGCCTGGCGTTCTTCCAGATCTGGCTGGCGATCGTCGGGGCAGCCGGCATCCTCATCACGGTCGGCGGCCTGCTGTTCGAGTACTACATCGGCGGCCGGCGTCCGCTGACCTGAGCGGCTTTCGCGCCACCCCGCGGAGCGGTCGTGACCACGGTGCTGATCGGGCGAGGGTGGGCCTTCTCCGCGGCAGCCTCGGTCTATGAGCCGTTCCTGGCTGCCACGCGTGCGCGCTCACCCGCCATTGCCTGCGCGGTCGTAGACGAGGGCGACGGTGAGAAGTACTGCGAGCGGTTTACCGCGACGCTGGCGTCGGTCGGACCGTGCGCCGGCCGCAGTCCTCCTACCGCTCGACAGCATCCTGGACGTGTCCCGGCTCGACGCGTACGACGGCGTGCTGGTCGGTGG
>CAXTNQ010000160.1:2403-6315 GCA_964245745.1 uncultured Jatrophihabitantaceae bacterium
GCGCATACCTCGGTGGTGGGCGACGGCGCCATGCACCTCGTCACCGCGAGGACCGCGCAGCAGGTGCAGGTCCGGTCGGTCGTCGCCGGGGGTACGGCGTCGTTCGACTGACGCACACCGCGCATTCGTCAGGCGCGTGCGGCCAACCACGCGCGGATCGGCTCGGTGCCTTCGGTGGCCGGGTCGACGGTCAGCGCGACGTCACGCAGCCGGGTGGACGGCGATCCGCTGATCACCACGACCGGCCCCGGATGCCGGCCGGCCAGCAACGCGAAGTCGCCGTCGCCGGTGACGAGCAGCAGGGGATAGGGCCCCGGCCGGTAGTTCTGCGCCAGCTGGACGTCCGCTCGCTGCCAACCCTGCGCCGGCAACTGCTCGGTTCCCGCCGGCCAGTCCAGCCGGGCCAACGCGGCGGGGCGGCCGCTCGCCACCACGCGCGTGTCCGGCACGGTCGCGAGCAGGTCGAGGACGGGCTGTAGCCGGGACGGGGCTACGTTGTCCGCGTCGATCAGGGCGACGGCGCCCAACCGCTGCGCGGTGATCGGTTCGCGGTCAGCTGGTGAGCTCGTGCTGGCGCTGCTCGGTCTGCGGGGCGTCGAGCTCGTCGAGGGCCGCCTGGATCTCCGGCTTCTCCGTGACCGGCCAGAAGAACCCGCGCACGTGGTTGGCGCCACGTCCGAGAACGTTCATCCGCTTGGGCACGGGTGCGCCGGCGTAGCTGAGCTCGCCGTGGCCGTGGTCGTCGACCGGTCCGAGCGGCTGGTGCACCTCGATGAACTCTCCGGTCGGCAACAGCTTGATGATGCCGGTCTCCACGCCGTGCTCGAGCACCTCACGGTCGTGCCGCTGCAGGCCCAGGCAGATCCGGTACGCGAACAGGTAGGCGAGCGGCGGGACCACGACCAGACCGATCCGACCCGCCCAGGTCATCGCGTTCAGCGAGATGTCGAACGACTTGGCGATGAGGTCGTTGCCGCCGGAAATGAACAGCACCATGACGAAGGCCAAGGCCATCGCGCCGAGGCTGGTGCGGACGGGCACGTCCCGCGGACGCTGCAGCAGGTTGTGCGACAGCCGGTCCTTGGTCATCCGGGCTTCCATCCACGGATACGTAATCGCGATGCCGATGAGGATCGTGGGCAGCGCCACGGTCGGCCAGAACACGGCGGGCACCGTGTAGCGGCCGAACAGATGGTGAATCTCCCACGAGGGGAACAGTCGGGTCGAACCGTCCAGCATCGCCATGTACCAGTCCGGCTGCGAGCCGGAGGACACCTGCGCCGGGTTGTACGGGCCGTAGAGCCAGATGGGGTTGATCTGCGCGAGGCCACCGAGCGCGGCCAACACACCGAAGACGATGAAGAAGAAGCCGCCGGCCTTCGCCGCGTAGATCGGGTACACCCGTTCGCCGCTGACCGTGTGTTCGGTGCGACCCGGTCCGGGGAACTGGCTGTGCTTCTGCCGCACGACCAGCGCCAAGTGCGCGCCGATCAGCGCCGCGATCAGCGCAGGGACGAGCAGCACGTGGACGATGTAGAACCGTCCGATGATCGCTTCGCCCGGGAATTCACCGCCGAAGACGAGGAAGGACGTCCAGCTACCGATCACCGGGATGGAAAGAATGATCGCGTCGGCGATCCGCAGGCCGGTGCCGGAGAGCAGGTCGTCCGGCATGGAGTAGCCGGCGAAGCCCTCGACGACCCCGAGCACCAGAAGCAGGACGCCGATCACCCAGTTCATCTCGCGCGGCTTGCGGAAGGCTCCGGTGAAGAAGGTCCGCAGCATGTGGATGACCATGGCCGCGACGAACATGAGCGCGGCCCAGTGGTGGATCTGGCGGATGACCAGGCCGCCGCGTACGTCGAAGGAAATGTCGAGGGTCGACGCGAACGCGCGCGACATGGTGACCCCGCGCAGCGGACCGTAGCTGCCGTTGTAGCGCACTTCGGCCATCGACGCGTCGAAGAAGAACGTGAGGTAGATGCCGGTCAGCACCAGGATGATGAACGAGTAGAGCGCGATCTCGCCCATCATGAACGACCAGTGGTCGGGGAAGACCTTGTTCAGGTTCTTGCGCAGTGGGGCGGCTACCCGCAGTCGATCCTCGAACCACTCGGCCACTTTGCCCTGGCGCGTCCGGGGCTTGCGGGAGCGTGGCGTGTCGGTGAGGGTCATGTGCACCGTCCAAGCTGTCGAGCCGTGCTCATGTTTCGAGCTTTCCGTTGCTCTCGCGTTCCCAGAACGCAGGACCGATCGGTTCGGGGTAGTCGGCGCGGGCGACGAAGTACTGGACGCCGTCCACGACTTCCACTCCCAACGGTAACTTCGGAAGCGGCCGTGACGCAGGCCCGAATACCGGCTTGGCGTCCTGCAGGACCTCGAACTGCGACTGGTGGCACGGACAGAGCAACCGGGTCGTCTGCTGCTCGTAGAGCGAGGCCGGGCAGCCGGCGTGTGTGCAGATCTTGGAGTAGGCCACGAAGTCGCCGAACGCGAAATTTGCCTGCCCCTTGCGAGCGTTCACGGCCTGACCGGGCTTGAGCCGGATGATCAGGGTGGGCGAACTGGCGTCGCGCACCCCACCCGGCACCCCGGGAAACACCGTGACCAGACCGCCGGCCTGGATGTCGCCGGGACTCACCCGTCGGCCGTCGGAGTAGACGATCGGGATGCCGTTCGGGAAGGCATCCGGCCGCGGGCGGTAGAGCGTGTGGAAGAGCTTGTCGCCAGGCTTCTTGATCAGTGCGCCGACAAGGGCGACAAGGGGCACCGTGGCCAACGCCCCTCCGGCCAGGCCGATCGAGCGCAGCAGCAGGGACCGGCGAGGCAGCCCCGTGTCGGTGTAACCCGCGGAGAGCGTCGCCGAGGTCATCAGCTTGTCCGCCTCGGTCGACGGCTCGTCGTGCCGGTCTTGGACGACCTCTTCCTCGGGCATGAGCCACTTGGCCCACAGGACCGCTCCTGCGCCCATGCAGACGAGCAAGACACCGAGCAGGCCGCCGAGAAGCGGCGTGTAGAACCGGAAGTTCTGCGACCCCTCACCGGGCAGGTGGTAGCGGAACGGCGCGGCGATGAAGACGACGATGAACGCCAGCCCGGCGAGCCCGGCGAGCACGAACAGGAAAGAGACGCCCCGCTCCGCCCGCTTTTCGGCCTTGCTCCCCGGGACGGGGAAGCGTTCGCGCCGGTGGACGAGGTAGACACCGTCGGCCTCGGCCCCCGCGATCATGGCCTGTTCGGTCGTCATCTCGGCGATCTCGGCGGCCGTCGGCGGTTCCGCCTCGGCGTGCCGAGGGGCCGCCTCGGGTCGTGGGTCCCGAGTCGTGGTCACGATTTGGCCCCGATCCACAGGATGGCGATGACCACAGCGCCGATGCCCACCACCCAGATGACGACACCTTCGGACACCGGCCCGATCCGAGCCAACCCGCTTCCGCCGGGGTCGGCCGACGCCTTCAGGGTCTGGATGTAATTGATGATTGACTTTTTCTCATCGGGCGACAGCTGGTTGTCGTTGAACACCGGCATGCTCTCCGGGCCACTCAGCATGGCGGTGTAGATCTGCTTGTCCGTGGCTTCGTGCAGTCCGGGCGCGACCTTGCCGGCGGACAGCGGCGCCCCGCCACCTGTCGCGCCGTGACACGACGCGCAGTTGAGCCGGAAGAGCTCTCCGCCGTCCCCGAGCGAGACGTTGCTCTGCCGCAGGTTGCCGTCCGGAGTGGTCGGTCCTCCGCCGACGGACTGGATGTAGGCCGAGAGCTGGTCGATCTGGGTCTCGTTGTACTTCGGCGGCTTGCGGCTGATCTCGGCGCCCTGTTGGGCCACCGGCATCCGGCCGGTGCTCACCTGGAAGTAGACCGACGCGCTGCCCGAGCCAACGATCGGCACGCCGCGGCCTTGAACACGCTGCAG
>CAXTNQ010000161.1:0-6267 GCA_964245745.1 uncultured Jatrophihabitantaceae bacterium
ATCGGCCTCACCGGTGCGCCCGTGCTGATCGGCCGGGCCAACGATTCGACGCTCGTGCTCACCGACGACTACGCCAGCACGCGCCATGCGCGGGTCAGTCTGCAGGACGGGCACTGGTACGTCGAGGACCTCGGCTCGACGAACGGCACCTACGTGGGTCAGCGCAAGCTGGAAGGCGCTCAGCCGCTGGAGATCGGCGTGCCGATCCGCATCGGTAAGACCGTCCTCGAGCTGCGGTGACCGTCAACGGGAGACACTGGAGACACAGCCGGTGAGCCTGGCCCTGCGCTACGCGGTGCGCTCGGACCGCGGGCTGGTGCGATCGAACAACGAGGACTCGGTGTACGCCGGTCCTCGGCTGCTCGCCATCGCCGACGGCATGGGTGGCCACGCCGCCGGCGAGGTCGCCAGCAAGTTGGTGGTCGGGTCGTTGGAGCATCTCGACGAGGACCGCCCACTCGACGACCTCATCGCCACCCTGCGCGACGCCGTGCAGGACGCGAACCTCGGTCTGCGTGAGGCCGTCGCGAGCGACGACAAGCTCGACGGCATGGGCACCACCCTGACCGCCTTGCGTTTCGTGCGCGGCCAGGTCGGGCTCGTCCACGTCGGTGATTCGCGGGCGTATCTGTTGCGCGGTGGCATTCTCGCGCAGATCACGCACGACGACACCTACGTCCAGTCGCTAGTCGACTCGGGACGTCTCACGATGGAGGAGGCGGCGCATCACCCGCGTAAATCGGTGATTCTGCGCGCCTTGACCGGGGCTGACGTCGATCCGGACGTGTCGATTCGCGAGGCCCGCGCGGGCGACCGGTACCTACTCTGTACGGACGGGCTCACCGACGTCGTGACCGCCGAGACGCTGGCCGACACCCTGTCGGACGGCACCCCGCAGGACGCCGCGGACCGGCTCGTCGAACTGGCGTTGCGCGGGGGAGGACCGGACAACGTCACGTGCATCGTGGCCGACGTCATCGAGGCGGGATACGGCGACGACCTCCCGGTGATTGCCGGTGCGCTGATCGATCCGCCGCCGACGTCCGAGCGGGCAGTCGACGGCCACGACAGCCCGGCCGAGCGAGCCGCCCGCATGACCGCTCCGCCCGAGGCGCCCCCGGCCGGCCCGCAGCTGCGCCGCCGCCGGCTGCTGCGCCGCGTCGTGCTGCCGACCGCCGTCGTGGTGGTCGTGATCGGCGCTGCGGCGGTCTTCTACCACTGGACGCAGACCCAGTACTTCGTCGGCCGGGACGGCAGCGAAGTCGCGATCTTTCGCGGCGTCAGCACGCAGTTCGGCCCGATCAAGTTCTTCAGCGTCTCGGAGAACACCGACCTCAAGACGACGGACCTCACGCAGTCCGCCCGCACCCAGGTCGAGTCCGGCATCACGGCGCGCAATCTGGCGGACGCGCATCGGATCCTCGACAGCTTGCACAACGAGCAGCTCCCGCCGTGCCCGACCGCGACGCCGTCACCCAGCCCGACGCCTACTGTCCCGACGACCCCGTCGGCCGGTCCGGCGACTCCGACGCCGTCGCCATCGCCGTCCGAAACGTTGCCGAGCAGCCCGCCGCACACCCCGATCCCGGATGTGGAGTGCCGGCGGTGACCGATACCCCCACTGAAGCCGCCGTGCCGACCCGGCGTAACACCGAGCTGGTGCTGCTGGTGTTCGCGGTGGTCACGGTGGTCCTGGCCGAGGCCGTCGTCGAGGCGACGCGGGACGGCAGCCTGAACAGTCACCTCATCGCGTACGGGGCGGTGCCGCTCGTCGCCGGCCTCATCGCCCACCTGGTCATCCGCCGCGTGGCGCCGTACGCCGACCCGGTGCTGCTGCCGTGCGTCGTGCTCCTGAACGGCCTCGGGCTCGTCATGATCAATCGCCTCGACCTGGGTCGGGCGCAGCAGGCCCGACAGGACGGCGTCTCGTTCGACGGCGCGCAGGCGTCCACTCAGGTCGTCTGGACGGCGCTCGGGCTGGCGTTGTTCCTCGCCATCATCTGGTTCGTCCGCGACCATCGCGCGCTGCAGCGCTACGCGTACACCCTCGCGCTGATCGGCCTGTTCCTGCTCGCTCTGCCGACGGTGCTGCCAGCGCGGTTGAGCGAGGTGAACGGTGCTCGAATCTGGATCCGCGTGGCGGGATTCTCCCTACAGCCCGGGGAATTCGCGAAGATCCTGCTGACGATCTTCGCGGCGTCCTACCTCGTAGCCAAGCGTGATGTTCTGTCGCTCGCGGGGCGGCGCGTGCTCGGACTGGTGCTTCCGCGCGGCCGCGACCTCGGCCCGCTGCTCGTGGCCTGGTTGATCTGCATCGGCATCCTCATTCGCGGGCACGACCTCGGTACGTCGCTGATGTTCTTCGGCATCTTCGTCGTGCTGCTCTACGTCGCCACCGAACGGGTCAGCTGGGTGATCATCGGCCTACTGCTGTTCGCCGCCGGGGCGTACGTCGCCTACCACCTGTTCACCAACGTCCAGGTGCGCGTGAGCGTATGGCTGCACGTGTTCGACGATCCGACGACGATCGGCTACCAGGTCAGCCAGTCGCTGTTCGGACTCGGCACCGGAGGCCTGTTCGGGACAGGCTTGGGCGCCGGACACCCCGAGCGGGTGCCGTTGGCGTCGACCGACTTCATCATCTCCTCGTTCGGCGAGGAGATCGGTCTGTTCGGACTGGTCGCGCTGCTCGTCGTCTACCTGTTGATCATTTCCCGCGGCTTCGCCATCGCGCTGGCGTCCCGCGACTCGTTCAGCAAGCTGTTGGCCGTCGGATTGGCGTTCTCCCTGGCGCTCCAGCTGTTCGTCGTGGTCGCCGGGGTCAGCCGGTTGCTGCCGCAGACCGGGCTGACCACCCCGTTCCTGTCCTACGGCGGCTCGTCGCTCCTGGCCAACTACGCGCTGGTCGCGCTGTTGCTGCGGATGTCCGATGCAGCCCGTCGCCCGCCGCCCGCGACGCCGCGCCCGTCCGGCACGGACACCGCGATGATCCAGGTCGTGCCGGTATGAACCCGGGAAGCTCGCGATGAACCGGCCGATTCGCCGCGTCGCCATCGCCGTCGGGGTGCTGCTGCTCGCGCTGTTCGTCAATCTGAATTTCGTCCAGGTGGTGAAGGCCGACGCCTACCGCAACAACCCGCACAACCTGCGCAACATCCTGGACGAGTACGCCAGTCCGCGCGGGCAGATCATCGTCGGCGGCAACGCCGTCGCTGAGTCGGTGGCGACCACCGACGAGTTGAAGTACTTGCGCCGCTACCCGCAGGGACCGACCTACGCGCCCCTGACCGGCTACTACTCCCTGGTCTACGGCAAGAACGGCCTCGAGGACGTCGCCGACGGCGTGCTGTCGGGCAACGACTCGCGGCTGTTCGCGTCGAAGCTCGCCGACATCCTCACCGGCCGCAACCCCAAGGGCGGCAGCGTCACCCTCACGGTCAACGCCGCCGCGCAGGACGCCGCGTTCCGCGGGCTGGGCAACCGCCGGGGGGCGGTGGTGGCCCTCGACCCGTCCACCGGAGCCATCCTGGCCGCAGTCACGAGCCCGTCGTACGACCCCAACCTGCTCACGTCGCACAACACGAACGCCGAGATATCCGCCTATCAGCAACTGATTCGCGATCCGGCGCAGCCGATGTTGAGTCGCGCGTTGCAGCAGAGCTACCCGCCGGGATCGATCTTCAAGGTGGTGGCGGCAGCGGCGGACCTCAAGGCCGGCAAGCTGCCAACGGACACCGTCGCGTCCCCGGACGTCCTCAACCTGCCCGACGGCGGGACCATGCAGAACTTCAACGGCGAGCGCTGCGGGGACGGCAAGACCACCACGCTCGACGCGGCGCTGACCGTGTCGTGCAACACCGCCTTCGCCAACGTGTGCCTCGACCTTGGCCAGCAGGCCGTGCAGGACGAGGCCAGCCTGTTCGGCATGAACGGGCAGAGTCGCCAGGTGCCGCTCCCGGTCGCGCGCTCGACCATGGGCGACATCCCCGACGGGTCGGCCCTGGCCCAGTCCTGCATCGGGCAGCGCAACGTTCAGATGACGCCACTGCAGGCGGCCATGCTGTCCGCCGCGGTAGCCAACGGTGGCCAGCTGATGAAGCCCTACCTGGTGGCGCAGGAGCGCGCGCCCAACCTGTCGGTGCTCAGTAATACGTCCCCGACCCGGCTCGACCGGGTGTTGACCGACGCCCAGAACACGCTGCTGCAGCAAATGATGATCAACGTGGTGGCGAAGGGCACGGGCACCGCGGCGCAGATCCCGAACGTGCAGGTAGGCGGTAAGACCGGCACGGCGGACAACCAGGACGATAAGGGCAATCCGCTCGCGCCGCACGCGTGGTTCACCGGGTTCGCGCTGGACCCGGTGCATCCCATCGCGGTGGCGGTCGTCCTGGAGAATGCGGGAGTCACCGGCAACGAGAGTGCCGGCGGGACGGCGGCCGCCCCGTTGGCGCGCGACGTCATGCGCGCGTACCTGAACAACATGCGGGGCCAGTAGTGGTGCAATTACGAACGACCGAAGGCACGGAGGGTTCACAATGACCGCCCCATCGCGGCTGGTAGGAAACCGCTACGAGCTCGACGAACTCGTCGGTTACGGCGGCATGGCCGAGGTACACCGCGGACGCGACGTGCGCCTCGGCCGCGACGTCGCGATCAAGGTGCTGCGTCCCGACCTGGCCCGCGACCAGACGTTCCTGAACCGCTTCCGTCGTGAGGCCCAGGCCGCCGCCGGCCTCAACCACCCGGCCATCGTGTCCGTCTACGACACGGGCGAGGACGACGGGCCGGACGGCCCGATCCCGTTCATCGTCATGGAGTACGTCGAGGGCCGCACCCTGCGCGACATCCTGCGCACCGAGGGCCGGCTGCCTCCGCGGCGCGCCATGGAGATCGCCGCCGAGGTGTGCGGCGCCCTGGACTTCAGCCACCGCAACGGCATCGTCCACCGCGACATCAAGCCCGCGAACGTCATGATCGCCCGCAACGGCGCGGTCAAGGTCATGGACTTCGGCATCGCGCGCGCACTGTCCAACGACGCGGCCACCGTGACGCAGACCGCGGCGGTGATCGGCACGGCGCAGTACCTGTCTCCGGAGCAGGCGCGCGGCGAGACCGTGGACGCCCGTTCCGACGTCTACTCCACCGGATGTCTGCTCTACGAACTCGTCACCGGGACGCCGCCGTTCACCGGCGATTCCCCTGTCGCGGTGGCGTACCAGCACGTGCGCGAGAACGCACCTGCGCCGTCGTCGATCGTGCCCGGCGTGCCGCGCGCACTGGATTCGATCGTCATGAAGGCGCTGGCCAAGAATCCGCTGAACCGCTACCAGTCCGCGGCGGATATGCGAGCCGACCTGTTGCGCGCACTCGCCGACCGCCCGGTCGAGGCCGAGGCCGTGCTGACCGACGCCGAGAAGACGCAGTTGATCGCCCGGCCGGGCGCCGCCGGACCGCCCCCGCCCGTCGTACCGCTGACCGACGGCGGCGATCCCGAACCGGAGCCGGAATCCTCACGTAGCCCGTGGATCTGGGTGGCGCTCGTGGCCGCTCTGCTGCTCGTCATCGGCGGCGCCGCGTACGCGATCGTGGCGCTCGGCCGGTCGGACAAGCCGAACACTTTCGCCGTGCCGACCATCGTCGGGCAGACGCCGGCCTCCGCCCGGAGCATCCTGCAGAACGCGGGATTCCTGACGATCGACCAGTCAGCGACCCCATCGAACGGTCCGTGCGGCATCGACAACGAGACCCCGCAGACCGTGACCGAGGGCAACGTCTGCACGCAGAATCCGGCGGCGAACAGCAAGCAGACCAAGGACACCCGCATCACCTTCACCACGTACAAGCAGAAGATGGCGACGGTGCCGGACGTCAAGGGCCTGGCCTACGCCGACGCGGCCAGCAAGATCAGCGCGGCCGGCCTCAACCCGGTGCGCAAGGACGTCGACAACGCGGCCGCGGCCGGAACGGTCATTGACCAGAGCCCGGCGGCCTACGCGGCCAATGTGCTGCCGGGCGCCGCGGTCACGCTGTCGGTGTCGTCCGGCCGGGTGGGTGTGCCCAACGTCGTAGGGCAGAAGGTGGCCGACGCCCAGGCCAACCTCAACCGCGCCGGCTGGGGCAACGTCGCTGTCTCCCCGACGCCGGTGCAGATCGGCGACAAGGCGAAGGACGGCACGGTCGCGACGCAGAACCCGGTGGCCAACTCACCGGTCCCGCAGAGTCAGCAGATCACGTTGACGGTCTACCGGTACGTCGCGCCGCCGC
>CAXTNQ010000162.1:0-6208 GCA_964245745.1 uncultured Jatrophihabitantaceae bacterium
GACTGGCGGCAGATCGTGGGTCTCTACGACGCCCTGCTGCGGACCTGGCCGTCGCCGGTCGTCGCGCTCAATCGCGCGGTGGCCGTGGGCTTCGCGGACGGTCCGGCGGCGGGGCTTGCCGCCCTCGAACCTCTCGCCTGCGAGCCGGCGCTGGCCGGATACCACTATCTGGCCGTGGCCCGCGCGCAATGCCTGCAGCAGCTGGGCCGGACGGCTGAAGCCCGCGCCGCGTACGAGGAGGCGCTGCTGCTCACCGACAACACCGTCGAGCAGGACTTCCTGGCTCGACAGATGGCGGCACTGGGGGAGTTGTGAACCCACAGGCGGCTTATGACGCCCTCGTGGCCGCGCAACTCACCGACCCGCGGGTAGCGCTCGGCCGCTCGCTGCATAACGACACGCTGACCGTTGGCGGCAAGATCTTCGCCTTCCTCAAGGACGGCCGCCTGGTGGTCAAGGTGCCCGCCCGCGAGGTCACGGAGCTGCTCGCGACGGGACAGGGCCAGCCGTTCCGGACCGGCCAGCGGACCATGCGCGAGTGGATCGTGCTGCCCGTCGAGGGCGACTGGACGCATTGGGCAGAGCGGGCCAAGGCGTACGTGATGGCCTAGGGAAGTTGGTGTCCGGGTGGCGGCTATGTGACCCTGAGGCGCGTGGACGGGGCACGGCGCGGCGCATCCCGCGCGTCCGGCGGTGTCGGCCGTCCGTGGCTGCAGCGGGTGCTGCGCGTCGTGCGCGAACTCGGCGCCGCCCGTGACCCCCAGGAGGTCCTGCAGGGCATCGCCGACGCAGTGGTCGAGGTGCTCGAGTTCGGGGCCGCCGCCATCAATCTCGTCGAGCCGGACGGCACGGTGCGGACCGCCGCAGTGGCGGGTCCGGCCGAGCTCGACACCGAGCTACTGGGGCGGGTCGGGCCGCTCTCCGAGTGGACGGCGTTGCTGGCGTCCGCCGAGCGTTGGGGCGAGCTGCGCTTCCTGAGCCACCGGGTGGATATTGAGCAGTGGCGAGCCGTTCCGACTTGGGTGCCGGCTGGGCCGGAGCCCGCCGACGAGGAAGCGTGGCATCCGGACGACGCCCTGCTCGCTCCGATGACCTCACCCGACGGCACGCTCCTGGGAGTGATCAGCGTCGACCAGCCGCGTAGCGGCCGGCGTCCGGATGCCGAGCAGCGCACCGTGCTGGAGTTGTTCGCCGAACAGGCCGCGCGGTCGCTGTTCGAAGCGGCGGCTCGTAGCCGGGCCGAAGCGCTGCGCCGGGAGGCCGAGCAGCGCTGGCAGCTGGCCTTCGAGCACAGTCCCGTCGGCGCCGCGATCGTTAACGCCGACGGGACGCTGGCCAAGGTCAACGACGCCTTCGCGGCGATGCTCGGGCTCCGGACGGACCAGTTGACCGGGAAGTCCTTCGTCGACCTGACCCATCCCCACGACAGGGCCACCAACGTCGAGCTGTTCGAGCAGCTCGTGCGCGGTGAGCGCTCGAGCTATCAGCTGGAGAAGCGCTACCGGCACGCGGACCGGCACGTCGTCTGGGCGTCACTGCACGTCGGCGCGATCGTCGACGACAGCGGTCGGCTGGTGAGCATCGTCAGCCAGGCCAACGACATCACTGACCGCAAGGACGCCGAGCAGCGGTTGGCCCACCGCGCGGTGCACGACCCGCTGACCAATCTGCCCAACCGGGTGCGGCTCGAGGAGCGGCTGGCCGAGCTGCTCGGCGCCGGCGTGCGGTCAGGGGTGCTGCTGTTCGGCATCGACCGGTTCAAGACGGTCAACGACAGCCTGGGCCACGACGCTGGCGACAGCCTGCTGCGTTCCGTCGCGGACCGGATCCGCCGCTTCCTGCCGCAGGCCGACCTCGTCGGACGGCTCGGCGGCGACGAGTTCGTGGCCATCGTGCCCGGCGGCCACGACCCGGAGGAGCTGCGCCGGCTCGCCGTGCGGACGTCAGCAGCGGTGCGCCGTCCGGTACGCATCCGCGGGCACCGCCACGTCGTCGGGCTCTCGGTCGGCATCACGGTCAGTGGCCCTGGTCATCAACACCCGGACGAGGTGCTGCGCGAATCCGAGCAGGCGCTACGCCGCGCCAAGCGCAACGGCCGAGGCCGCATCGAGGTCTACGACCCGCTACAGGACCGGCACGCGACCGTCGAGGACCTCGACCTCGAGAACGACCTGCGCGCGGCCGTCCACAACGGTGTGGGGCTCGTTCCCTACTTCCAACGGATCGTCGACCTGGGGACGAACGCGGCGGTCGGGTATGAGGCGCTGGTCCGCTGGCGGCATCCGCGGCGCGGCCTGCTGCCGCCGAGCGCGTTCCTGCCGCTCGCCGAGCAGACCGGCCTGATCGTCCCGCTCGGCTGGTGGATGCTCGGCGAGGGTTGCCGGCTCGCGGGTCGTGCCGAGCTGACCGACGGGTGGTCGCGCTGGGTCGCGGTCAACGTCTCGGCCAGCCAGCTCGGGCAGGATCAGTTGCTGCCGGCGGTCCGGCGGGCCCTCGACGAGTACCAGCTTCCGGCGGAACGACTACACATCGAGATCACCGAGACCGCGCTCGCCAACGCCGGCCCCTCGGCGATCAAAGAGGTGAACCGAGTCGCCGACCTTGGTGTGCACGTCGCCCTGGACGACTTCGGCACCGGCTACTCGTCGTTGTCGCTGCTGCGCGATCTGCCGGTGAGCACCGTCAAGATCGACCGTAGCTTCGTCGAACCGATCACCGAGGATCCGACGGCGATGGCCATCGTGCGCAGCGTGATCGCGCTGTGCCGCGAACTCGGTATCACCACGGTGGGCGAAGGCGTCGAGACGCAGGATCAGCTCACGGCCCTGCGCGCGCTGGGCTGTGCTCAGGCCCAGGGTTACCTGCTCGGCCGGCCGGCCCCCGCGCTGGGGTGAACCGCCGCCCGCTCAGCTGTCGAGCGTGGCGTCGAGGCTGATGTCCACTCCGGTGAGCGCCTTGCTGATCGGACACCCGGCCTTCGCCGCCTGCGCGGCTTGCTGGAAGCCGTCCGCGTCGAGCCCTTCGACCTCGCCGCGCACGGTCAGCGCAATCCCGGTCAGCTTGAACCCACCGGCCGGATCGGGACCGAGGGAAACGTCGGCGGTCACCTCCAACGACTGCGGCGTGCCGCCAGCCTGCGCGATGAGCGCCGACAGCTGCATGGCGTAGCACGACGAGTGCGACGCGGCGATCAGCTCCTCCGGGCTGGTGTGACCGTCCGCTTGTTCGGCGGCCCGGGTCGGGAACGACACCTCGTAGGTGCCGAGATGCGAGCTGGAGAGCTCGACCTGGCCGGAGCCGTCCTGCAACGTGCCGTTCCAGGCGGTGCGGGCCGTACGTGTGGGCATGGGTGCTCCTCGACATATGGGCGGACGGTCAGCCGGTGGTCGACCACCGGACCCGATCGGATACTGCCACCATGATCACTAGGGCGGCAGTACAGATGGCCAGATTGAGCGCCGAGATATAGGGCGCGGCCAGGGCGAGAGCGCCGAGCAGGACGACGGCCACCAATCGGGTCCACGGCATCACGTGCCAGACCGTCGCCTTGAACAGCGCATGTCCGGCCAGGAACAGCGCGGTGCCGCCGAGCATCAGCCACCGCAGGAGGCCGGAGGCCACGTGCGTCGGATGATCGAGCAGCACCTCGTCGGCCGCCGCGGTGACGATGATGCCGGCGACCATGACCGGGTGGACGAGGTGGTACGCGGAGCGGGCCAGCCGTCCAGGATCTCCGGACTGCGCCACGGCTTCGGCGCCGGCCGCGGCCGTCCGGTCGAAGTAGATCCACCAGAAGGCGGCCGCGCCCACGAAGGCGCAGGCGAACGCGGCAACCGTCGGGCCGTCCCACGTGTGCCCGGCGAAGGTGGAGCCGGTGACGACGATCGACTCGCCCAGCGCGATGAGGACGAACGCCTGGAAGCGTTCCGCGAAGTAACCTGCCTCGACCGTCCAGTCGGTGGTGAGGGATCGTCCCAGGCCAGGGGTGCGGAAGCCGACCAGGCCACCCAGCAGGTCGATCGTGATCGTGGCCAGCCAGAGCAGTTCGCGGGCGTGGCCATGCGTGAGGCCGCCGAGGACGGCCAGGGTGCCACTCACCAGGCACCAACACAGGATGCGCTCGAAATTGCGCTGCAACCGCTTGTCCCCGCGCAGCGCCCACGCCGTGTAGGCGCTGCGCCCGACCTGCATCACCGCGTACGCCACGCCCACCGCGAGGCCTCGTTCGTCGAACGCGTCGGGTAGCGCCGCCGACATGACCAGGCTGGCCAGCATGAGTCCGAGCAGCATGAGTCGGGTGGGGCCGCGGTCAGGGTCCAACCAGTTGGTGACCCACGTCGTGTACACCCAGGCCAGCCAGACCAGGCCGAGCAGCAGCGCGACCTGCAGCGCGCCTTCGGCGTCCGGATGCTCGAGCAGGGTGTGCGACAGCTGGGTGACGGCGTAGACGTAGACCAGGTCGAAGAACAGCTCGATGTTGGTGACCCGGGGGCGACCGCGGCGTCCCAGCGTCGTCGTCACGGCAGGATCATGCGGCCGAGCCGGCGTGCGCACGCAGCTGGGCGAGCAGTCCGGCCGCCGGTACCCCGAGCCCGGTGCAGGCGTCCCAACCCGGCCCGGCCCGGTAGGCCCCGTTGTCGCCGGACGTGATGTCGCGCAGCCCGGCCGCGGGGTGTCCGGCCGCGGCGCCGGTGTAGAGCCGAGGAGCGAGCAGGCCGAGGCGAGCCCCGAGGGCCTGGGCCAGCCGGCAGGCCAGGCCGGCCCAGAGCGGAGCGACCGCGCTCGTCCCGCCGATGACCTGCGCCTGACCGTCGACGTAGACCTCGTAACCGGTCCGCGGGTCGGCCACCGCGGCCACGTCGGGGACGCCGCGGCCCGTTCCCGCGCCGGCACGATCCGGCACGCCGGCCGTCTGCTGCCACGCCGGCAGCGCGAATACGTCGCTGACCCCGCCGCCGGTCGCACCCTGGCCGGTTCCGTTGTTCCACACCGTCTCGCGGCTGACCGAGCCGGTCGTCGGGTTGGCCTGCAGCGTCGTGCCGCCGCACCCGAGCGCGTGCGGGCTGGACGCGGGAAAGTCGACGTGGACGGCGCGATCGCTGGCCCGATCACTGCTGCCGTCGTCGCCGGCCGCCACGGTGACGGTGACGCCGAGGGCGGCGGCGTCGGCGAGCGCGTCGTCCATGGCGGTGCGGCCCTGCCCCGTCCAGCCGTCCTCGGACTGTCCCCAGCTGATGCTCATGGCCGTGGGCGCCGGGTCGGCGTGGGCCGCGGTGCTGATCGCAGCGACGAATCCGGCGTCGGTGTTCGGCGCGAAGTAGACGATCACGGTGGCGCGCGGAGCCACTCCGCCGGCCACCTCAATGTCGAGCAGTACCTCGCCGTCGGCGCCGGTGGGATCCTGACCTGGGACGTTCGCCGCCCCGTCGACCCCGACCGCCGTCACGGTCGGTGCGGGGAAACCGAGCCCGCGGAAGTAGGTATCCACGTCGGACTGCGCGAACCCGCCGCCGAGCTCGACGATGGCGATGACCTGGCCGGAGCCGTCGGTGCCGTCCGGCATGCCGTACACCTTCGCGAGCTGCGGCGGGGTGTAGCTCGTCTCGACCTGGGCGGCCGGCACCGCACGAACCCGGGCACGCGCCTGCGGCCGGGTGTCCAGGCCGAGCACTGCGGTGACGACGCCGGCCCAGGCCGCAGGCACGGACAAGTCCCCCGAGCGGGTGCGCTGCTCGACCGGCCCCGCCGGCCCAGCGACCAGGGCCAGCTCCAGGCCGGGCCGGAACAGTCGTTCGACGACGGGCGGACGGGCTACGGCTCGCACCCGGCGGGACGCCGCGTCGGTCTGCACCACCTCCGCGCCCGCCGCGGTCAGGGTCCGGACCACCAGGTCGACGTCCGCGCGGTCGGCGCCGTACCGCTCGGCGAGCTCGACGCGGTCGAGCCGGCCTGCGGCCACCGTCTCGTCGTCCAGCGCACGGCGCCGCCGGAGGACGAGCGTGAAATCGACCGGAGCGTCCGGCGGCAACGCGCGGCGGCGTAGGGCCTCGACGGGAGGACGGGCACTGCCCGGCAGCCGCACGAGCGGCTCCGACGGCGGGACGTCGGTCATGTCGTCATCGTGCAGCAGCCCGGCGACGGTTTCGCGGCGAGGGGCATCCCGCACGTTGCGACGTCTCTCTCGGCCCGGGTCGGTCAGTGGTCGAGC
>CAXTNQ010000163.1:0-513 GCA_964245745.1 uncultured Jatrophihabitantaceae bacterium
CGCGGTGACAAAAAGGACTTGGTTGTCAGGGGTGACCGGCCGCACATGGGTAATCCCGGAGCCGAGGACATCCTCTACCAATGGATCGACGATGCGATGGCGGGCAAGCCTTGACATCTCGGCTGCACCGAATGGATGGCGCGTACAACGGCCGACAAACAAAGGACGAATATGGAAGGCTCAAAATTCCCACGCTATGATGTGGTCGTCATCGGCGGCGGCTCGGCAGGCTGCGTGCTGGCCAGCCGCCTGAGCGAGGACCCCGGCGAGGAAGCCATCAGCGAGCTGTCGGCCGAATACGACCTGTTGATCAACGCTACGTACATGTCACAGCTGACGTCTCGTGCCGGTCGTTCCGTGTACCTGTGCTTCTTTCCCACGCCTCCGGACCATGACCTCGACCCGATCCGGCGGCGCGTCGCCCGCGCGGTCGGCCCGGCAGTGCGAGAGCGGGCGGCGTCGTTGCCCCTGCGATTTGGTCGGGGTTGGTACCCGGCAGAAGGCGGCCGCCGA
>CAXTNQ010000163.1:523-6183 GCA_964245745.1 uncultured Jatrophihabitantaceae bacterium
GGGACGAACGGGGACGGCGTTCTGCATCTCGAGAACGGGCACCCCAGACACGTCGCGATCGACTTTGGACGGCCCGGTGCACCCGGTACGACCACGGTCGTGGCCGAGATGGACGGCCACGAGATCGACCGGTTCGAGGTCACCCCGACATTCAGCCGGCGCATCCTCGCCGTACCGGCCGGCTCACCGAAGATGCGCGAGATACGCCTGCGGAGTGCGGCATTCCAACCCGTCGGCACGGACGCGCGGCGCCTCGGGGTGGCCCTCTCCCGGCCTTACCTCGCCGGCGAGCCCCGTGGACTGAGCACCCGGATCGCCACTCGCTATCCGTGGCTCACGCGTGACCCGTCCGATGTCGCGTTCGTCGGGTCGTACGACCTCGTCCTGGCCAACTCGAGCTACACCCGGGACTGGATCCGCCGGCTGTGGGGTGCCGAGTCCGAGGTGCTGTACCCGCCGATCGAGATCGACGGGGTGCGCCCGGTGCTGAGCCGCGAACGCGTCATCCTCAGCGTCGGGCGGTTCTTCGCGCCGGGCTACGGTCACTCGAAGCGGCAGTTGGAGATGGTCGAGGCCTTTCGCCGCATTCACACGGGCGGCCTGCTCGACGGTTGGCGTCTGATTCTCTTGGGCGGCTGCGAGCCGAGTCAGCGTCCCTACCTGGAGCAGGTGCGCGCCGCAGCCTATGGCCTGCCGGTCGAGATCCAGGCGAACGCGCCGCGGTCGGTGGTCGAATCCCATCTGTCCAGCGCCGCTATTTTCTGGTCGGCGACCGGGCTCGGTGAGGACACCGAACGACGGCCCTGGACGAACGAGCATTTCGGTATGACGACCGCCGAGGCCATGATCGGCGGTTGCGTCCCCGTGGTGATCGACCGCGCCGGGCAGCAGGAGATCGTCCGCGACGGAGTCGACGGTTTCCGCTGGACGACGCGGGCGCAGTGGATCATCCGCACGGTGCAGGTGGCTACCGACGAGCCGTTACGTACCCGGCTCGCCCACGCGGCCGCGCAGACGGCACGGCGGTTCAGCGACGATGCCTTCCGGCTGCGCTGGCGCGAGCTCGTTACGACGTACGACCTGGATCGCGTCTCCTAGTTGCCCCGCTCGCGCGAGAGCGCGAGTCCGCGGCCAATAGCCGCGACCGGGCGACTTAAGAAACGGCTTGGCGGGCGATTCCCGCGGCCATCGCGTTGTGCAGCGCGTCGCGCCAGTCCGGCATCGGCGTCAGGCCGGCCTCTTTCCACGAACGGTCCGACAGCACAGAGTAGGCCGGACGCGGTGCCGGCCGAGGGAACTGCGCGGTCGTCGCCGGGTGTACCCGCTCGGGATCGGCCCCGAGCTCTTCGAAAACGGCGCGAGCGAGCCCGTACCACGTGGTCTGGCCAGCGCCGGTGCAGTGGTATGTCCCGGCCGGCGGACCGACCGACCCGAGCTCGACCAGAGCGCGCGCCAGATCGGCGGACCAGGTGGGCGAGCCGCGCTGGTCGTCCACGACCGCGACGGTCTCACGCTCACCCTGCAACCGAGCCATGGTCTTGACGAAGTTGTTTCCGCTCACCCCGTACACCCAGCTCGTCCGCACGACGTAACCACAGTCGGGCAGCAGCTCGCGCACCGCCTGCTCGCCGGCCAGCTTCGTCCGGCCGTACGCCGACTTCGGCGCAGGTTCGTCGTCGACCTCGTAAGGCTCCGTGGCGTCACCGGCAAACACGTAATCGGTCGAGACGTGGACGAGCCGGCCTCCCGACGTGGCGACTGCGGCAGCGAGGGCGGCCGGCCCGGTCGCGTTCCCGCGATATGCGGCCTCCTCGTCGGTCTCGGCCGCGTCGACTGCCGTATAGGCCGCGGCGTTCAACACCACGTCCGGGCCGAGCAACGCGACCAGGTCCGACACCGCTCGCACGTCGGACACGTCGAGGTCGTGACGGTCCACGGCACGCACGTCGTGGTCGTCTCTGGAGGAGAGGGCCGCCGTCAGGTCACGGCCGAGCTGGCCGCCCGCTCCGGTGATGAGCCATTTCACGCGGTCGGTAGCTCGTCCTTCGCCAGGCGGGCGCGTTCCTTCAGCGGCTCCCACCAGTCCCGGCGGTCGTGGTACCACGCCACGGTGTGTGCCAGGCCCTCCTCGAACGTCACCTGCGGCGCGTAGCCGAGGGACGCGATCTTGCTGTAGTCGACGGAGTACCGCAGATCGTGGCCGCCCCCACGAGGGTCGACGATGTGCTGGACGTAGTCCCAGTCGCGACCGGTCGCGTCGAGCAGAAGCTGGGTCAGCTCCTTGTTGGACAGCTCGCGGCCGCCGCCAATGTTGTAGAACTCGCCCGGACGGCCGTCCTCGACCACGAGCTGGACGCCGCGGCAATGGTCTGCGACGAACAACCAGTCACGGACGTTGAGGCCTTCGCCATACAGCGGCACCTTCTGACCGTCCAACAGGTTGGTCACGAACAGCGGGATGACCTTCTCGGGAAAGTGATACGGGCCGTAGTTGTTACTGCAGCGGGTGATCGAAACGTGGAGCCCGTACGAGCGCGAATCCGCGCGCGCCAGGAGGTCACCGCCCGCCTTCGCGGCCGAGTACGGCGAATTCGGCTCGAGGACGTGCTCCTCCGTCCACGATCCAACCGGGATCGAGCCGTACACCTCGTCGGTGGAGATGTGCACGACCCGCGCGACGTCGTGGCGTAGCGCCGCTTCGAACACCTGCTGCGCACCGATCACGTTGGTGCGCGCGAAATCGTCGGCGTCGGTGATCGAACGATCGACATGGGTCTCGGCCGCGAAATTGACGAGGATGTCGTGACCGGGCAGCGCGCCGTCGAGATCGCGCGCCGAGCAGATGTCCCCGCGCACGAAGGAGAACCGTCGGTTGTCGGCGACCGGATCCAGGTTGGCAAGGTTGCCGGCATAGGTCAGCTTGTCGAAGACCGTGACCTCCGCGCCGGCGAAAGCTGGATAGGCATCCTGGAGGAGTTCGCGGACGTAGTGCGAGCCGATGAATCCGGCGCCGCCCGTGACGAAGACGCGCATGAGCTGGAGACTTGACCTTCCGACGGCAACGGGCCATCGGAAGTATCTCAGACGCTCACCGCAGGTAGCCTGTCGCCGTGCCGGAGACGACGCCGGGGATGCCGCCGCAGAGCGCAGTGGCGGTTCCCGAGTCGGTCACTACGGTCGCCGGTCGACGGCCCGAGACGGCCGATCGGCCGACACAGACGTTGCTATCGCGGTGGATGCCTCGAGTATTAGTGGCCGCCTTCTTCGTCGCGGTAAGCGCCGCGATAAGCGGCCCGGTACTGGCCCACCTGGGCAGCGCGGTGCCGGGCGCAAACGACGGCGTGCTGTTCAGCTGGTACTTCGAGTGGGTGGCCCAGTGCGTCGTCCATGCGCACAACCCCTTCGTTTCTTCCGCGCTCAACGCGCCGACCGGCGTGAACGTCATGTGGAACACCGCAGTGCTGCTGCTGGCCACGGTGTGTACGCCCCTGACGCTGATCATCGGCCCGTTTGCCACCGTGAGCCTCGTCAATGTCTTCGCACCGGCCGTCTCGGGGATTGTGTGCTATGCCGTCCTGCGTCGGCTGTGCGGCGGCGTAGCCGGTCCGCTGCTCGGCGGACTGCTGTACGCCTACGGGCCATTCATGTTCGGGCAGTGGGGGCACGTACACCTGCTGTTCGCGCCGTTTCCCCCGTTGCTCCTGCTGCTCGCCCACCGCCTGCTGACCCGTCCGGACGCGAGTGCCTTACGCACCGGGGTGTGGCTCGGCGTGCTGACCGGAGTGCAGCTCCTGGTCGCCGAGGAAATCGTCGCGCTGACTGCTCTGGTGGCCGCGGCCGCGCTGGTGTGGCTGGTGGTGGTGTATCCGCACGAGGTGCGGCCCCGGGTGCGTCGCGTGGTGATCGGTCTGGCAGCCGGGATCCCGATCGCCCTGGTGATCTGCGCGGTGCCGCTCTGGTACCAGTTCTTCGGCCCGAACGCGCTGCGTCGTTTCCGCACGACGACGATGCGGGCCGACGTCGCCAGCTTCGTGCGACCGAGCGTCCTGCAGTACTACGCGTCGACGGCAGACATCCGAGCCAATCTGCACTTTCCCAGCGGAGCGAACGAGAACACCGGCTACCTCGGCTGGCCGCTGGTGCTCGCCGTGTTCGGGGTGTGCGCGTGGGCCATCGCGCGACGGCCGCAACGGCGGTTTGCGATCTGGTGGCTGCTGACCGCCCTGACGGTGGTCGTCCTCATGTGGGGCACGCCAATCAGCCTGAACGGCGCCGCCGTGTCCCGCGGTCCGTGGATCGCCTTGCGCCGTCTGCCGCTTCTGGACAGCGTGCTGCCGGTCCGGCTGTCGCTCATGCTGTTACTGCTCGTGGCCGGTCTGATCGCCTGGACACTGGGCCGCCTGCACGGGCGGGCGCTGATCGTAGGCGTGGCCGTCACCGCGGCTGTGCTTGTACCTCTGCGGCCCGTACTACCGCAACGACCGAGCACTCTGCCGCCCACCCCGCAGTTCTTCACCACGCCGGCCGTGAACGTCCTGCCGCAACGGGCGACCACTGTGGTGTTTCCGACGCCGGCCTTCCCGCGAACCAACGCCATGATCTACCAGATCCGGGCGCGCCTACGCTTTGATCTGGTCGGCGGGTACAGCGTGCTGAAGGTCAGCGGTCGCGGTACCTACTTTCCTCACTATCCCGTGTGGGTCGAGGATCTGCGCCGGGTCGGTACCGGCCAGGAGCTCTCGCCCGAGCAGATCCGCCAGGCTGAGAGCTCGGTCGCGCCCAGTGGGATCACGCATCTCGTCGTCACGCGGTACCAGGACCACTCCGAAGCCGTCGTCGCAGCGGCAGTCGAGATCACCGGCTGCGTGCCCGAGGCCGTCTCCGACGTCGTTGTCTGCGTCTTGCCGCTAGTCCCAGGGCGGCCTGGCTGAGCGGCGCGGTGCATTACGCTTCGCGTCCGTGAAGTTGTCGGTGTTGATGCCGGTGTTCAACGAGGTGCGGACGTTGCCGGCGGCGGTGAAGGACGTGCTGGATGTCGAGTATCCGTGCGATGTGGAGCTGGTGATCGTCGATGACGGCAGCACCGACGGCACCCGGGAGCTGTATGACGCGGTGGCCGGCGACGAGCGCGTCCGGGTGCACCTGGCTGCGATGAACCGGGGCAAAGGCGCCGCCATCCGTACCGCGGCCGAGCTCGCCACCGGCGACTACGTGATCATCTGCGACGCGGACCTGGAGTACGCCCCCGCGGAGATCCCGCGGCTGCTCGCGCCAGTGCTCGACGGCGACGCCACCGTGGTCTACGGCACCCGCACCTTCGGCAGCCACAACGCCTACTCCTACCTCTACGTGCTCGGTAACCGCGGCGTGACCACCGCCGCGAACGTCCTGTTCAACAGCTACATCAGCGACCTCGAGACCTGCTTCAAACTGCTCCCCCGCCAGCTCTACATCGACCTGGACATCCGCTCGGCCGGGTTCGGGATGGAAGCCGAGATCACCGGCAAACTCCTGCGCCGCGGCTACCGGCCCTACGAAGTCCCCATCTCCTACCGCGCCCGCAGCCGCGACGACGGCAAGAAACTCACCTGGCGCGACGGCGTCGAAGCCCTCTGGATCCTCACCCGCGAACGGGTGCGCCGCATCCCCACCTTTTGAGC
>CAXTNQ010000164.1:0-6147 GCA_964245745.1 uncultured Jatrophihabitantaceae bacterium
CAAATCTCCCTCGGCCAGATGGAGGTCGGTACGGCACACGCCGCAGCACATCACCCGGACGAGCACCTGTCCGGTGGCCGGCGACGGCTCGTCGCGCTCGACGCGGCGGAGCGGACCGTCGTCGATTGGTCCAGGTTGGTCCACCACCCAGGCGCGCATCAGCCGCGGTCCAGGCGGTGCGCCAGCCATTCGAGCGCGAGCGGATACCGGTAGTCGATCGCAGTATGGGTGGCGTCGAACAGCTCGAAACGCACGCGGTCGTCCGGTAGGCCGACGCGCAGCACCTCGTCGCGGAAGGCCTCGGCGCCGAGGTCGAGGAACCACTGGTCGCGCGTGCCGGCATCGATCCACACCGCGCGCCACGATCGGACGGCGTCGGCGTAACGCTCGACCATCCGGACCGGGTCCCAGTCCAGCCACCGCTGCCACACGTCGGGCCGCAACTGTCCGCTGCTCGGATCGAAGGGCAGCTCCGGTGTGCCGTCGTCGGCGGCGGAGAAACAGGCGGCACAGCCCAGCGTCATGAGCAGCACCTGGTCGGCCTCCTTCGTGAACGCCGTGCGGCTGCGGAAGTCGTCCCACCACCGAAAGATGTCGTGGTCGTAGTCGCGCAAGAAGCGAACGCTCTTCGCGAACTCGGGGATGTATAGGTACTCGTAGAGGCTGTCTCCGGCGTGGGTGGCCAGCGCCGCGAACAGGTCCGGCCGCAGCATCGGCGTGATCATGGCGCCGAAGCCGCCAGAAGACTTGCCGGAGACCGCCCGGGATCGTGCGTCGGCGATCGTCCGGTAGTGCCCGTCGACCCAGGGGACGACCTCGTCGCAGAGGTAGGAGTGGTAGGCACCGGTGCCGGCCGAGTCGACGAACTGCGAGCCGCCGTAGGCCGTCCAGGCGTCCACATAGACGACCACGCAGGGCGGCGTGTCGCCGCTCGCGAACACGGCGTCGGCGGTCTCGAGGAAGGGTTGCCGGTAGGGCGTGCGATTGGCCCACATGGCAACGTGGCCGGTGTAGCCCTGGATGACGTAGACGCTCGGATAGCGGGCGCCGGGCTCGACGTCATAGCCGGGCGGCAGGTAGACCCAGATCGGTCGACGGGACGGGTCCCCGAGCGGGTTGTCGCGCAGCAGCTGTGAGTCGATGTATGCGCGATCGAGGCGACCGGCGAGGTCGGCGTCCCAGGGCAGCATGCCGCCAGTCAACCAGCCGTCAGCGGTTGGGTGCGCCGGCGATCGCGTCCCGGATCCGGTTCCAGCGCTGCTGATACGACGGCCCGAAGCGGCGTTCGGCACGGGCCAGGCGGCGGGGACGTGTGGCGTAGCGGCGCCGGGCCCACCACGACCCCGGCTTGGCCAACCGAATGGCCCCGATGATGGACACCGGCTGTAAGAAGATGCCGATGATGCCGGTGACGACTTTGCCCTTGAGCAGGCAGATCAGGCAGAAGAACACATTGACGGTCAGGACGGCGATGGAGTTCCACCACGTCGACGTGCCGATGTCGCCCGTGAGCAGGTCGGCGCCCCCGATGAGGATTCCGGTGACGACCAGGACGCA
The DNA here is from genome assembly GCA_964245745.1 of uncultured Jatrophihabitantaceae bacterium. Taxonomy (GTDB): domain Bacteria; phylum Actinomycetota; class Actinomycetes; order Mycobacteriales; family Jatrophihabitantaceae; genus CAXTNQ01. The sequence goes on from CAXTNQ010000164.1 coordinate 1,558, forward strand.
GAAGATGGCGTCGACGGACTGACGACCCTCGTGCGTCCAGTACACGTCCTTAAGGTGCAGCCACAGCGCGAACTCGTCGAAGGTCAGGCTGACGCCGACGCCGAAGATCGCCGCGGTGACGTTGAGCGCGGTCCCTTCCGGCGTGCCGGCGATCATGATCAGGCCGGCGGTCAGCATGATCACGATGCCGAACACCTGGTGGTGGATGTGGACGCCACCAACCGTGATGTCGCGGATCGGCCCTCGCGCCCCGCCGACCGCTGCCTCGGCCTCCGCGCGCTCCGTCCGGGTCCGGATGTAGCGGGTGATAGTCCGGGTGATGAGGAACGTGACGAGCAGCGCCACGAACATCCACAGCACGGGACGTAGCACAACGACCTGGGTCTCCTGGGGAGCGATATCGGCGACGACCACGGCCTGACCTCCGCCGCTGACGGTAACAACCACGGTGGCGACCGGCGTCGGCGTACGGCACAGTTCGGGCGTGCCCACACTCTTCTCGCGCATCATCGCGGGCGAATTGCCCGGTCGCTTCGTCTGGCGGGACGACCAGGTGGTGGCCTTCCTGTCGATCGCGCCGCTGCGTCCCGGTCACACGCTGGTCGTGCCGCGCGAGCCGATCGACCAGTGGACCGACGCCGATGCCGCGCTGTGGTCGCGGTGCACGGCCGTGGCTCAGACCGTGGGACGCGCGGCCCGCGCCGCGTGGCAGGCGCCGCGCTCCGGCTTGATCGTGGCCGGTTTCGAGATCGATCACCTGCACCTGCACGTCTTCCCGAGCTGGGGTATCGACGACTTCGACTTCGCGCGCGTCGATCACGACCCTTCCCCCGAGGATCTCGACGATGCCACGCAACGGCTCCGCACGGCGCTGCGAACGCAGGGCGACGGCGAGCACGTCCCCGCCTGAGGACACGAGCTATCGTCGTGATCATGACGCATCCGGTCCGTATCGCCGTTCAGCTGCAACCGCAGCACGCCGACTACTCAGCGATCCGCGACGCGGTGGCCGAGGCCGAGGACATCGGTGTCGACATCGTGTTCAACTGGGATCACTTCTACCCGTTGTACGGCGACCCCAACGGCAAGCACTTCGAGTGCTGGACGATGCTCGGTGCCTGGGCGGAGCAGACGACTCGGGTCGAGATCGGTGCGCTCGTCACCTGCAACAGCTACCGCAACCCCGACCTGCTCGCGGACATGTCGCGCACGGTCGACCACATGAGTGCTGGACGTCTGGTGCTCGGCATCGGATCGGGCTGGTTCGAGAAGGACTACACCGAATACGGCTACGACTTCGGAACCGCCGGAGGACGTCTGGACGATCTCGCCCACGCGCTGCCGCGCATCGAAGAGCGGTGGTCGAAGCTGAACCCCGCGCCCACCCGCAAGATCCCGGTACTGATCGGCGGCGGCGGCGAGCGCAAGACGCTACGGCTGGTGGCGCAGCACGGGGACATCTGGCACTCGTTCAGCGACGTCGAGACCTTCCGGCACAAGTCGTCGGTGCTCAACCAGTGGTGCACCGAGGTCGGGCGCAACGCCGACGAGATCGAGCGGTCGGTCGGGGTGCGAGGACGGCCGAAAGACGTAGCTCCGCCGTTGCTCGAGGCCGGTGCGTCGCTGTTCACGGTCGGCATCGGCGGCCCGCGTTACGACCTGTCGGTGGCGCGCGACTGGGTGGCCTGGCGCAACACGCTCTGACCGCGTCGGCTGGCCCGCGCGGTTCGCGGCTGGCTCAGACGGCTTCCTCGTGTCCGTCGCCCGCCCACTCCGTATGGAAGACGCCGTCCCGGTCGACCCGACGGTAGTTGTGTGCGCCGAAGTTGTCCCGCAGGCCCTGGATGAGTGCGGCCGGTAGGCGCTTGCGACGCAGGCCGTCGAAGTAGGCGAGTGAGGACGAGAACGCGGGGGACGGCACGCCGGCTTTGGCCGCGTCACCGACCACGCGGCGCCAGCTGTCCACCCCGTTCGATACCGCTTCGGCGAAGTAGGGGTGGACGAGCAGAGACGTCAACCGCGGGTCGTCGTCGTAGGCCTCCCGGATCCGGTCGAGGAACCGCGCGCGGATGATGCATCCGCCGCGCCAGATCGTGGCCATGGCGCCGCGGGCGACGTCCCAGCCGTACTGGTCACTGCCGGCTGCGATGTGGTCGAACCCCTGGGCGTAGGCCACGACCTTCGAGGCGTAGAGCGCCTTGCGCACGTCGTCGATGAACGCGTCGCGGTCCTCGACGCGCCAGCTGGTGTCGGTACCGAACGCTCGGCGGGCGGGCTCTCGCTGGTCGGCGTGACCGGACAGCGAACGGGCGAAGGTCGCTTCGGCGATCCCGGTGATCGGGATGCCGAGATCGAGAGCGCTCTGCACGGTCCAGCGACCGGTGCCCTTCTGCTCGGCCTGGTCGAGGACGATGTCGACGAACGGCTGGCCGGTGGCGGCGTCGGTGTGCGCCAGGACGTCCGCGGTGATCTCGATGAGGAACGACTCGAGGTCACCCTCGTTCCAGGTCTTGAAGATCTCGGCGAGCTCGTCCGGCTTGGCGTCGAGCCCGGTGCGCATCAGGTCGTAGGCCTCGGCGATGAGTTGCATGTCGGCGTACTCGATGCCGTTGTGGACCATCTTGACGAAGTGCCCGGCGCCGTCCGGCCCGACGTGGACGCAGCACGGGGTGCCGTCGACGGAGGCCGCGATGTTCTCGAACATCGGCCCCACCGTCCGGTAGGCCTCGGCCGAGCCGCCCGGCATGATGCTCGGGCCGTTGAGGGCGCCTTCCTCACCGCCGGAGACTCCGCTGCCGACGAAGTGCAGGCCCTTGGGGTGCAGAGCCTGCTCGCGTCGGCGGGTGTCGGTGTAATGCGCGTTTCCGCAGTCGACGACGATGTCCCCGGCGTCGAGCAACGGGGTCAGCTGGTCGATGACCGCGTCGGTGGGATCGCCGGCCTGCACCATCACGATGATCGTCCGGGGACGGGCGAGCGAGGCCACGAAGTCGGCCATCTGCTCGCTGGGCACGAACGTGCCCTCGGAACCGTAGGTGTCGACGAGGTGCTGGATGCGCGCGTTCGTGCGGTTGTGCACGGCCGTCACATACCCGTGTCGGGCCAGGTTGCGCGCGAGATTGCGGCCCATAACCGCCAAGCCGGTCACCCCAACCTGGGCCTGTGCCGGCGCATTCATCGGGCGTCCTCGCGTCGCCGCGGACGGTTCACCGGTGCCGGCTTGAGCGTCATGCGGCCTCCAGTCGAGGTGGACGATCTCGTGGTCACGCTACCGTCCGGGTCATGACGGTCGGCTCTGGTGACCTGGCGGTCCAGCCGGGTGACCGTGCATATCGTCGTCGAACGGGACATGCCGGCGGATTGCGCGACGGTCTTCGACCTGCTGACGACTACGGCCGCAGATTGGAGTGGGACATGCTGGTGCGGCGCGCCTACATAGTGGGTGGCGGGCCGGCGGCTCGTGGCCGAGTGGCGGTGTGCACCGCGCGCTGGGCGCTCGGCGGGTACTCGTTCCGCACCCGGTACGTGACGTTCGAGCGTCCGCGGCTGGCCGCGTCTCCCAGGTCGCCCGCTCGCCGCTCTCGCCGCGAATTCGCGCTTCCGCGCGAGGGGGCCGACTAGCCGCGATCGTGGTCGAGTCCCGGCCGCCGTTCTTCGCGTCGTGGCGGCGTCCGTCCGGCACGAGCCACGGTCCTAGGGTCGCTCGCCCGTTACACGATGACGTTCACCTGCAAACCGGGTGGGCCACTCCCGTCATCGAGCCAGTGGCTCGATTCGCGTTCCGTCACGAGACGCGGCGGCGGATGCGGCCCTGGCGGCGGCCGTCGCCGCTTAGCTCGGCTGCTTAGCCTGGACGCATGGGGGAGGCCGGCACGGCGCCGTCGGTCACGTGGTGGTCGCGATGGAAGCGGCCGTTGATCGTGACTGCGAGCGTCCTCGTCGCGCTCGTCGTGGCGTGGGTGACGTTCGTCTACCTGGTGATCCTGCATCCGCAGATCAGCGATCCGCCGCACAAAGCTGACGCCATCGTCGTGCTCGGTCCGTCGCTCGGTTCGCGACTGGACGAGGCGCTCGCGCTGGCGGCTCGACTGGGCGTGGATCAGGCGGTGGTGTCGGTTGGCGACACGTCAACGCAGATCGACGCTGGGGTGTGCACGCAACCGCAACGGCCGGTAGCGGTCACGTGCTTCATCCCCAACCCGTACACGACCCAAGGAGAGGCTCGGGAGCTCGGCCGGCTGGCCGCGGCCAAGCACTGGCACGACGTCATCGTGTTCGCGGACCGTGCGCACCTGTCTCGAGCGCACCTGCTGTTCAAGCGCTGCTTCTCCGGGACGGTGCAGATGGTGCCGGACTCCACGTCGCTGTCGGGGTTGTCCCTGGTGCGCGAGGTGATCTACCAGACCGGTGCATACGTCAAAGCAGAGGTGGTGTCCGGCTGCTGAGGTCTCAGCCTGACGGGATGACCGGTGATCACCCTCGCGATGCGCGCCGGGCGTGACTGAGTCCAACCGCTCCGCGGCACTCAGAATGGCGGCGGATCCACGTCGTCGTTCTGTTCGGTGATGATCATCGGTGGCGGCTGTGGGC
>CAXTNQ010000165.1:0-6049 GCA_964245745.1 uncultured Jatrophihabitantaceae bacterium
TCCGCCAGTGAGAGTTCCTCGCCCTGTGCGTCCGTGACCGTGAAGTCGTACGCCGTCGTCATGGGATCCCCTCCGGCTCGCTGCGTTCGCCCACCGTTGGGCCGGCCTGTCGAGTTCGCCAACACGTGGCAGTCCGCGGCAATTCCGAACCCTCGAGCCGGTGCTCGCCGCCGTCCACGCGGCACACCGTGGACGGCGATCGTTAACGCCAACTGATCGTCAGGACTTGCGGTGCCGGCTGTTCTATAGCGGATCGGCTCACGGGACGAAGCCAGGGGCCTGCCGCCGCGAAACGCGTGCTCCCGGGGATTCGACCGGGTCCCATTCGGGCCGGGTCAACCGGACTCGGCCTGCGGACCGGCGACCCGCGTGACACATCGATCTCGTCAGCGAACTTGCTGCTCTGGAATACCCAATCCCTCGACAGCAGCGACCGCGTCCGCCTCCACGGCGGACGCGGTCGCAGCGTCGCTGGGAGCGATCAGAAGGGGTTGACCGTCGACGGGTCCACGACCGGGCGGACCTCGACGCCACCGCCGGGGGCGGGGGCCGGGCACAGCTTGGCGATCTCGATGGCGTGGTCGAGGTCACGCGCCTCGACGACGTAATAGCCGTTGAGGGTCTCCTTAGTCTCGACGAACGGACCGTCCGTCACTGTGCCGGCACCCTTGATCGTGGTGGCAGCCGTCGGGGGCGCCAGCGCGTCCCCGCCCGCGAGGGACCCACCGAGTTCGGAGACCTGCTCGACGAACTTGCCGTGGGCGCCGACGATTGCCGGCCACTCCTCGGGCGAGAGGCTCTCGTAGAAGGCCGGGTCCTCGTAGATGAGGATCGCGTACTTGGTCATGGGACTGCCTCCTGCACATGGTCGCGGGCCGGCCTGCCCGGCTCCGTCATGAGTCACAGCGAACGGCGCGCCGCCGGATCGACAGGCCCATCCGAATTTCTTCAAAGATCTTTTCGGCGCCACCGCAGCCGGTCCTGGCGTCTCCGCGTGGTGTGGCGCTTTCGCGGCGGGCGCGTCGAGGCGGGTCCGCCTCAGCGATCGACCCGCGCTTCAAGCAGGCGCCGCTCGGCGTCGTTCGCGGTGAGTTTCAAGGCGAACAGGTCCTCGGCCATCGCCTCGTCCCGGCGGCCAACGTGCCGCAGCATCCGCGCGCGAACAGCGTGCCACAGGTGGTATCCGGTGAGGGCGTCCCAGAGAGCATTCACCTCGTCCAGTGCCGCCTGCGGTCCGTCGACCTCAGCGAGCGCCACCGCGCGGTTCAGCCGTACGACCGGCGAGCGGTCGAGCGCCAGCAGCATGTTGTAGAGCGTGAGCACCTGGAGCCAGTCGGTGTCGTCGCTGTCGTGTGTGTCGGAGTGGCAGGCGGCGATCGCCGCGTGCAGCTGCCAGCGTCCTGGGCTTCGTAGCATCGCCGCCTTCTCGAGCACGTCCTGTCCTTCGGCGATCAGTCGGCGGTCCCAGCGCGTCCGGTCCTGGTCGGCGAGCAGGACGAGTTCTCCATCGACGGCGCGTGCTCCTTCGCGTGCTCGGTGGAACAGCAGCAGTGCGAGCAGGCCCTGCGCCTCCGCCTCGCGCGGCAATTCATTTGCGACGACGCGTGCGAGCCACAGGGCGTCGTCGGCGAGATCGCGGTCCGCGGCCGCGTCTTTGCCGGCGACTAGGTGGGCCTCGTTGTACATCACCGAAACGACGGTCAAGACGATATCCAGGCGCGCGGCCCGCTCGGATCCCTCGGGGATCCGTAGGGGGATGCCGGCGGCTCCGACCTTTCGCTTGGCCCGAACAATTCGCTGCGCGACCGTCGATGGCGGAACCAAGGTGGCACGTGCGATCTGCGCGGTGGTGAGGCCGCAGATCGCACGCAGCGTCAGGGCCAGCTGTGCGTCCGGGGAGATCGCGGGGTGACAGCAGCCGAACAGCAGCGGCAGTCGCTCGTCGGGCTCGCCGGTGCCGGTGAGCGGTGCAGCCTCTGCCGGATCGGGGAGCAGGGCCAGCTTCTCGCGGTATCGCTTCTCGCGCCGCAGGCGGTCGATGGCGTTGTTGCGTGCGGCTCGCGTCAGCCATCCCCCGGGATTGGACGGCACCCCGCGCGTTCGCCACTCGCGCACGGCCTCCTCGATCGCCTCCGCGACCGCCTCCTCCGCCAGGTCCAGACTCCCGAGCCAACCCGTGAGCACGGCGACGATCCGCGCGGACTCCTCGCGGATCGCCCTCGTGAGAAGTTGATCGGATGCCGCGGCCCGGGCCCGGGCTGACTCGCTTGCCGCGGCGTCCGATTCGTCCATGAGTCGACGGGGCCTAGTAGACGACGATCGGGCGTATCTCGACCGAAACGCCGGGCAGCTCGAGCAGCGGCCACGTCTTGACGATGGCGATCGCCGCGTCGAGGTCGAGCACGTCGATCACCTGGAATCCGCCGATGACCTCCCTCGCCTCCGAGAACGGCCCGTCGGCCACGACCGGCCCCTCGCTTCCGTAGCTCACCGTGGTCGCGGTATCGACCGGCTGCAGTTGTGCGCCGGACTCGGTCATCACCTCGCGGTGCGTGCCGAACCACTCGTAGGTGCGGCCGTAGGCCTGCTCTGCGTGCTCAGGCGACACCTCTGCCTCGAGGTCGGGCGTGGTTGTGAACATGATGACGTACTTCACGGTCGTGTCCTTTCGTCATGAAAACCGTTTCACCGCGACAGCGAACCAACAAGCCCGAATTCGACACGAACCGCAATATCGGCCTCAGACGACCGGCGACGGCTGGAGGTGGGGCAGTCGCACGGTCACTGTCGGCGCGATGGGCACGCGGAGTGTGCCGAAACGGGAACCGCTTGCGACTCCGACTTTCGGTCTGGACGAGCGGTCCGGTCACGCAGGCTCGACGGTGGTCAGCGTCCCGTTTGCCGTGTCGGTTCCGGGCGTTGCTGGCGAGTCTTGCGTGGTGCAGCTCGGCCGACGGGCGGGAACTCGCTCGCGCCGTGCCGCGGCCGGTACCTGGCTTCCACGCTCGGCACGCTCCTCGTCGCCGCCGGCCCGGGCGACGCCAGTCGTGCTGACCGGGCCGCTGTGGCCGTGGATAGGGCGGCACGCTGCTTGCTGCGTTGCAGGGCGCGGTAGACGGTGGATCGGGCCACGCCGAACAGGTCGCCGACCTCGCCGGTCGTGTACTCGCCGGAGCGGATCAGCTCGACCAGGTGTGCTTCCTGGCGGGGGCTGAGCTTGGGTTGCTTGCCGCGCAGGTGCCCCTTGGCCTTGGCGACACGCATGCCTTCTTTCGTTCGACTGCGGATGAGGTCGGCCTCAAACTCAGCCACCATCGCGAGGACGTTGAACAGCAACCGGCCGACCGGATCGGTCGGGTCGTACACGGAGCCGCCGAGGCTGAGTCGCACCTTGCGTCGGGTCAGGTCCTCGGAGATCGCCCGCGCGTCGGGTAGAGAGCGGGCCAATCGGTCGAGCTTGGTGACGACCAGCGTGTCGCCGGCCCGGCAGGCTGCCAGAGCTTCGCGCAGTCCAGGCCGGTCTCGGTTGGTGCCAGTAAGGCCATGATCGACATAGATACGAGGCGGTTCCACGCCGAGTCGGGTCAGACCGTCGCGTTGCGCGGTCAGGTCCTGTTCCTCGGTGGACACCCTGGCGTATCCGATGAATATCGCGGACATGACGTCCTCCTGCGGATTAGGCCGACTCGTCGTCGGGCGATGTCGGCACAGCGGGCGCTGCCGTCAAGTGTCCGCTTCTGTACACTATTCGTGTACGCTCAATCGGTGGCGGTGAGCTGGTCGGCCGAAGCCGTCCAGCACCGGTCGACGTCCAACTGGACTGGTTCAACGAAGCGATCAACGACGTCGACGCCGTGCAAGTCGACCCATACTGGAGCTCGCGCATCAACGCGCTCGCGATCATCGGCTACTCGGCCGGCGCTGGCGCCGTATTGCTCGTGCTCGTCTACGCGACCTGGATGGCGACCTGCACGGTATGACCGCCTGGCCAGCCAGCGGCCGCGCCTTGCGCCTGTACACCGAGGGGAGAACCTCATGAGCAAGCGACTCGATCCGGAACTGGCCCGTCAACTGGACGAGGAAGCCGCACGAGCCGAGGCTGTCGCCGAAGCCGATCCAGAGACCGACTTTCCCGCCGGAACCTCGATCAGTTGGCCCAACCGGTCCCGGATGCTCACCCTGCGGCTCCGGCAGTCCGAGTACGACGCCATCCAGCGCGCCGCCGAACAGCGGCACATACCCGCATCGACGTTCGCGCGTTCCTTGCTACTCGACAAGCTCGGCGAACAGCACGCCTCCTGAGCAAGTGCGCGCAGGCGGATGGCCGAGCGCGACTACCAATGGTGCGCGAAGATTGTGGAGCCGTCCGCATCGAGATCGGGTCGCCGGATCAGTCCGACCTTCTCCGCTACCCGCGCAGCCGGATGGTTCGTCGGACGAGTGCGAGCGACCACTGGCCAAGAAGGGTTTCGGTCTTCCGCCACTAGCACCGCCTCCTTGGCGGCTTCCACGGCGACGCCGCCCCCCAGACCGCGGGCGTGAACCGGTAGTAGAGGTTCCAGCACGGGCGATCGCGGAACACCGTCGGCCGTACTCCCGAGACGCCGACGATGGCTCTGCCCTGCTCGACAGCCCAGTAACCGAGCCCGTACTCGTGCCATCCGTGCAAGAACTCCTCGACGGTCCGGGTGCTGTCGGCAACCGAAGGTGGCCCACCGGGCCGATGGGCATTCGTACGCGGATCGGCCCGGATGGAGACCATCACCGGCATGTCAGCGCGGGTCAACCGGCGCAAGTGCAGGCGAGGAGTCCAGCGCTCCTCGACGTCCATCATCATTAGAACGCTACGCAGCAGCGGCCCACGGTTCTCGGTAGTGGATCGTGCTGCGCGACGGTCACTCACCAGGCCGACGGGCTGGGCTCGCTCGAGGTGGTGACGGCTGTCGGGGAAGGCTGCTGCCAGTCCGGTCAGCAGGGCTGGGAGCGCGCCGCGAGGACGCGCCTGCAGGAGGCGTCACCGGCTCACGCTGCCGCGGTCGGCACGCCCCATCGCGACGCGCGATCCGCCCGGCGGACATGCCGAACCGGAAAACTGGTGGTCCCCGACAGGCCTGTGTTGGCCTAATGAGCCCATGGATGCGATCGAGGGTACGTACGACGACCTGTTCGTGGCGGTGCCGAACGTGCTGGCTCGGCTCTTGGACGAGGGGGACGTCGGCGGCTCTGTCTCGGTCTTCATCGACGGCGAGCCAGTGGTCGACGTCTGGTGCGGGTACACCGACGCGGCGCGGACCGTCCGGTGGCAGCGGGACACGATCGCGAGCGTGTTCTCCGTGACCAAGACGATGACGGCGGTGTGCGCCCTCGTCCTCGCCGATCGTGGTGAGCTCGACCTGTCGGCGCCGGTGTCGCGGTACTGGCCCGAGTTCGCGGCGGCGGGCAAAGAGAGAGTGCTGGTACGGCACGTCCTCGCGCACACCGCCGGCCTCCCTCATTGGTACGGGTCGATCGAGGAGGCCGAGGACTGGTCGGCCGCCACGGCACGGCTGGCGGCGCAGGCTCCCGAGTGGGAGCCGGGGACGGCCGCCGGCTACCACTCGCTCACCCAGGGTTTCCTCGCGGGCGAGGTGATCCGGCGCATTACCGGCCGGACCGTAGGCGAGTACTTCGCCGCGGAGGTGGCCGGACCGCTGGGTGCCGACTTCCACATCGGGCTGCCCGCCGCGCACGATCGCCGGCTGGCGCTCGCCGTCCCGCCGCCCACCCGAAGCGAGGACTACGTGGCGGGCGCGGCCAGCGCGACCGCGGCCCGAGGCGCCGCGACGCCCGTGCGGGTCCGCGACGCGAACAGCGTGGCCTGGCGCCGGGCGCAGATCCCCGCGGCCGGCGGCTATGGCAACGCACGCTCAGTCGCTCTCGTGCAGTCGGTGCTGGCCTGCGGAGGAACCGTCCATGGCGCGCGACTGCTGTCGCCGACGAGTTGCGACCTCGCCCGGGAGGAACAGTTCCGCGGCGAGGACCGGGTGCTCGGCATGCCGGTCCGCTGGGG